>NZ_BAAGRL010000007.1:48146-199472 GCF_054782975.1 Myceligenerans halotolerans
GGCCGCCGGGCCACCTTGTCGGCGGTCTCTTCGGCGGTCGTGTCAGTGGTGCGTGCGTCGACGGTCCGTCAGCGGTCGGTCAGCGGTCGGTCCAGGCCTCCGGGAAGCCCGGCAGGTCCTCGCCGCCGTACTTCGCGTAGTGCAGGGAGGGCATGTCGGCGTTCGCGTCGAGGTAGGCCTCGAGCTCGTCGGCCTCGATCGGGGCCTGCGGCAGGACCCACTCGGACGGGACCTCCTCACCCTCCCAGATCATCTGCGCGGCGAGGATCGGGGTGCGCCACTGGAAGTTGGAGTAGACCGGCGCGATCGCCGTCATCCCCGTCTCCTGCCACTTGCGCAGGAAGCTCATCTCGTCCTCCCCGACCATCACGGGGTACGGCTTGCCCATGTCCTCGAACGCCTCGACGGCGGCGACGGATCCGTCACCGGCGTCCATCCAGATGCCGTCGACCTCGCCGCGCTGCAGGTACTGCGTCACGATGTCCTTGATCTGTGCGGCGTCGCCGCCGGTGAACTCCGCACCGACCACCTCGATGTCGGACTCCGCGAAGACCTTGTCGGCCGCGGCCCAGCGGTTCTCGAGCACGTCGACGCCCGGCAGGATCCGCAGCGCGAGCACCTTCGATCCGGGGTCCAGGTTGTCGGCCAGGAACTCCGCGCCGTCGGCCCCGTAGGCGTAGCCGCCGATCGGGTGGATGAAGGTCACCATGCAGTCGGTGTTCACGCCGCGGTCGAACACGATGACGGGCACGCCGCTCTCGCAGGCCGCCTCGACCGCCGGGGTGAGCGTCGCCGTCGTCGACGGCGAGACGATGATCGCGTCGCAGTCACCGGACTCGACGAACGCCTGGATGTCGGAGATCTGCTTGTTGTCGTCGTCGGCCGCGTCGGACACCCGGAACTCGCCGATCACGCCCTCCGACGTGAGCACCTCCACCTGCTGCTGCATCGTGATCCATCCCGTCACCCGCCACGGGTTGGAGACGGACGCGTTCGAGAAGCACAGGGTCTTGTCCCCGCCCTCGGCGGCGAGGTCCGCCGTGTCGGCGTACTCCGGGTCGATCGCCTGGAGCCACGGCTCGTCCGGGTTCCCTTCGGGGTCGATGTCGCGCTGCGCGAGTTCGGTCTCGTAGTCCGCCTCGACGAACCACTCGCTGTTCGCGCCCGACTCGTCGCCGCCCTCGGTCTCCGCGGGCGCGGAGGTCTCGGCGCCCGCGGTCGCCGGGTCGTCGGCGGGCAGGTCGGTCGTACAGGCGGCTGTCAGGAGGAGTGCTGCCGTGGCAGCGCCCGCCAGTAGGACTCTGGTGTGTCGCATGTCGTTCTCTTCTCCTCGGAACATCGTCGTTCGGGCCCGCTCCCAGCGGGCGACAGGATCGATCATTCGGATGGTTGTGGCGTGAGTTGTGCTGGTCAGTGGTTCGCCGGGTCCAGTTCCTTCGGTGCGTCGGACGCGCCCGCCGTGGGCGGGGAACCCCGGCGCCGCCGGAGGCGCGGAAGGCTGGCATAGGCGACGGCGGCGATGATGATCAGGCCCTGGACCGCCGGACGGATGCTCGAGGGCAGGCTCAGCTGGTTGAACAGCGTGAACAACGCCTCCAGGGTGAGGGCGCCGGCCATCGCGGCGATCACGGTGCCGCGGCCGCCACCGAGCATCACGCCGCCGAGCACCACGGCGGTGATCGCCATGAACTCCAGCCCCTCACCCACCTGGGCGGTCACGCCGGCGTACCCGCCGATGAGGACGGCCGCGACCGTGGCACAGAAGCCCGAGAGCAGGAAGGCGCGCGTGCGCACCCACCACACGGCCGAGCCGGCGTAGCCGGCGGCGACGTCGTTGTCCCCCGTGGCCACGAGCGTGCGGCCGAACGGCCGGCGCATCAGCACCGCGGCGACGACGCCGAGCACGACGGCGATCATGACCGCGTACGGCACCTGGAACTGGCCGGGTGTGTCGGGCACCCCGCCACGGCCCCACTGCCGGAAGCCCTCGGTCAGGGCGCCCGTCGGCGCTCCCCCGGTCCACAGGCGGATGGCCCCGTACAGGACGAGCATCATGCCGAGGGTGGTGATGAACGACGGCACCTTGAGCAGGGTCGTGATCAGCCCGTTGACGAGCCCGACCGCCAGGCCGAAGGCGAGCATGAGGGTCATGACGGGCCAGGTCATCGCGGCGTCGCCGTCCATGAGCCGGGCGGCGATCACGACCTGGGCGCCGACCAGCGAGCCGACCGACAGGTCGAACTCTCCCGAGACGATGACGAAGTACTGTCCGATCGCCAGGATGACCAGGGGCGCCGCCTTCTTGGCGAAGGCCATGAGCGACGTCGGCTCGCCGAAGGACGGGTTGAGTGCGAGGATCGCGGCGAACACCAGCACGAGGACGGCGAAGACCGTCCAGCTGCCGCCCGCGGTGAACCGGTCGGCCCAGGTCCTGGCGGAGTCGCGTGCGGGCAGCGTCGTGCGCGGGGCGTCGGCGGTCATGCGGACGCACCTCCCGTCCTCGTCGAGGTTCCGCCCTGCCCGAACCGCGCGCGGCTGCTGGCAGGGTCGATCTGGCGCCGGGCGTACAGCGCCACGGCGGCGATGATGATGACGCCGCGCAGGACGTCCTTGAAGAACGGGTCGACGTCGAGCACGTTGAACACGGTGTCCAGGACCGCGAGGATCAGGACCCCGCCCACCGTCCCGATGACGGATCCGCGGCCGCCGAGCAGCAGGGTCCCGCCCAGGACGACGGCCGCGATCGAGTCGAGGTCGAGCCCGTAGGAGTACACGAGCGCGTTGCCGGTGCCGAATCGCGCCGCGATGAGCAGCCCGCCCACACCGGCGCAGAGCGAGCACAGGATGTGCGCGACGACGATCGTGCGGTCCGTGCGGATGCCGGACAGCCTGGCCACGTCGATGTTCCCGCCCACGGCGAACATGTGATGGCCCTGGCGCGTCCGGGCCAGCAGTACGACGCCCACGGCCGCGACGGCGAGCATCACGAGCGTGGAGATCGGAACGGGTCCGATGCGGGTGTACCCGAACGCCTGGAACATCGGGGGGACCTCACCCGCCGGCCCCTTGAACTGGGTGTCGAGGAAGCCCTTGACGATCAGTCCGACACCGAGTGTCGCGATGAAGGCGTTGACCCGCAGCCGTGCGATGACGAGGCCGTTCACGAGACCGACGAGTGCGGCCACGCCGAGCGCGGCGAGCACGCCGAGCCACGCCCGGGAAGGATCGCCGCCCATCGTCGTGGCGCCGATGATGGAGCACAGCGCCACGACGTACCCGACCGACAGATCCAGGGAGCGGCACAGGATCACGAAGGTCTGCCCGATCGCGACGAAGCCGAGCAGGCTGGTCTGCGTGAGCATGTAGGCCGTGTTCGACGTGCTGAAGAGGTTGCCGCCGCGGACCGCGACGAGCACTCCGGCGACGACGACGATGGCGACCAGCGCGATGTAGACGATCTCCGTCGAACCCAGCCGGCGGCGACGGCTCGCCGTCGGGGTCGCGGGCGGCGCGCCGACCCTGACCGCGGTACTCATCGTTCCTCCTGAGAGTCTGTGGGGTCGGTCCGCTTGGCGGCGCGATCGACGTGGACGTGCTCGCCGGGGTTCCCCCCGGCGTCGGTGGCCAGCGCCATCACGGTTTCCTCGTCGCTGCCGCCGGGCAGCTCGCCCGCGAGGCGGCCGTCGCGCATGACGAGGATCCGGTCGGCCATGGCGACGACCTCGGGCAGTTCCGAGGAGATGAGCAGCACGGCGACGCCCCGGGCGGTGAGCTCGCGCACGAGGTCGTACACGGCCCGCTTGGCACCGACGTCGATCCCGCGGGTCGGTTCGTCAAGGACGATGGTCCGAGGCTCGGTGACGAGCCACTTCGCCAGGACGACCTTCTGCTGGTTGCCCCCGGACAGGAACTGCGCCTCGGTCTCCAGCGACGCGGCGACCAGTTCCAGGGAGGACAGGATCCCGGGCAGCCGGCGCGCGCGGCGGTTCGACGATCCCGGTGCCACGGCGTCCAGCACCAGCCGTGCGTTGGCCATGATCGACCGGCCCAGCGCGAGCCCCTCGGTCTTGCGGTCCTCCGTGACGAGGGCGAGTCCGGCGCGGACCGCCTGCCGAGGCGAGCGGATGTCGACCGTACGCCCGCCCACCTGCACCCGGCCGCGCGTGAACGGCGCGATGCCGAAGATGCCGTGAGCGATCTCGGTACGGCCCGATCCTTGCAGGCCGGCGAGCGCGACGACCTCGCCCGCGCGAACCTGCAGCGTGACGTCGTCGACCTGTGTGTTGCCGACGCCGTCGAGTGCGAGCCGTACCTCGCCCGGCGTGATCGAGGCGTCCTTGTCGGGAAAGTACCCGGCGAAATCGCGGCCCACCATGGTGCGCACGAGCCGGTCCGCGTCGATCTGGGCCGCGGGCGTCGTCAGGACGTGACCGCCGTCCTTGAGCACCGTGATGGTGTCGCAGAGGTCGAAGATCTCCTTGAGGCGGTGCGAGACGTACAGGATCGCGACACCCCGCGCCTTGAGCCGGCGGACGAGGTCGTAGAGCAGCTCGACCTCCTGATCGGCGAGCGCGGCCGTCGGCTCGTCCATCGAGATGATGCGCGCGTCGTAGGACATCGCCTTGACGATCTCGACGATCTGCTGCTGGGCGACGGAGAGCGACCCGACCCGCATCCAGGAAGCGAGACCGGACAGGCCGAGTCCGGCCAGGAGGCGCGTCGTGTCCTCCTGCATACGCCGCCGGTCCACGACACCGCGCCGCCGCGGCTCGCGGCCGAGGTAGACGTTCTCGGCGACGGAGCGCTCGGGCAGGAGGTTGAACTCCTGGAAGACCGTGGACACGCCGGCGTGCTGTGCCGCGAGCGGCGTGGCGAAGGCCACCTGCTCGCCGTCGAGCTCCATGGTGCCGCCGTCGGGACGGTGAACACCCGCGATGATCTTCATCAGCGTCGACTTCCCGGCACCGTTCTCCCCGACGAGCGCGTGCACCTCGCCTGCCCGCACCTCCAGGTCGATGTCCCGGAGCACGGAGTTGCCGAAGAACTCCTTGCCGATGCCGCGCAACCGCAAGATCGGCACGGACCTCGGCGACCCGGCGCCCACCACGGGGGCGCGCAGGTCCTGCTTGGCGTCATCGACTCGCATACCGGACAACTTAGCGACCACTTATGTCGATCGTCAAGCAAAAGTCGCCACGAGATTGGCATAATGCTGGTCGGCGCCGCCGGAGCGAGCGGAGAAGCCGGGGTCCGGGCGGTCCGCCGAGGTCAGGGGCGCGTGGCGCGGTTGAGCAGGGCCCATGCGGCCTCGGCCGTCACGCGGCGGTCCGGGGCCGGCATCTTGGCGACGAGGGTGGCGACCATGCCGACGGCGAGCATGATCTCGTCGACGGTGATCGCCTCCCGGGCCGTTCCGGCTCGCTGCGCTCGCCGGAGCGCGGTCGCGATCGGCACCCGGACGCGTTCGGAGAGCGCCTCCAGCCGCGGGTCGGTCGGCGCCGCGGCGATGATGTCGACGTAGGCGACCGAGTCGATGATCTGTCGTGTGACGACTTCCAGCAGGTCGTCGAGGGTGCGGGCCGGATCGGCCGCAACGGCCTCCAACTCGGCGACATTGTCCTCGACCGCCGCCAGGACCAGGCTGATCCGGTCCGGGAAGTGCCGGTACAGACTTCCCTGCCCGACCCCGGCCCGTTTCGCGACCGCGCTGAGCGGCGCGTCGATGCCGCTCTCGGCGAACACCTCCAGCGCCGCCGCGATGAGCGCTCGCCGATTGGCCCGGGCGGCACGTGGTCCACGGTTGGCTTTGCGTTGGGCGTTCACGAGGCTACAGTAACCGGACACGGCTGTCCGGTTGTGCGGAGGTCGCTGCGGGCGCCAGTACCACTGGACCGCGAGCAGAAGGAGAAGCACATGCGTACAGCAGCGAAGGTCTTCGTCGTGACCGGCGGTGGCAACGGCATCGGGCGAGAAGTCGTCCTCGGACTCATCAAGCGGGGCGCGCGCGTGGCCGCGGTCGACCGCAGCGACGACGGCCTGGCCGAGACCGCGCGCCTGGCCGCCGCCGGCGAGGGGCGACTGTCCACGCACGCGGTCGACATCACCGACCGTGCGGCGATCGAGCAGTTGCCGGGCGAGGTGCAGAAGGTGCACAGCCAGGTCGACGGCGTGATCAACGTCGCGGGGATCGTCCATCGATTCGCGTCGATCCATGAACTCGGCTTCGACGAGATCGAGAAGGTCATGGGAGTCAACTTCTGGGGCACCGTCAACATGGTCAAGGCCTTTACTCCGGTGCTGCTCGAACGTCCCGAGGCGAGCCTGGTGAACGTCTCCAGCATGGGCGCGCTGGTCCCGATTCCGGGGCAGAGCGCGTACGGGGCCAGCAAGGCGGCGGTACGCCTGCTGACCGAGGGCCTGTACGCCGAACTGCGCGGCACCTCGGTGGCGGTCACGGTCGTCTTCCCCGGCGCGGTCGGGACCGACATCCTCAAGAACTCCGGATCAGGGATACCCGGCCGGAAAGCGGCCACCGACGACAACCTGCCGAAGATGACCAGCGCGGCCGACGCCGGCGAGCAGATCATCGCAGCGGTCGAGAAGGGCCGCTACCGGGTCCGCATCGGCGGCGACGCCCGCATGCTCGATCGGCTTTCGCGCCTCATGCCCCAGCGGGCGACCGGACTCATCGCGGACAAGATGAAGTCCCTGCTCGACAACTGATCCGAAAAGCCATGAGCCCCCCCAGCTGCTCCAGCTCCGCTCGGTGCCGCGCCGACGACCGGGCCCCCGTCTGTCGGCCTCCTGGCGCGGGGACGGCCCCACCGCACCGCGAACCCATGGAGGCGCCATGGAAACCGAACGCATCCACCCCGAGCTTCGCAAGGCATATCGGCGAACCCCGGTGGCACCCGTCCAGCGCCGCTGGCAGCTGAAGCTCCTGCGGGCGATCGGTCGCCTGATCCCCGCGAGCACCATCGAGGGCGCTCACGTCAGCGACCGGCACGACGACGCGGTGCGCGTGCGGATCTACCGGCCGACCGAGGCGGCGTCCGGCGCGGGACTGCTGTGGATACACGGCGGCGGCCTGGTCATCGGCTCACCGCGCCAGGACGACCGGATCTGCGCTGCCTTCGCGCGCGGACTCGGACTCGTCTGCGTCTCCGTCGATTACCGCCTGGCTCCCGAGCACCCGTTCCCGGCCGCCGCGGACGACTGTCTCGCCGCCTGGCACTGGTTCCAGCGCAATGCGAGTGACCTCGGGGTCGACCCGGCCCGCATCGCCGTGGCCGGAGCGAGCGCCGGCGGCGGCCTGGCCACAGGTCTGGCGCAGCGACTGCACGATGCCGGCGGCGAGCAGCCGGTCGCGCAACTGCTCTGCGCGCCGATGCTCGACGACCGCACCGCCGCGAGGGCCGAACTGGACGCACTGCGGCATCCGGCCTGGGACAACCGGGCGAACCGCAGCGGCTGGACGGCTTATCTGGGGGGCCCACCCGGGTCCGACGTCCCCGAGTACGCAGTTCCGGCCAGGCGGGTCGACCTCGCCGGGCTGCCTCCGGCATGGATCGGCATCGGCGGCATCGACCTGTTCCTGGACGAGAACCTCGCCTACGCCGAACGGCTGCGGGAGGCGGACGTCGACTGCGAACTCGCGCTCGTCCCCGGTGCTCCGCACGGCTTCGAGGCCATCGCCTTCGACGCCCCCGTGACGCAGTCGCACCTCGGCCGCGGTCTCACGTGGCTTCAGGGACGGCTGGAGACATGAGCGCCGTTGAGCGTACGTACCCGCAACGAGCGGAGAAACCGAGTCCGGCCTGGGCACACGTCACTCACTCCGCGGGACTCACCTCGTCCCACAGTCCGCAGCGGTGCTGCGCGTCGATGACGGCGTGGGATACCGCCTCGCCCGACGGGGCGGCGAACTGCATCTCTCGCCCGCCGGGCTCGTACCGGGGCCAGTCCGGCGCGCCGGCGACGCCGGGCGCGCCGGTGGCCGCGAACGCGTACCAGTAGGCCGACATCTGGTCGCCCAGCTGCACCTGCTCACGGCTGAACGGCAGGGCCGTCCCCAGGTAGTCCCACAGGTAGCCCAGGTCGTTCACGTGGGTGGCGCCGAACGGGTAGTCGACCCCGAGTCGCCAGATGGAGGTGAACGGCGGGCCGTCCTGCTCGGCGAACTCGTACACGTACGTCGTGTTGCCCGCGCCCATGCGGTCGCGTGTGGTCTGGTCGCGGCAGGCGCGCTCGTCGCTGGTGATGTCACCCCACGCGACGGTGGGAGACCAGTAGTCGTCCACCGGGTACACCTCGCGCACGCGATCGGCGTGTCCGGGGTACGACTCCTCGACCAGCGCGTCGACGCCGCCGGCCGTGAGGGGTGCGCCCCGGTGGTCGTACTGGCTGAACACCGCTTGCTGGCGCTCGTCGGAGGTGCCGCCCAGGAGCACGGGGACGTCGGCCAGTTCGCCGGCCTCGAGGAGCTCCAGCGGGTCCTGCGGGAGCATCCCGGTGCCCGAGACGGCGCCGCTGATCCGCACCTCCTGCTGCGCCGCCAGGATCTCGGCGGGCTCCTTGCCACGCAGGCATTCCACCTGCGTGGCCGCGGCGGCACAGCCGAGCACGGCGGCGAACTCCTCGCCCGTACTGCGGGCCTCGTCGAGGCCGCGCGCGGAGCAGCCGCCGCTCATCATGATCACCTTGTCGAAAAGCCCTTCGGAGCCGGGCGCCGACAGGTGCACGCACGAGTTGCCCGCGCCGGCGGACTGGCCGGCGATGGTCACGTTGCCCGGGTCGCCGCCGAACCCGTCGATGTTCCGCTGCACCCAGCGCAACGCCGCCTGCTGGTCGAGGATGCCGTAGTTGCCGGTGCTCCCGTCGCCGTTCTCGGTCTCCAGGGCCGGCGTCGCCAGGTAGCCGAGTGCGCCGAGCCGGTAGTTGACGGTGACGTAGACGGCGTCGTGCCGGGCCACGAACTTGGCCGGGTCGGTGTCCCGGCCCGCACCGCCGGTGTTGCCGCCGCCGTGGATCCAGACGATCACGGGCAGGCCGTCCCGGTCACGACCCGCCCGGTCGCGGTCGGCCTTCTGGGTGCCGTGACGTCCGCCGTCGCGACCGCCGGTTCCTGCCGACCGGTAGACGTTCAGGTACAGGCAGTCCTCGGTCAGTGTGGGCTCCTCGTACCCCGGGTCCCAGCCGGTGCCCTGCACGCAGGAACCGCCGAACTCCGCGGCGTCCCGTACGCCGTTCCACGCCTCCGGTGGCTGGGTCGCCCCGAACCGCAGGTCGCCCACGGGCGGAGCCGCGTACGGGATGCCGAGCCAGCGGGTGTACTCGGCGGTGGCCTCGCCGCGGACCCGGCCCTGCGCGGTCCGGACGACGGTTCCGCCGCCCGCTCCACCGCTCCGGGTGTCCCCCACCGTCGTCCCGTCCTGCACCGCGCCGGCCGGTGCCGGCGGGTGCGCCGGCGGCACCTGCGTCAGTCCGAGCACGAGCCCGGCCGTCACCACCGAGGTCGCTGCGATCTCTTTCAGTCGATTCTGCCTGAGCCTCATGGATCGGTTCCTTCCGTCGGTCGCTGTCGTCGGTTGGAGCGTCGTCGGGCCCCGGGCCGTCAGTCCGGGAGCGTCTCGAAGAAGGCGCAGTTGTGCAGCTCACGCAGCCCGGTGGTCACGTGGATCTCGGGGGCGAGCACGATCACCTCGTCCGTCCGCGTCGTGTGCCGGGGCCACCCGACCTCGCCTCGCGCGGCTGGCGCGCCGTGCCGGGCGAACGCGGCCCAGTAGTCCTGCATCGAGTGCGCGAGCCGGGTCTGCTCCCTGGTCAGGGGCCGGTCACCGAGCGTGAAGTCGAACAGGTAGGCAAGCTCGCCGCTGTGCGCGCTGGACATGTCGATGCCCTCGGGCTGGAAGCCGAAGAGGGTCGGGCTGGTCGGGTCGTCGAAGTGGTACCGGTAGACCGGCACGCCCTGGCCGAGGAACAGCCTGGCGTTGGCGTCCACGCTGCACCCCGCGCCACCGTCCGTGAGTGCCGCCGCCAGCGCGTAGAAGGGGAGCTCGTAGTCACCGGCCGGATACTCCTCGAGGACCAGGGGCGCGGCGGCCTCGCCGAACTCCTCCACGAGCAGGTCCTCGTACTCCGCCTCGGTGATCCCGGCATGCTGCTGGTTCTGCAGCTTCTCCTCCCAGCGGGTGTTGCCCACCATCACCGGGACCCTGGGCCATCGGCCGGCGGCGATCGCGTCGCCAGGAGCCTGAGGGAGGGTGGGCGTACCGACGTAGCCCGAGGTGCGGCCGATCTCTCCCTGTGCCTGGACCAGGTCTGCCGGCCAGGCGTGGCGCAGGCACTCGAGCTGGTCGGGCCCGTCCGGGCAGCCGGCGAGCCCGGCGAACTCCTGGCCCGTGGCGTGCGCCGAGGCCCGGCTCGTGCCGCCACCGGTGCACGGGGAGCTCTGCATGACGGCACGGTCGATCATGCCCTCGGTCAGGGGCGAGGCGAGCAGGTTGCACACGGCCCGCGCGCCGGCGGACTGCCCGAAGATCGTGACGTTGTCCGGATCACCCCCGAACGCCGTGATCGACTCCTCGACCCACTTGAGCGCCTGCACCTGGTCCAGCAGGGCGAAGTTGCCGCCGGCGTCGGGGTTCTCCGCGTCCAGCGCCGGTAGCGCGAGGTTGCCCGAGGCCCCGAGACGGTAGTTGGCGCTGACGAGGATGACGTCGTTCCTGCCGGCGATCGTCTGCCCGCCGTAGAGAACCCCGGAGCCCTGTGTGGCTCCTCCGCCGTGGTAGAAGACCATCACGGGAAGCTTCTCGCCGCGCGGCACGCGGGCCGGCCGGTACACGTCGAGGTAGAGACAGTCCAAGCTGGTCGCCTGGTCGTTCTTTACCCCGGTCGGCTGGAACTGCAGGCACGCGGGTTCCTGTTCGGCGGCGTCGCGCACGCCGGCCCAGGGCTCAGGGTCGACGGGCGCCTCCCACATGAGGTCGTAGACCGGCGGCTGCGCGAACGGCAGGCCCAGGAACGCCTGGGCGTCGCCGACCGCCTTGCCCCGCACGGTCCCGTCAGGGGTGCGGACCCGCAGGCTCTGCTCGCTCCCGCCACGGTCGGACGGCCGGTCGACGGGAACGGCAGTCGCCGCCGGTACGACGGCGACAGCCGCGACGAGCGCGAGTCCGGCCGCCGCCGCGCCGGCGCTCCGGGACGCCCTGCGCGGCTTCGGGTTGGAATGGGGGTCTCGGCGCCATGGCTGGTGGATCGTGAACACGTCAGCTCCTTCGTCGCAGCTGTGCATCCGGGCAATTCATCAGCACGATGAAAAGGCTCATGACCGGGAACATCTCACCCCGGCACCAGCATTCAGAATGCTACATATCCTGCCAGGTCACGGGAATACTTGTTCGCATTCGAGACTCTTATCGGCCGATAAGACCGGGATATTCGCAGGGCATTTCCGGTCCACGGAGCAACCGTTTTCAAGGCGCGACCACATGGCCGTCGTCACGGGCCGAGATGCCGTCGGGCGAACCGTGGCAGGACGGCCGCCGCGAGCAAAGCGGCGCACGCCAGGACGAGAGAAGCGGGACCGAGGCCGAGCATGCCTGAGGCCACTACCACCACGACCGGTGCGGCCGCGCCGCCCGCGTCCGTGATCAGGCGCCACGAGCTGAGGAACGTCGCGGGCGAGTTCGGGTCCGCCAGGTCGGAGCCGATCGTCGGCACGAGACCGCCGCTCACTCCGTTCGCCACCGCCATCAGAGCGACCGACCCGACATACAGGACGTCGCCGGCGGGCGACACGATCGCCAGAGGAAGGACGAGGTGAGCGATGCCGAAGAGCACGAGTGTTCCCACAGCGACAGACGTGCGCCCGACCCGATCGACGAGCGCGCCACCGAGGTAGCAGACAGCAAGGTCCACGGCGCCGGTGACACCGATGAGCAGCGCGATGGAAGCGTCCTGCCATCCGAGGCCGACGCCGATGAGCGGCACCAGCAACCGGCGGCCGGTACGCATCGAGCCGATGACGGAGACAGTGAGCCCGAGCTGCAGCAGAACGCCACGCCGGTCCCACATCGTGCCGAGCACGCCACGGCGCTCATCCGGGCCACCGGAGATCCTCGAGCTCGGGAACTTCGCGGTGATCACGATCGGCAGGAGCACGACCGCGGTTCCCGCCACCACGAGAAACGCCGATCCGGCGTGACCGGACAGGTGGAACGCGGCGGCGGCGAGGAAGGGACCGAGCAAGGTGCCCAGCCGGGTGACGCCCGCGACCGCGGAGAGCGTCCTGCCTCGCGCCGGGGCCGGAACGACGACCGTGATCCAGGCGTGCCGCGCCATGGCGAAGACGGACACGCCGGCCCCGATCAGGGTCGCGCCGGCCCCCAGGAGGACGATCGATCCTCCGAGGAAGGCCAGCAGAGCACCGGTCCCGGTGACCACGCTCGCGGCGATCATCGCGGATCGCTCGCCGACGCGATCGACGAGCCAGCCGGCCGGGAGCGTCGAGCAGAACTGGCCCACCGTGAGCAGTGCCGCCACGGCCGCGGCCACGGTGTACGAGTTCGTGACCGCCGCGGCCGCGAGCGGTGCCGCGGTCGTCGCGACTCCCTGCCCGAGGGAGTTGAGCAGGTTCGGGACCAGGACCGTGAGACCGATCCGGCGCCAGGGGACCCCCGGACCGTCGGGCGGCTCGCCGCCGGCCGCGTCGTTCATCGCATGAGGTCGCCGCGAGAGGCCATGGCCGTATCCCTGGGGCCATCGGCATCCCTGGGACAGTCGGCCGAGAACATCCTGCTCAGGTCTCGCATGGCGTCCTCTCGCTGCGTGAACGGCGACTCGCGATCACCACGGCCGAGTCCTGTCCACGGACGTTAGGGAGGCTCCCGGGCGCGGTCAACGACTTCGGAGCCAACGATTCCTGACCGGGCGATAAGCCCGGCCGGCACCTGCCGGCGATCTTCTTGCGCGGGTGCCACGGACACGCGATCACGGAGTGATAAGCGGCGTTGATCGGTCGAGCATGAAGTGTGCACTTTTGGGCGCGATCCGGGCCACCTAGCGTGGCGGACACCTGATCGCCACGGTCGTTCGCACACCGAACCCGTTCCGTGCGGCGACCCCCACGAAAGGAAGTGCTCCGAGCATGTCAGAACCCTTTGACTGGTCCATCGCCATCGCCGGTGAGTGCATGGTGACACGGCCGTTCTCGATGCATTCCGAGGATGAGTTCGTCGGGGTGCGCGATCTCTTCGCCGGCTCGGACGTCACCTACGCCCACCTCGAGATGAACTTCGGCGATCACCGCGAGCTGCACCCCGGCCGCGGTGACTGGTTCGGCAGCTACATGCTGGCCGGGCCGGATCTGCCCGCCGAGCTCCGCTGGCTGGGTGTCGACGTGATGTCGACGGCGAACAATCACAGCCTCGACTTCGGCGAGAAGGGCCTCGCCTCGACGATCGACTCGTGCCGCGCGGCAGGCCTCGCCACGGCCGGGACCGGCCAGGACCTGGACGACGCCCGCGCCCCGGCCTACGTCGAGACCCCGGCCGGCCGGCTGGCGCTGATCTCGGTCAGCTCCGGCAACCGTCCGCACGAGTGGGCAGGCCGGCCCAAGGAGACGATGGTGGGGCGCCCGGGGATCAACCCGCTGCGCACCGAGTGGACCTACCACGTGCCCGCGGAGGCCGCGACCAGGCTGCGCGACTCGGCAGGGCAGCTCGGTATCCTCCGCACCAGCGCGCAGTGCGGTCCGGGCAAGACAGGCCGGATGCTCGCCGACGACGAGTTCCAGTACGTGCTTCCCGGTGGCCAGTCCGCTGCCGGCGAGCTGGTCTTCAAGGAGTCCGACGACTACCGCATCGAGACCCGTTGCCAGGCGGCCGATCTCGAGGGGAACCTTCGCTCGATCCGGTCGGCGTCGGCCATGGCCGACGTCGTCATGGTCGCGCATCACTTCAACATCTCCGAGGGTGCACGCGGCGACAAGCCGCCTGCCTTCGTCCGCGAGTTCGCGCACCGCGCGATCGAGGAGGGCGCCGACATCTTCGTCGGACACGGCTGGCACAGGACTCTCGGCATCGAGATCTACCAGGGCAAGCCGATCTTCTACGGCCTCGGAAACTTCTTCGCCCAGTCGGAGTTCCTGGAGCACGTGCCGTCCGACAGCTACGAGACCTGGGGCCACGACGTGGACCGGCTCACTACCCTGACTCCCGACATGTGGCCCCTCCACCCCGGCCTGGACGGCCCGTCGGAGACCTGGTGGAGCTCGGCGATCATCAAGGTGCATCTTTCCGAGGGCCAGGTGTCCGAGGTGACCCTGCATCCCGTCGAGATGGGACGTGAGGTGACCAGGGAAGCCAAGGTCACCCGCTCCAC
Source organism: Myceligenerans halotolerans (assembly GCF_054782975.1). Classification (NCBI taxonomy): domain Bacteria; kingdom Bacillati; phylum Actinomycetota; class Actinomycetes; order Micrococcales; family Promicromonosporaceae; genus Myceligenerans; species Myceligenerans halotolerans. Next base: position 62,529 of record NZ_BAAGRL010000007.1, read on the forward strand.
GGGCGGGTCGGCCGAGCACCCCCTGACCGAAGGGCGACCGATCCTGGCCGACCAGCTCAACAGCGAGCGCGTCATCGAACGCTTCCAGGCTCTCTCGGCCAGGTACGGGACGACGGTCACGCTCGAGAACGGCGTCGGCCGCGTGCAGGTCGAGAGCTGACTTGGTTCGGCAGGAACGACAGGACGAAGATGCGACGACGCACAGTCCGGAGGGCAGGGTCGGCAGCCGGCCGGCCCTGCCGGCACCACGGGTACAGCTCGTTGCCGAGCCGGCAACGGTTCAAGGAGGAGATGCGACATGGCCGTCGTGACACCGGATCGTGACGACACCGCTGCGCCCGGCGCGCCGCCCAGAGCTTCGAGCGGCCGGAGCCAGGCCGTGACGCGACGCATCACGATCAGTGTCCTCGTCGTGGTCCTGACGGTCCTCGTGTTCCTGCCGACGGCCTTCGTCTTCATCGCGGCGCTGTCGGAGAACGCACGGGACCCCATCTCGACCTTCACGCTGGACGCCATCCGCGACAGCTACGGGTCGCTGGAGATCTGGCGAGTCCTCGGCGAGACGATGGCGATGTCGGTGCTCTGCGGGATCATCGCCACCGCGATCGGCGGTGCCCTGGCCTGGGTCATCGCGCGTACTGACGTGCCGTTCAAGCGCCTCTTCGAGATCGTCGTCATCGCTCCGCTGTTCCTGTCCCCGTTCATCGGGGCGCTGGCGTTCCTCGAGCTCGGCGCGCCCAGCACCGGCCTGCTCAACCAGCTGGCCCGCGCGGCGAACCTCCCGTCGTGGGTGGCGATCGACGTGATGACCTTCCACTGGCTGGTCATCATCCTGGCGTTGCACTACGTGCCCTACGGCTACCTACTCGTCTCGGGCAGCCTCCAGAACATGGACGCCGGCCTCGAGGAGGCCTCACTGATCAACGGGCGCGGCACCGTGCAGACGGCGCTGCGTGTCACGTTGCCGGCCGTCAAGCACGCCATGATGTCGGCGGTCATCTTCGTCACGATCAGTGCGACCGGCATGTTCTCCGTTCCCGCTCTCCTCGGCGCCAAGATGGATTTCCGGCCGCTGGCTGTCACGGTCTACCGGGCGACCAGCGGTTACCCGGCGAACTACGCCCTCGCGGCGGCCCTGGGCACGATGCTCGTCCTGCTCAGCATCGTCGGCCTCTGGCTGTACCAGCGCGGGATACGGCAGTCGTCGAAGTTCGTCACCGTCACCGGCAGGTCCCGCAACCACAAGCGCATCGGTCTGGGACCGATGAAGTACGTGATCGTGCTGCTCCTGGTCCTGTACGCACTGATCACGACGATCCTGCCCTACGCGGCGCTGTGCCTGCGGGCGCTCAGCACCTCGACCAACCTCGAGGACATCCACCTCACCACAGCGGTGGTGCGGGACGTGTTCGCCAAGCCGGAGCTCGAGGCCGCGCTCGCCAACACGATCATCGTCTCGGCCGCGACCGCGATCCTGGCGGTCACCGTGGGGGCGTTCACCTCCTACTTCACGGAGCGCGTGCGGTTCCGCGGATCAGGCATGCTGAACTCGGTGGCGATGTCCCCGCTCGCGGTTCCCGGCATCGTCTTCGCCACCGGCGTCTTCGCGATGTATCTCGGGACCCCGCTCTACGGCACCCTGGCGATCATGATCATCGCCTACGTCGCGTCGTACCTGCCGCACGCCACCAGGGTGACCGGCAACGGTTTCGCGCAGATCGACGCCTCGCTCGAGGAGGCGTCCCGCATGTGCGGCGCGACCCGGATGCAGACGATGCGCAGGATCCTGCTGCCCCTGATGAAGCCGTCCATCTCGGCCGCGCTGATCATGGTGTTCCTCTTCACGGTCCGCGAGATCAACACCGCGATCCTGCTCTACACGCCGGACACGATGCTGCTGTCGATCCTCTCCTTCAACTACGCCTCCCAGGCATCGCTGCCTGCCGCGGCCGTCGTCGGGCTCATCGAGACGGCCCTGATGATCGTGTGGATCGGACTGGCGATGCTCGTCCTGCGGCCGGGAAACCTGTACAAGCGAGTCTGAGTTCCCGAAATCCGAGTTCCTATGACAACGAGGTCACACCGATGAAGATGACGAACAGAAGCGTGAACGGGCAACCGGCCACGGCGACCGATGCCGCCCTCCAGATCAAAGGGCTCGTCGCGGCCTACGGCGCGTCGGTGGCCGTGCCCGATCTCGACCTCGAGATCGGGGGCTCGGAGTTCGTGACGCTGCTCGGGCCCAGCGGCTGCGGCAAGACGACGACCCTGCGGTGCGTGGCGGGACTGCACACGCCGGCCGGCGGCGAGATCCTTCTCGCCGGGCAGCGGGTCTACGGCGGCGCGGTCAACGTGCCGCCCAACAAGCGGGACATCAACATGGTCTTCCAGTCGTACGCCGTCTGGCCGCACATGACGACCCTCGAGAACGTGGTCTACGGGCTGAAGGCGCAAGGGATGAACGGCGCCACCGCGCGCAAGAAGGCGCGCGGAATGCTCGAGCTCGTCGGGCTCGGCGAGTACGAGGGCCGGTACGCCACCGACCTGAGCGGCGGACAGCAGCAGCGGGTGGCGCTGGCCCGTGCGCTCGCCACCGGGCCCGCCCTCGTCCTGATGGACGAGCCGCTGAGCAACCTGGACGCCCTGCTCCGCGCACGGATGCGAGACGAGATCCGGCAGTTGCAGCGGAGTACGGAGACGAGCGTGCTCTACGTGACCCACGATCAGTCGGAGGCGCTGTCGATGTCCGACCGCGTCGTCGTCATGCACGAGGGAAGGATCCAGCAGGTCGGCGATCCGTGGACGCTCTACCACCGTCCCGCCAACGCCTTCGTCGCCACGTTCGTCGGGGACGCGAACATCGTGCGCGGAACCGTGACGGAGGTCGGATCCCACGCGTTCACCGTCGCGCTGCCGTCGCTGGGCGAGGGCACCGTCTTCGACGTCGCACTCGACCCTTCGGGCACGGGTCCGACGGTCGGCCGCGACGTCTCGGTGGTGTTCCGGCCCGAGTGGGTGACCGTCGCCGATGCCGGCGAACACGAGCCGGAGCCGGTCGGCCGCAACGCCCTGAGGGCCACCGTCCTCTCGAGCGAGTTCCTCGGGTCCCACTTCGAACGGAGCTACCAGGCCGGCACCCACACCCTCCGGGTCCAGGCGGCGACCGGTCTGACGTCGCGGCCCGTTTCCGTCGGGGCCCGGCAGATGCTCGGGATCACCCCGGAGAACCTCGCGTGGTTCGATCCGGAGCAGGGCTCCCGCGGCCACGAGCAGGCCGAGACCCAGGCCTCCGCCGAGGACGTGCTGGTCACCACCCCCACCACCCGGGATGGGTGAGCGACGGGCCGGTGCGCCATCCAGGTGGCGTCAGAGCGCAGGCACCCGGGCGAACCGAGGAAGGAGCTTTGGATGACTGAGATGATAGAAACCACGGGGACGGCGGAGCCTTCGGCGGGTGTCAGCCTCAAGGGCCGTGTCGCACTTGTCTCGGGAGCGGGACGCAACACCGGACGGGCGATCGCACTGGCCTTCGCGAACGCCGGCGCGGACGTCGTCGTGAACGTCGCCTCCAACACCGCGGAGATGCAGGCGGTGGTCGAGGAGGTCGAGGGGTACGGCGTACGAGCGATCGGCGTCCAGGCCGACGTCTCCCAGGAGGACGACGTCGAGCACATGTTCGCCGAGGCCCTGGACCGCCTCGGACCCGTCACCGTCCTGGTCAACAACGTGGCTCTCCGCCCGCGTACGGGCATCAGGGACATGACGGCCGACGAATGGGACCGGGTCCATGCCGTCGGCCTGCGGGGCCCGTTTCTCGCCTGCCGGGCGGCCGTGCGCCACATGGACACCGTCGGGTGGGGCCGCATCATCAACACCTCGGGGCAGGACGCCTTCACGGGACGAGCCAATCGTGCGCATGGTGTCGCGGCGAAGGCCGGCATCCACGGCCTGACGAAGGCGCTCGCCGTGGAGCTCGCGCCGAGCGGTATCACGGTCAACACGATCGTCCCCGGGACCTTCCGCACGTCGAGGCCGGCGAAGTGGTATCCGAACCTCGACTACGACAAGACCGCCGAACGGGTGCCCGTCCAGCGCATCGGCGAACCGTACGAGCTCGCACGCGCGTGCCTGTTCCTGGCCACCGACCCGGGATACATCACCGGCAGTGCGCTGCACGTGAACGGCGGGAGCACGATCGTCTGACCACCAGGACCGCCCGCCTACGGGCCGTCCGTCAGGTCGGCACGGTCGGGCTTCGCCCGGGCAACCGGGCTGAGGGTGGCGTCGACCTTGGCCGGCAGCACGTCGACGAACACCTTCGCGTGGTGCGGGATGTCCCGGTCGGACCGGGTGAGGATCACCGCGCCCCGTACGAGCGGCAGCCCGGTGACGGGCACCGTCGCGAGACGCCCGTCCCGCTCGTCCTGGACGGCGCAGAAGTCCGGGAGGACGGCCAGCGCCAGGCCACGGGTGACGTACGTCCGCATCGCCTCGAGGCCACGGGACTCGAGCACGATGCGCAGGGAGACGCCGACCTTCTTGGCCCACCGCTCGATCAGCTCCCGGCTGCGCATCCCGGTCGCGAACGTCGCGAAGCCCACGCCCGCGAGGTGCTCGAGCCGGTCGTCCTCGTCGAGCGCCAGGATCGGGTCGTTGGGCCGTGCGTAGAGGTACATCCGCTCCTCGATCGTGCCGGCGACGCCGAAGCCGTCCGGCGCGGGCGCACGGCAGATGCCGAGATCGGCGTCCCCGGTCTCCAGCTCTCGCATGCAGCTCTCCCTGGACGGCGCGTGCCGGATCACCACGTTGACGCCGGGAGCGATGCGCTTCATCGTCACGACCGCCTCGACGAGCAGGTGCTTGATGTGGTCGGTGTCGCTGACGACGACGAGCGTCGAGCTCTCGCTCAGGTCCTTCATCCGTTCGAGGCGCTCGTGGAAGAAGTCCGTGCGGACGAGCATCTCGTCGGCGAACTCCATGAGCGCCCGGCCGGCTGCGGTGAGCTCGGACCGGGCGCCCTGGCGGCGGTCGAGCAGGGCGCACCCGAGCAGCCGTTCGAGGTGCCGGATGCGCTGGGAGACGGCGGGCTGGGTCAACGCCAGCTCCGCCGCCGCGGCACGGAACGACCCTGCCCGCCCGAGCGTCTGGAACGTGAAGAGCTGGTCGAGGCTGAGCCCGGCGATGAGGTTCTGCCGGCTCGTGGGCTTCGAGACGCGCCTGGTGGTGCTCACCGCTGGAGCGTAGCCGGGGACTCGCCGAGACGCTGCTCCCCGTTCGTGCCAAGGGCTCTGGTGCCTTCGACCTCGGGATCGATGCGGACGTCGATGAGGTGGAGCCCGTCGCCGCGGAACTTGAGCGCGGACAGTTCGTCGAGGGTCTCGACTACCGTCCCGACCCCGTCGAACGCCTCGCCCAGGCGCACGAGGTCCGGCGGCACCTGCTGGGCGATCGTGTCCGGTAGCCCGTACTGACGCAGGTGCTTGACCTCGGCGCCGTACTGCAGGTCGTTCATCACCACGATCGTGAGCCGCAGGCCGGCGAGCCGGACCGCGTCGAGCTCCTGGGCCGACATCATCAGGCCGCCGTCCCCGCAGACGAGGACGACGTAGGCGTCAGGCCTGCCCGCGGCCGCGCCGATCGCGGTGCCCAGCCCGAGGCCTATCGAGCCGTACCCGCGGCCGACGAGGAAGTCTCTGGCGGTCCGCGTCCCGACGAGCGTAGGGAGCGTGGGCAGCGTCCGGCCGGAGTCGGTGACGACCAGCCGTTCGGGGGGTAGCACCTCGTCGAGTACCTGGTAGACCTCGCGCGGGTCGAGGCCGTGGCTGCGGTCGAGCGGCACGGCATGGACGGACTCGCGGATCGCCGCTTTCGGCAACGGCGCCGGCGGTGGACGCCTGTCCAGGCCGCGCACGCTCCAGGCCGCGAGCAGCGACTCGGCGGTGGCGCGGGCGTCGCCGACCAGCGCCAGGTCGACCGGGACGACCTGGCCGACGGCGTCCGGGTTCACGTCGCACTGGATCACCACCGGTGCGTCGTAGAGCTTTCCGTGCCCGTGGGTGAACTGGTTGAAGGAGGCGCCGAAGACCAGCACGAGGTCCGACTCGCGCAGGGCGCGACGGGCGGCGACCGGCGCCCAGCCTCCGCTGATCCCGAGGTCCTGTGGGTGCCCGGCGAAGAACTGGGTCGCCAGGATGCTCGTCGCCAGCCGGGCGCCGGTCGCCTCGGCGAGGGCGACGAGCTCGGGGCGGCTGTCGGCGTGCACCGCCCCCTGACCGGCGAGGATCAGGGGACGGTCGGACCGGGCGAGCAGGTCGACCGCCTTCTCGACCGACGACGCGTCCGGCGCGCCGCGCTCCCTGCCGGGGCCCGGCTGGGGCACCGTCGCCAGCCGCTCCCGCAGCATCCCGTCCGCCATGCTGAGAACTTGCGGCTGCCCGTCCCATCGGGCGGCGCCGACAGCTGCATCGAGTGCTTCGGCGAACTCCCCGAGCGTTCTCGCGTGATGGAATCCGGCGCCGATCAGCTCGGTGAAGGCACGCTGTTCGACGTTCTGCGCGGTCATGGAGTCCGGTGACGGCGATTCGGCGACCACCATCACGAGCGGACTGTGGTTGCGGACCGCCGCGATCAGCGCGTTGACGGCGTTCGCGAACCCGGGGCCCCGGGAGACACTGCACAGCCCGACCCTGCCCGTCGACCGTGCGTAACCGACGGCGGCGGAGACGCAGGTCGCCTCGTGCCGGGTGGGGACCAGGCGGAGCCGGCCGTTCTCCACCCCGGCTCCGATCCATGGCACGTTCGTCCCGCCCAGCATGCTGAACACGGTGTCGAAACCTCGCGAGGCGAGCATCTCGGCAACGGCCTCGTGGCCCGGGATGAGGCCGCGTGCATCTTCGACCACGCTCACGTCAGCCTTCCAGAGTGTCGTTGACCCGAGTGACGAACTCGCCGAGGCCGTCTCCCTGGAGCTCGGGCTGCTCCGCGAACCCGTACCAGGGGTTCGGCGCCTCGTACCAGGGCTCCTCGGCAACCTTCCGGTGGTCGACCCACCCGTTGCGCGTGCCAGTTCCGGTACCGAGTTCCGCCATCAGGTCGTGCCCTTCGGGAGAGGACGCCCACTCCATGAAGAGGCGCGCGGCATAGGGGTGCGGTGTGTTGCTGGGCAGCCCGAACATCCACAACGCCGACGCGGCGGGGTCAGGGTAGGCGTACTGGACCGGTGCGCCCTCGTCGATGTACTTGTTGTACAGCGTGTCGGTGGCGAAGGTCACGGCGTACTCGCCCTTGACCACCTGCTCGGCGATCGGGATCTGGCTCTCGAAGAGCGCAGGATCGTTCGCCGCGACGCTCTCGAGCCATTCCCACCCGTACGTGTCGGTCATGTTGTAGATCTCGTTCGCGTAGTTCCCCGCGGTCGTCGCACCGCCGGTGTCGCCGAGCGCGATCTGCCCCTCGAACGACGGGTCGGCCAGCGCCGCGACCGGGTCACTCTCCAGCATCTCCTGCTGTTCGGGCGTCACCACGTCGGTGTTCCATGCCACCGCACCGATGCTCTGGTGCAGCGGATACACCTTGCCGACGAGGTCCGACGAGCCCGGGAACACCGTGTCGAAGTCGAACTCGCCGATGTTCTCGGTCTCGTAGTCCGTGATCCAGCCCTGGTCCGCCGCGTCCCCCCAGAGCTGGAAGACGTTCTGGATGACGATGTCCGCGTTGTTCACACCGCCCTGCGTCTCCTGGGCCCACTTCTGGAACAGCGTGGTGCTGCCGTCGCGGTACAGCTTGACCTCGATGCCGTATTCGGCCGTGAACTCCTTGGCCCAGGCGGTCGTCGACGCCTCCGTCGTTCCGGCGTACAGGCTGAGCTCGCCCTCGGCCTGCGCCTTCTTCACCAGCTCGTCCATCCCACCGGCGGCTGCCACGTCCTGGGGAAGGTCGTCCGCGGCGGCGCCGTCGGGGGAACCGCATCCGGCCAGGGTGAGCGTGGCCGCCGTCGCGGCCGCGATGATCCACGTTGTTCGCTTCATTGCGTTCACTCTCCAGTGTTGGCAGCTGAGTGGTTGCCGAGATGGATACTGCCTGCTCCGTCGTCGATCGTCAGGTGTGTACCGAGGCCCCGCGACAGGCGCTGGAGCCGTTCCAGCACCCGGGTCGCGTTGTCGCCGACGGCCGGCCGTGGCCGGCCCTCGGCCAGGGGGTGGTCCTCGGACCGCCCGGTCCTCCGGGTGAGGGGCGCCTCCGGTGAGACGTCCCGCCCGAGTTCGACCGGGCGCAGCGTGATGGACCGGACCTGGCCGTCCTCGATCCGCACGAACAGCAGGGCCGAGCTCCACCAGGTCTGCCGGTGCGGGTCGAGCCCCGGGTGCAGCGGCCACATGTCGGGCGTGTACGCCGGGAGACCGTCGGGGTCATGACCCCAGGTCTCGTAGGCGTCCGCCGGCACGTGCTCGAGGAAGGCCGACTGCGCGAACAGGTTGCCCAGTCCGTAGCAGATCGGCTTGCCGCGGTAGATCTCGATCCCGAGGGTCTTGTGCCACCCGTGCCCCAGAAAGACGTCCGCGCCATCGTCGATGGCGCGACGGGCGAACTCCCTGACGAAGGCGGGCGGCTGATCACCGCGCGGCCCTTCGGACAGGTTGAAGTGGTGGGCGACCAGCACGACGTCGGCCATCGCCCGCGCGGAGCGGATGGACCGGAGGTTCGCCTCGAGGTCACCCGGATGGCAACGGGTCTCGATCCGGTGGCCGGACGTCTCCCGGAACACGAACTCGCCCGCCGCCGACTGCCCGCCTGGAAGGGTGAGCTGGAACTGGTCGTCGTCGAGCACCTGCCCCGTCCTGCCCGGTCCGGTGTGGGCGGCGGTCCGGAGGATGCCCAGCGAGCCCGCGACCTGACGCAGCAGGTCGGCGGCCGACCCGTCGACCTCATGGCACATGCTGACCCGCAGCGGATTGACACCAGGGCGGCCCGCCATGGACTCCTTGGGCCGTCCTGCCCATTCCTGCGCCTTGTTGCCGGACGCCGTCGACACGAGAGCGACCCGGCCCGCCGGCGTGTCACGGTAGGCGGGCATGCGGGCTTCGTCGAGGTCGCGACCGGTCCCGGCGCACGCGATCCCCGCCGCGCGAGCGGCGTCCAGCGTGGAGAGCAGGCCGCGCTCACCGAAGTCGAGGCTGTGGTTGTTCGCCATGGACAGCACGTCCACGCCGAGCCATCTCAGGTCGGAGGCCACCACGGGATCGGCGAGCATGTAGCTCCCGTAGGTGTCGCCACGGCCGGCGTGCACCGCGTGCGCCCTCCCGAAGTTCATCTCGAGGTGTGCGTACGTCACGTCGGCGGCGTGCAGCAGATCACGGATGCCGAGCAGGCCGGGGTCCGTCACCTGGGAGAAGGGGCGCGTGGCGAGGTACTCGCCCGCGATTCCGACGGTCATCGGTCTGCTCATCACCCGTCCTGTCCTCTGCGCTGAGGCTGCTCCGGCATCTCGGTAGCGATGCCGGGTCACTGCCTCATGAACATAGGTGGGACGGCGCGGCTCCGAAACCACAGAGTCATGAGTGGGCTGATAAGCCCGGCCTTATCGGTTGCCCTGCGTCGCGCTGGTCAGCGGGCGGGAGGTGCGACCGTCGCCCGGACGCCGCTGCGCCCCAGCGCGGCGGCGCCGATGACGATTCCTTATCCCTCGATCAAGAATCCTTGCTCGACAGCCGGGCTCCGGCGCGCAGACAGTTACATGCCCGCCAAGGGCGGCGGGCATGTCGTCGTCGGCAGGTCGACCGACCCACGCCGATCCCTGACCTCACCATCGGAGGACCGCATGTTCTCGCTCCTCGAACCATCCCGGAAATCCCTGTCCGCCCGCCGGCGCCTGGCGCTCGCCGCCGCGGTGTCCCTGCTGGTCTGCACCGGAATCGCGGCGGCTCCCGCTGCGGAGTCCGCACCGCCGCCGACCGGATCTCACGGCAAGCCGGACACCGGCACGGTCCTCCGGGTCAAGGTCCACTCGAAGGCCCTGACCGGGAACCTGGAGGGGGACTCGCCGAACCGCGACGTGTCGATCTACCTCCCCCCGGGCTACCGCCCGAACGGCGCGACCCGCTACCCGGTGCTCTACATGCTGCACGGTTTCACCCAGACCGACCTCAGCTACTTCGCGCCGGACGCGAGCACGAACATCCCGGCCTCCGCGGACCGCACCCTGGCCGACGGGACGTCCGAGAAGATGATCATCGTGACGCCCAACGCGATGACCGTCCACGGCGGCAGCAACTACTCCAGCGGCGTCACGACGGGCGACTGGGAGACCTTCATCTCCGACGAGCTCGTGGCGTACGTCGACTCGCACTACCGCACCATTCGTGACCGCAAGGCACGGGGCATCGCCGGACACTCCATGGGCGGGTACGGAGCGCTGCGCATCGGCATGAGGCATCCCGACGTCTTCTCCTCGCTCTACGTCCTCAGCTCATGCTGCATCGACCAGAACAGCAACATCCCGGACACGCCCGAGGAGATCGCGGCGATCCAGGACTACACGGCCCATCCCGAGAACTACCCGGACGGCCCGCCGTCGAACATCCGCACCGCCGTCGCCGCCGCCGCGGCATGGGCCCCGAACCCTGCCAAGCCGCCTCTGTACTTCGACTCACCGTTCGTCGACGACGAGCTCGATCCCCAGGTCTTCGCGCGGATGACGGCCAACCGTCCGCTGGCGATGGTCGACCAGTACATCGGCACGCTCCGGAAGCAGAACATCGCCTTCGACGTCGGGAACGCCGACCGGAACATCGCCGCCAACCTCACCCGCCTGGACGCCACCCTGACCGCCTACGGCGTCGAGCACACCTTCGAGGTCTACGAGGGGAACCACGGCAACCGGATACCGGAGCGGTTCGAGACGGAGGTCCTGCCCTACTTCTCGGACGTGCTGCAGCGGGCCGACCGCCACCGCCGCGGCTGAAAGCAGGAGCGCGGTGGACGGGTGTCCACCGCGCTCCTGCCGACCCGCTGGTGTCAGCCGGCGCTCTGCTCGAAGAGCCAGTCGCGCAGCGCGGTGATCTCGTAGGCGGGCTGGAACGAAGCCATGTGCTCCCCGCCCATGCCGCCGTCGTCCGTCCCGGAGGCCTCGAGCACGGTGCCCTCGGCGAAGGTGAGGAAGTTGGCGCTGTCACCGGCGGCGAACAGTTCCGCCGCGGCGTCCGCCGACTCCTGTGCCGACCAGGTGGCGTCGAAGGTCGCGGTGCTGTAGGCGACACCGTCGGCGTCGAACAACTCCTCGACCTCGACCTGACCGGCCGAGGCCTTCTCGTCCCCGGCCGCGGCCGTGTACACGAAGGTCTCGTCCTCCAGCCCGGAGAGCGTGGTCACGTCCCACTGCCCGGACACGATCATCTCCGCCGCGTACAGGTCGGGGTCCTGCGCCGCGAGGTACATGGTCGTCATCGCGCCCATCGACTGCCCGGTGCCGTACACCCGGTCGGCGTCCACGGCGTACTCGGTCTTGAGGGACTCGACCAGCCGGGCCGTCATGTCCACGTAGTCCGTCATCGTGAACCCGTCGTGGTCGTCCAGGATCACCTCCGGGTAGGCCGGGACGACGACGATGCTCTCGTGCTTGGCCTGCTCACTCGCGCTGGCCCAGATGAGCGCGCCGTACTGCGACAGCGCCGCGGTGGTGTCGTCGCCGACCAGGCTGGAGTCGGGGATGTACACCACCATCGGGTACGACTGCTCCTCGTCGTAGTTCTCCGGCAGGTAGATGTTGTACGTGAGGGTCTCGCCGGTCTCGGAATCGGTCCACTCGACCTGGTCGAACTCGCCGGCCACCTCTTCCACGAGCGACTCGAGCGTAGGGCTCTCCTCGCTCCCGCTCGCCGAGCTGGTACTCGTCGAGCTGTCGGCACTCGCTGTGGAGGTCGTCTCGGACGATGTGTCCGACCCGTCCGCCGCGGAGTCGGCCGCCGCACCGCACGCCGCGGTGCCCAGCAGGGCCAGACCTGCCACACCGGCAACCAGGGAACGTCGGACGTAGAACTTGCTGTTCAGGATTCTCATGATCACAGATCATATTCGCGGATCTGGTACTTGCCACCAGAGAAGCTGTGTCCTACCTGAGAGTTCCTGCGACGCAGGTGCCGGTACGAAGAAGGGCCCGCGCATCGCGGGCCCTCGGGCGCCCTCAACAGGTCCGACGAGGCGTGGGGGCCGCGACCCTGATGCCACGGTGAGATGTCATGACAGGTCGCGACTCCCCCATACCTCGAACGTCGTGCGGGCGGGTCGACAGGGCGATGTCAGCGCGGAGAGCCCTGTCGACGGTGCCGGCCCTGCCCGCCCTAGCCGCGGCGCCCGTCCTCGGCGTCGTCCGCCTCGGCGACGGCGCCGGTGATCCATCGCATCGCCTCGGGCACGTCGTAGTTGCCGCCGTGGCCGGTGTCCCAGGCCAGTCGGTAGCTCACGTCCTCGACGTCGCGGTCCGCGTCGAGCGCCCGGGCGAGGTTGATCGAGACCGTGAACGCGGTGTCGCGGTCCTTGGCACCGTTGCGGACGTACCAGTAGGGGGCCGTGTCCGCACGGGTGCCGATGTACTGGAGCGGATCGATCAGCTCGAGTTGCTCGTCGACCACGGTGCCGCGCCGGCGCACGAACTTCCTCCAGGTCAGCCCGGTGTCGTCCAGCCCGATACCGTCCCCGCCGATCGCGTTGTTGTCCCAGCTGTACGCCGTGAAGTTCGAGTACTCCTGCACGTCGGTGCCGAACAGGTTCGACTCACCGGCCCCCGGGCCGCCACCGGCTCCGGGCGCATCCGTCCCGGTCTGGTCGAAGGACGGGGCGGGCTTGAGCTGGCGCTCCTCGGCCACGTACCGGAGATAGCCCTCCACGTCGACGGAGTCGACCGTGCCGCCGGCGGCGTCGACCTCGATCCAGTCGAGGCCCTCGATGACGTTCGCCTGGTCGGACGCCAGGTAGAACTCGGCGGCCGCGGCGACCTCCCGGGCGATCTCGTCGAGCATCTCCCGGGCCGTCAGCCGCGAGCCGTCGGACGAGCGCAGGCGCAGGCCGCGCTGATACGCCGGGAACCTCGCCGCCAGCTCGGCGGTCACGTCCGGGAAGGGGTCCTCCCCCACCACCTCGCGGGTGCCGTACACCGAGTAGAGCCACTCGTAGGCGATGTCGGCGTTCCCGAGGTCGGTGATCGGGCAGTACGCGTTGACGGCGAAGATGTCGTCGCGGATCGTGCTGCGCCCCCTGGCGTCGATTCCGGCCGCGCCGACCTCCGCGAGGTAGGGCAGGTAGTCCCTGCTGTTGCCGGAGGCGCCGAGAGCGACGACGGCGGCCCCGCCGCCGCTGGTGCCGTTGGCGACGATCCGCTCGGCGCTGCCGGGCATGACGTCGTCGTTCAGCCGCAGGTAGCGCACCGCCGCCTTCTGGTCGACGACGACGGCGGGAGCCTTGCCGGCGTAGGTTCCGTCGGCGGCGACCAGCTCGCGGCTCCGGGTGCCGATGTCGGTGATGATCATGCCGGCCTTGACCGCGGCCGCCACGTTGTCCTCGGAGCTGTCCAGCGCGTCGCCGTCGTCGAACGGGGTCGAGACGTGGCTCGCGAACCATCCGCCGTTGTGCACGCTCAGGTAGATCGCCGCGTCGTCGCTCGAGGCCACCGCCTCGGGGACGTAGACGTTCATGCTCTGGTACCCGCACTCCGGGTTGCTGATCGGGCGCCCGCGCTGCTCCGGCGCCACGAGCACCGGGTCGGCCACGTAGCAGACCTCCTCGTACCAGCGCACGGCGACAGGTTCACCGTCGACCGTGACGGTCAGGCTGGTGTAGTCCTGCTCGTCGAAGACCAGCGCGGCGTCCTCGGCGTCGGACGCCGGCCCCGTGCGCCCGGTCTCGAGGGCGAAGCCGGCCGTGGGCAGTCCTCCGACCAGCAGTGCCGCAACCGTGCCGAGTGCCGCTGCGCGACGGCGCGTGCGCCGCCCGGAGCCGATGTCGTGAGCTCTGCGCGCATCCTTGCGTGGCATCACAGTGGTTCCCTCCGTCAGGTCCGCTCGCCGTCGAGCGGGCTCGTCGGGCCCAGTAGAGCAGATTGTCAACAATCTTGCCAGCATTCTGCGTAACGAAAATGGCAACATCACTCCTCCGGCGATATTGTCGACAAGATTGTTGTTTCCGACGACGGCAGGTCAGGGAGTTCCAGTGGTCACTGATGTCAGGGTGCAGGACGAGCTGCGAGCGGCGATCCTGCGAGGCGAGTTCGCACCGCGCCAGCGACTGGTGGAGGTCGAGCTGTGCGAACAGTTCGACGCCAGCCGGTTCGCCGTGCGGGCCGCGCTCCTCGCCCTGGAGTCCGAGGGGCTCGTCGAGCGCCAGCCCAACCGCGGCGCGCGGATCCGGGAGATCGGTCTGGCCGAGGCGATAGAGATCAGCGAGATCCGGCAGGTCGTGGAGGGCCTGGTCGCCGCGCGCGCCGCCGAGCTCGTCGACGAGCGCCAGGCGGATCAGCTCAGGTCCATCGGGCAGCAGATGCACGAGGCGCTCGCGGCCGGCGAGCCCGCGCTCTACAGCGATCTCAACGCCGAGCTCCACCAGACGCTGCGCGACATCGCCCGGCACGAGACGGCGAACCGGATCATCGCGCAGCTGCACGGCCAGATGGTCCGGCACCAGTTCGCCCTGGCCCGGGTTCCGGGTCGCACCGCGGTCTCGATCAAGCAGCATCAGCGCATCATCGACACCGTGTGCTCGCGGAACCCGGAGGCCGCGGAGGCGGCGATGCGCGAGCACATCTCCTCGGTCATCGAGGCGTTGCGCACGCTGGCCTGAGGCGACCGGCGAGCGCCTCCTCCCCCGATGTCCCGCAACTTCGTCTACACGATTGTTGACAATCCTGCTAACGTCTCCCCCTGAGCGTCCCCAGCGACGAGGACGCCGCGCTCGAGGAGGAGACCCATGCACCGATCAGCACCCAGCCGCCGGGCGGCGTTCCGGCGCCGCATCGCCGGCGCCGCCGGCACCCTGGGCATACTCGCCGCCCTGACGGCCTGCGGTGAGCCCGCCGGGGACGCGGACGCCACGGAAGAGACCGGCGGGACGACCTCGGTCACCGTCGGCGTCATCCCCATCGTCGACGTGGCCCCGATCTACCTCGGCATCGAGCAGGGCTTCTTCGACGACGAGGGACTCGATGTCACCCTCGAGACCGCACAGGGCGGCGCGGCCATCGTCCCCGCCGTGGTCTCCGGGCAGTACCAGTTCGGCTTCAGCAACTCGACCTCGCTCGTCCTGGCGACGGCCAACGGTCTCGCGCTGCAGGCGGTCACCGCCGGCGTCGCGACCACGGGAGCGGACGGCGCCGACTTCGGTGGCGTCGTCGTCCCTGCCGACAGCGACATCCGGTCCGCCGCGGATCTCGAAGGCGCGACCATCGCGGTCAACACCCTGAACAACATCAACACCGCCACGATCGGCAAGGTGGTGCGCGACGCCGGCGCCGACCCGTCGACCATCACCTTCACCGAGCTCGGGTTCCCGGACATCGTGCCCGCGATCGAGCAGGGCGACGTCGACGCCGGCCAGGTCGTCGAGCCCTTCCTCGCCACGGCCGAGAGCCGCGGGATGCGCCAGGTGGTCTCGAACTACGCGGCGGCGGACCCCGACCTGACGATCGCCATGTACTTCACCTCCGACGAGTTCGCCGCGGAGAGCGCCGGGACCGTCGAACGGTTCACGGCCGCGATGAACGAGTCCCTCGCATACGCCGACTCCCACCCGGAGGAGGTCCGCGACGTCCTGGGCACCTACACGGACATGGACGCCGAGACGCTGGCGGCCCTCACCCTGCCGAAGTGGCCCACCGAGATCGACGCCGACTCGGTGAGCCTCCTGGCCGATCTCGCCGTCACGGACGGTGCCATCGACGCCGCGCCCGATCTGGGCGCCCTGCTGCCGTAGCACACCGCCCGGGACCGCGGCGGGAGCCGCGGTCCCGGGCCCTCCTTCGCACCGGTGCGAGGGACGGACCTCCTCAGCTCACACCGGTCCCGCACCGGACGACATCTCTCGGGGGAACCCACATGACCAGCACAGTTCCGGCACCGGGGGCGACGGCGCCCTCCCCGGTGCCGCGCAGCGCCGGCGGGCGCCGGAACGCCACCCCCCGCCGGCTCCGCGACGGCGCACTCGGCATCGCCGGGGTCGTCGCCGTCGTGGCCGTCGAGGAGGCCCTGACTCGTACCGGCATCATCGACCCCACCTACCTGCCGCCCGTCACGGTCATGTTCGGCGCGCTGGCCGAGCAGCTGGGCCAGGCCCCGTTCTGGAGTGCGCTCGCCGGAACCCTGAGCGGCTGGGCGATCGGCCTGGCGCTCGCGATGGTGCTCGGCACCGTGTGCGGCATCGTCATCGGCAGCCTGGCCGTCGTGCGGGAGCTCACCGCGTCCACCATCGAGTTCCTGCGGCCCATCCCGTCCGTGGCGCTCATCCCGCTCGTGGTGCTGCTGTTCGGCACGCAGCCCGAGTCGTCGATCTCGCTGGTGGTGTACGCCGCGTTCTGGCAGGTACTCGTCCAGGTGCTGTACGGCGTCACCGACGTCGACCCCGTGGCGCGCGACACGGCCCGGTCCTACCGGTTCTCCCGGATGCGCGTCGCCCGGTCCGTCATCTGGCCCACCGCCCTGCCGTACGTGGTCACGGGCTTCCGCCTGGCGGCGTCGGTGGCACTGATCCTCGAGATCACCGCCGAGCTCGTCATCGGCGTCCCCGGCCTCGGCCGCGAGATCGGCGTGGCCCAGAGCTCGGGCGCCGTCCCCAAGACCTATGCCCTCGTCATCGTCGTCGGCCTGATCGGAGTCGCCGTGAACCTGTTCGCCCGCGCCGTCGAGGCGCGTGTCCTCGCGTGGCACCCGTCCGTGAGGACGGCCGCATGAGACCGGACCGGCTTCCGCGCCGTATCCTCGCAGCCGTGGCGCTGCCCGCCGCGCTGCTCACCGTCTGGTGGGTCGCGAGCGCCGGGAGCTCCAGCGTGTACTGGCCGTCCTTGCGGACCATCCTGGAGGCGTTCGGCCCGACCTGGACCCCCGACCGGATCGCCGGCGACGTGCTGCCGAGCCTCGGGCGGCTCGCCGCCGGGTACCTGATCGCCGTCGCCGCGGGGATCGTCGCGGGGGTCGCCATCGGGCTGAACCGTCCGCTGCGCGCCGCCGCCGAACCCACGCTGGAGTTCTTCCGCGCGATCCCGCCGCCCGTCCTGGTCCCCGTGATCGCACTGTTCGCCGGGTACACCGGCTCCGCCTCGAAGATCGTCACCATCGCGCTGGGCTGCCTGTGGCCGATCCTGCTCAACACCGTCGAGGGTGTGCGCGGTCTTGAACCGGTGCTGCTGGACACCGCACGCAGCTACCGGCTCGGCGCACGACGCCGCCTGCGGCACGTCATCCTGCCCGGCGCGGCGCCGCGGATCGTCACCGGCGCCCGCCAGGCTCTCTCGATCGGCGTGATCCTCATGGTCATCAGCGAGCTGTTCGGCGCCAGCCGCGGGCTCGGCGCCACGATCGTGCAGTTCCAGCGGAGTTTCGCCGTCCCCCAGATGTGGACGGGGATCATCCTGCTCGGCCTCATCGGTGTGCTGCTGTCCCTGACCTTCCGCGTCGTCGAGAACCGTCTGCTGGCCTGGTACCTGGGCCAGCGCACCGTAGAGCGAGGAGCATGACCATGCCGACCCGAACCGCGCGCGCCGCCGTCGAGAGCGGCCCTCCCGTCACGTCCGGCACCGTCGCCGCCCTGGACGTCCGCGGTGCGCAGAAGACCTACGACGGCAACGGGCGGACGGTCGAGGCCATCCGGGACCTCACCTTCTCCGTGGGTCCCGGCGAGCTCGTCTGCGTCGTCGGACCGTCCGGGGCGGGGAAGACGACCCTGTTGCGGTGCGTCGCGGGCCTGCTGGACCTCTCGGGCGGCGAGGTGCTGCTCGGCGGGAGCCCCGTCTCCGGACCGCCGGCGGACATGGCGGTGGTCTTCCAGGAGTACGGGCGCAGTCTCTTCCCGTGGATGACGGTCGCGCAGAACGTCGAGCTCCCGCTGAAGGAGAAGCGCCTGTCCCGGCAGGACCGCCGGGCGAAGACGCTGGCGGCGCTCGCCGCGGTCGGGCTCGCCGACAGTGCGGACGCGCACCCCTGGCAGCTCTCGGGCGGGATGCAGCAGCGGGTCGCCATCGCCCGCGCGATCGCCTACGAGCCGACCGTCCTGCTCATGGACGAGCCGTTCGCCGCCGTCGACGCCCAGACCCGGGCCGACCTGGAGGATCTCGTGCGCTCGCTGTGGGACCGCCTCGGCGTCACGATCGTGTTCGTCACGCACGACATCGACGAGGCGGTGTATCTCGGCGGGCGCGTGCTCGTGCTGTCCAACCGGCCGACCGTGCTCATGGAGGATGTCCGCGTCGACCTGCCCCGCGAGCGTGACCAGCTCGCGACGAGGTCGGATCACCGGTTCGCCGAGTTGCGCGGGCGTGTCTACTCGCTGATCCAGCAGGCCAAGCACGGCGTGCGGCCCGGTGGCGCGAGCGACATCGCGGCGACGGGTGGTCCGGCATGAGCGCCGCCTCCGTCCGCGCCCTCGAGCGCGGCGTCGTGCTGACGGCCCCGCCCCGGGCGGACCGCGCGTACGTCGACGAGCTGGGTGGCCACGGTGTCGCCACCGTCCACGAGGCGATGGGCCGCACCGGCAGCCTCGGTCCCGGCCTGCGGCCGATACAGCAGGACGTCCGGGTGGCCGGGACCGCGGTGACCGTGCTGTGCTGGCCGGGCGACAACCTCATGATCCACGCCGCGGTCGAGCAGTGCCGGCGCGGTGACCTGCTGGTGGTGGCCGCGGCGGCGCCGTCGACCCACGGCATGTTCGGGGATCTGCTCGCCACGTCCCTGCGGCAGCGGGGAGTCGTCGGTCTCGTGATCGACGCCGGCGTGCGGGACACCGCCGAGCTGCGGACGATGGGCTTCCCGGTCTGGTCCCGCCACGTCTCGGCCGAGGGCACCGTGAAGTCCACCGCCGGGGCGGTCAACGTGCCGGTCGTGATCGCCGGTCAGGTGATCGACGCCGGCGACGTGGTGGTCGCGGACGACGACGGCGTGGTCGTCGTGGCGCGTGAGGACGCGGCGCGGGCCGTCGAGGCGGCGCGGGCGCGGATCGCCAAGGAGGAGGCGGCCCGTACGGCGTTCGAGGCGGGCGAGCTGGGCCTGGACCGGTACGGCCTGCGCCCGCTGCTCGCCGACCTGGGAGTCGTCTACCGGCCCTGGTCCGCGCAGGAGGGGGACCGCTCGTGACCGGGGTACGACTCGCCCTGATGCGCGGCGGCACCTCCAAAGGGGCCGTGCTGCTGGCGGACGACGTGCCCGCAGATCCCGGCGAGCGGGACGACCTGCTCCGCCGGCTGATGGGTAGTCCCGATCCCCGGCAGATCGACGGGATCGGCGGCGCGCACCCGCTGACGAGCAAGGTGGCGATCGTCTCGCCGTCACCGGACGACGGCGCCGACGTCGACTACCTGTTCTGCCAGGTGGCCGTGGACGAGCCGGTGGTCTCCACGTCGCAGACCTGCGGCAACATGCTCGCCGCCGTGGGTCCGTTCGCGGTGCTGCGAGGGCTGGTCCGGGCCGGTGAGGGAACGACGACGCTGCGCGTGCGGCTGGTCAACACAGGTGCCGTGGCGGCGCTGACCGTCCGGACCCCTGGCCGGCGCGTGACGTTCGACGGCGACACCTCGATCTCCGGGGTACCGGGCACCGCGGCACCCGTCGAGGTCTCGCTCGCGCCGTCGTCGGCCCCCCTGCTGCCGACCGGACATCCCCTCGATGTCGTTGCCGGGACAGCGGCGACCCTGGTGGACGCGGGAATGCCCTCCGTGCTGGTCCGCGCCGCCGATCTCGGTCCGACCGGCGGCGAGGAACCTGCAGCGCTGGAGTCCGACGCCCGGCTGACCCGGAGGGTCGCGGAGATCCGGGCGGCCGCCTTCGACCGGATGCGCCTGGCCGGCACCCCGGAATCCACCACGACGCCGAAGATCGTGCTCGTGTCGCCTCCGGCGCGGGGAGGTTCCCTGCGCACCCGCAGCTTCATCCCGCACCGCGTGCACGAGGCGATCGGCGTTCTCGGGGCCGCGAGCGTGGCCGCCGCCACCCGCATCCCGGGCAGCGTGGCGGCCGAGGCCGCCCGCGTGCCCGATGCCGCCGCGCCCGTCCGGGTCGAGCACCCCACGGGCTACCTCGACCTGTACGTCTCCGCCGACGACGCCGATCCGCCGGGCATCGCCTCGATCCGCGTCGTCCGCACCGCACGGCTGCTGGCCGAGACGACCGCGTTCCCCCGCCCCGGGGGTCCCTCATCGACACCAAGGACGACACCGTGACAACGACGCCGGCAACGAGACCGACGACAGCGCCGGGACAGGTGGCCCACCTCGGGTACGCCGAGCTCCTGACGCCCGATCTGGACGCCACGGTCTGGTTCTGTCAGGAGATTCTCGGCATGACCGAAACGGCCCGCGATGGCGGCTCCGCCATGCTCCGCACCTGGGACGACTACGAGCAGACCAGCATCGTCGTACGCTCCGCGGCGACGGCCGGCGTCGGGCGTGTCGGCCTGCGGACGGCAAGCGCCGGAGCCCTCGATTCCCTCGTGGCCGGCCTCCGCGCGGCCGGGCACGAGGGCCATTGGGAGGGCGGGGCCGCCGGGACGGGGCGCACCTTCGTCACCCGCGACCCGGACGGCCACGAGATCGGGCTCTACTTCGAGACCACCTGGTACGAGGCCCCCGCACACCTGCGTCCCGGGCTGAAGAACCAGCCGCAGGCGAAACCGGGCCGCGGCGTGGCCGTGCGGCGGTTCGACCATGTCAACTACCTCGCGGCGGACGTCCTGGCGAACGCCGAGTTCCACGCGGACCTCCTGGGCGCGCGCGCCACGGAGCAGATCCGCATGGACGACGGGCACGTCGCGGCCCGGTGGCTGACGTTCACCAACAAGTCCTACGACGTCGTCTACACCGAGGACTGGACCGGCGCGTCCGGCCGGCTGCACCACCTGGCCTTCGCCACGGACACGCGTGAGGACATCCTCCGTGCCGCGGATCTGTGCCTCGACCTGGGCGTCCCGATCGAGACGGGCCCGCACAAGCATGCGATCCAGCAGACGTTCTTCCTGTACGTGTTCGAGCCGGGGGGCAACAGGATCGAGCTGTGCAACCCGGTCACCCGGCTCGTGCTGGCCCCGGACTGGCCGCTGGTCACCTGGACGGAGGCGGAACGGGCGAAGGGCCAGGCCTGGGGACTGAGGACCATCGACTCGTTCCACACCCACGGCACACCGGCGGCCGAAGGCACGGACGACCGGCGCTACCGGCCGGTGGCACTGGAACACACGGAGGACGCATGATCATCGACTGCCACGGCCACTACACGACGGCTCCCGCGGCCCACACCGCCTGGCGCGGCCGGCAGCTCGACGCCTGGCACGCGGGCGGCGGCGCGCCGTCGTACCCCTCGATCTCGGACGACGAGATCCGCTCGACCATCGAGGCGAACCAGCTCCGGCTGGTCCGGGAGCGCGGCACGGACGTGACGCTCTTCTCGCCCCGCGCCTCGGCGATGGGTCATCATCTCGGCGACCTGGGCACCAGCATCGCCTGGGCACGGGCGTGCAACGATCTCGTCGGGAGGGTGGCCGCCCTGTTTCCGGGGGTGTTCGTCCCGGTGTGCCAGCTCCCGCAGAGCGCCGGCGCCGGGCTGGACGCCGCCGTGGCCGAGCTGGAACGGTGCGTGGCGGCGGGGTTCGTCGGCTGCAACCTCAACCCCGACCCGAGTGGCGGGCACTGGACGTCGCCGCCTCTGACCGACCGCTACTGGTACCCGCTGTACGAGAAGCTGGCCGAGCTCGACGTGCCCGCGATGATCCACGTCTCGGCCAGCGACAACGCCGCGTTCCACGCCACCGGGGCGCACTACCTCGCGGCGGACACGACGGCGTTCATGCAGTTCGTCCAAGGCGACCTGTTC
Organism: Myceligenerans halotolerans; assembly: GCF_054782975.1. NCBI lineage: Bacteria > Bacillati > Actinomycetota > Actinomycetes > Micrococcales > Promicromonosporaceae > Myceligenerans > Myceligenerans halotolerans. The sequence goes on from NZ_BAAGRL010000007.1 coordinate 84,578, forward strand.
GCCGACTTCCCCACGCTGCGGCTGGTGATCCCGCACGGCGGTGGTGCCGTGCCCTATCACTGGGGCCGCTACCGCGGACTGGCGGACATGCTCGGTCGACCAGACCTGTCGTCGCACGTCATGAGCAATGTCTTCTTCGACACCTGCGTCTACCACCAGGAGGGCATCGACCTCCTGCTCTCGGTGATCGACCACCGTAGCCTGCTCTTCGGGTCCGAGATGATCGGCGCCGTGCGCGGAGACGATCCGACGACGGGCCACCCATTCGACGACACCCGGCGCTACGTCGAAGCCGCCACCCTGACGGCGGACCAGGTCACGGCCGTCCTCGGCGACAACGCGTTGCGGGTGTATCCGCGGCTGGAGCAGGCCGTGCGACGGCACCCCGAGCCGGACGGCGCGCCGGCCGGGTCGTGAGCGGGACCACCACGGCACGGGGCGCGACGGCGGTGTTCTGCCGACGCGCCCCGTGATCCGTGCTCCGCGTTCCGCCTATCCGGCGGGTACCACGCCTACGGAGTCCACGACGAGGGTGCCGCTGAGGACCTTGACCTGCACCGTGTGACTGTTGTCGCTCAGGCCCCGCAGGGTGAAGGCCTGGTAGAGCCGATCGGAGTCAAGAGTCGCTGCGGAGGCATCGACGACCTGCCCGTCCACGGTGACCTCGAGGACAGCGGAGCCGTCGTTTGGCCCCAGGATGTCGAGGCCCGTCCCGTCGAAGGTGTAGGTCAGCGTCGAACCGCTGCCCTCGCTCGTGGAGAGGCTTCGCTGGTAGTCGTACATGCTCTTGCCGTTCGCGTGATCCCACGCTCCGCCGTAGACGAGCTTCGTGGCGGGCGTGGGGGCGAGGTCCTGCATCTCCAGACCGTCCAGGAGCTCGGTGTAGTACGGCGCGAACCCGTCGACCGTCTCGACCCGAAGGTTGTCGAACTGTGTGTGGTAGTAGCCACTGACCAGTTCGACGCGGCCCGACAGCTTCGGCGTGGGGTCCGTGTAGGTGGTGAGGGCAACGTCGTCGACGTACGCCGTGACGGTGTCGCCGGCGGCCTTGACCGCGATGTTGTGCCACGCGTCGAAGGAGTCGTCGAATCCTGGAATGGTGACGCCCCCGGCACCGGTGACGACGTTCCCGTTCGCCACCGAGCTGCCGTTGACGTGCATCGACCAGCCGCCGTCGTACCAGAACTTCAGCTTGTAGGGCGAGCTGGTGTCGCCGTGCTGCTGGCGAACACCGATCGCGGCGTAGTTGCTACCGCCCTGGGTGCTGTCGCTCTCGAACGTCACGTCGACGCCGGCCGTGTAGTTCAGCCACCGGTTGTCCCCGATCCGGGTCACCGGATCACCACCGTTCCAGGCGCCGCCGAGTCCCATGATGTCCTGGTCGAGCTGCTGACGCAGGACGTAGTTCGTGGATCCGGTGGGGAGGAATGCCTCGAAGGCGCCGTTGCGGTCGCCGGTGTAGCGCGGAATCACGCTCTGGGAGCCGCCGCGGGACTCGATGTAGTCCTCGCTTCCGACGATCTCGCCGTCGGCCCCGATCACCGGGACGGTCTTGCCGGAGTAGTCGAAATCGTCGGCATAGAGGACGCTGTCACCGGTGTCGTGGCCGGCGCCGGTGGAGTCGGTGTCGAGCACGGTGCGCTGCCCCTCGACCGGCAACGGCACACCGAACTCCGGGTTCAGGTGGTTCTCCAGCGTCGTGACGGTGACCACCGAGTACGGCTGAACGGTGACCGTGTACACGCCGGCCGAGTCGGCCGAGACGTCTCCGAGGTACTTCATGTAGTTGGCGTTGAACGCCTGCCCCGTGTCGGCCGCACGCGTTTCCCAGACCTCCAGGTCCGGAGTACCCGAGTACGCCATGTTGACGGCGCTGATCGTGTAGGTCTGCTCGTACTCGCTGTCGTTCGTCAAGACCGTCGAGAAGTCGGTCTTGTCGGGAGCCGCGAGCGTCATGTAGCTGGGAGTGCCGTTGCGCCCGTTCACCGGGTTCGTGCCGGTGGCGCCGGTGAAGCTGGCCTGAGGGACGGCCCGCCAGATCCCGGCCGTGTTGTCCGCGTTCTCCCACCCCGTCTTCGCGAACCAGCTGAAGTGCCGCAGGATGTCGACACCCACGTCGTAGTGCAGCCAGCCCGACCAGGGGTCGCGCGCACCGACGACCTCCTTGAAGGAGTACTGCCCGCCCGCGTAGAAGGAACCCACGAGCGGCTGGTAGATGAAGTGGGTACGGCGGGACTTGACGAAGCCCTTGATGATCGTGTTGCCCATCTCCAGGGCGCTCCCGGTTCCGCCGATGCCGGTCCCGGCGACGGTCGGGTCCTGCGTGTTGTTGTGGGGCCGGAACGCGGAGTTGCTGAACGTGGCCTGCGCCTCGCTGTTCCAGATCTCCTTGTCGAACTGCTCGGCGAGGGCCGTGAAGTTTCCGGCACTGTCGTCGTCGGTGTAGTAGTGATACCCAGCCACCTCGACGGCATCGCGCAGCGTGGCGTCGGCGACCATCTCGTCGCCGAACGTCCCGAGGGAAGCCTCGTCGGAGATGACGACGCCGATGTCGTTGTAGAGGGCCCGCTCCGTCGAGTTCGCGAATCCGGTGCTGTCGTTCTTCACGAGATCGGCGTACTGCTTGGTCCAGGTGAAGTCAGCGGTGTGCTCGTTGAACCCAGGGTTGACGTAGTCGACCATGTAGCCGTACGTGCGGTACGCCTCCAGGATCGTGCTCTTGTACCACGAGTAGACCTTGGTGTTGGTGTCGGCCCACGCGGGCGCGTTCCACCGCAGGACGCTCACCCTCAGGTCAGGGTTGATCTTCCAGGCGTCGGCCGCGAGCTGGAAACCAGGCACACGTTCGACGTTCGGCGCCTCGGCCTCCCATCGCATGGAGGCCGGGTCCGGCCCGGTGGACTGGTTCCGGTCGTTGCCCATCTCGATCTTGAAGTGGTTGACGACAGGGTTGTCGCCGCCGAACAGGATCCTCATCAGTTCGGCGTACTTCTCGGGGTTCTCGGACTTGTAGTCCAGGAGCAGCGCACTCGTGCTGTTGGCACTCAGCATCCCGAAACCCTTGAACGTGAGCCCGTTGACGTTGTCGGCCCTGACGTCGTTGCCGTCGAGCGCGATCCGGCGCTGATCGACGATCGACCACTGCTGGTTGTGGCTGCTGCTGGCGCCGTACATCTTCAGGTCGGCCCCGTTCTCCTCCCACCCGGCGCCGTCGAGGTACAGGCCCGTGGCGCGGTTCCGGAACTTCACGAAGGCGCCACTGGACTCCTGCGTCCACTGCTGGTTGTTGCTCCCGGAGTCGCTCCACTGGCCGCAGATCGACCCACCCGTCGAACGGCCCATGCCGTCCAGGTAGAGCCCGGTCGCCCGATTCTTGATCCGGACGTACTCCCCCACCGTCTCGATGCTCCACTGCTGGTTGGAGCTGGCGCTGCCGGACCACTGCCCGGCGTTGGCACCGTCCCCCGACCGGCCCATGCCGTCGATGAACATCCCCGTCCCGCGGTTCTCCAGCTGGACGTACGAGACGGCGGCCTCCGCGGCCTGCGCAACGGGCGCGGTGCCGACCTTGCCGAGAACGGGGGCGGCCAGGAGTGACAGCAGCATCACGGTGACGGTCGCGAGAGCGGTACGCGCGCGCGCCACCGCTCGGCGGGCGCCAGGCGGCCTTGAGGTGAGTACGGGGTGGTCGGTATCCATGAGTGCTCCTGTCATCGTTGACACTGCGTACTTCCGTCATGAGTCGCGCGGGGCCCGAACTCGGAACAGGCTCGGTCCGAAGAGGTGCGCCGCACGAGCGGGAAGGCCCGCGAACAACCGCGCCCCTTGCAGGGCCGTGGTTTACCCGACTCCGATCTCGCACCGAGAGTCAATGATCACTATCGATCATCGGCGATCTCTTGCGTGCACATCGATCCCGGCCCGGCCGCGCAGATGTCAGTGTCTGCGCAAACACCCGCCGATGTCAAGCACATTCCCGATCATACTCAATCATAAACATTCAGGGTCGGGCGCGTATCTCCCAGCACGTGCGACCTCGGGATCATTGACACCCTCGCGCCCGACGAGGGCCTCGCCGTCGACCGTCAGCACCGACCCGGCCGGTACGCACCGAGGGCCGACCGCGCAGGAGGAACCGCCGGGACCGCGGGCCGACGACCCCGACGCCCCGGCGGAAGCGGGCCCTAGGAGAGGGACGCCACGGCGTCCCAGGGGACGGACTCGACAATCAGCCCGCGACGCAGGCGGGTCCGCTTGGGCATGTTCCACCCGAGCACACCGCACACCCGGCCGTCTCGCCCGTAGAGTGCGACGAACCGCCCGTCCTTCGGATCGCCGTCCACCACAACCGTCTCGGCGTCGGCACCCACCGAGCCGAACACCTGGATCTTGACGTCGAACTGGTCGGTCCACAGGTACGGCACCGGCGTGTAGGGCTCGCCCTCTCCGAGAATGCCGGCCGCCACGGCGATCGCCTGTTCCGTGGCATTGGTCCGGTTCTCCAGCCGCATCAGCGTGCCGTCTCGATGGTGGAGCCAGCGGGCCACATCGCCGACCGCGTAGATGCCCTCCGCCGCCCGGCAGTACGCGTCGCACACCACCCCGTTGTCCAGCCTGAGCCCGCTGCCCTCGAGCCACTCCGTCACCGGCGCCGCTCCGACGGCCACGACCACCGTGTCGGCCTGGACCAGAGAGCCGTCCGACAGTCGCACACCAGTGACCCTTCCCTGGTCACCGACCAGCGCATCGACGCCCGTGCCGAGGTGCAGTCGCACGCCCCGCCCGGTGTGCAGATCGGCCAGGAGGCCCGCGACGAGAGGCCCGAACTGGGCGGCCAGCGGCGCGGGCTGCGGACCGATCATGGTCACGTCCACGCCCAGGCCGCATGCGGTCGCGGCGATCTCCGCCCCGAGCACCCCGTCGCCGACCACGGCCACCCGCGTCGCGGAGAGCAGATCCTCGCGCAGGGCGAGCGAGTCGTCGAGACCACGCAGCACGTGCACGCCCGACAGTCCTTCCTGGCCGGGCAGGGTACGCGGCCGCAACCCGGTGGCCACGACGACGGCGTCCGGGGCCAGCACTCGCCCCGAGGCGGTCGTGACCTTGCGCGTCGCCGCGTCCAGTCCGGTCGCCGGGTCGCCGAGGACGAACTCGGCGTCCAGCGCGTTCAGGGCCTCGTCGGACCGGAGCCGGGCACGATCCGGGGCCCACTCTCCCGACAGGACCTGCTTCGAGAGCGGAGGCCGGTCATAGGGCCGGTGCCGTTCGGCGTCCAGCAGGGTGAGCCCTCCGTGGTACCCCTTGCGGCGCAGGGCCTCCGCTGTGGCCAGTCCCGCGGCGGAGGCCCCGACGACCAGCACGTTCCCGGGCGTGCTCACGCGTCCTCCTCGAGGACGATCGCGGCCGCCGGGCACACGGCCGCGGACTCGCGGACGGCGTCGCGCAGCGCCTCGGCCGGGGACTCGTCGAGGAGGATCACGATCCCGTCGTCCTCCCGCTGATCGAACACCTCGGGCGCGACCAGCACGCACTGCCCGGCCCCGCAGCACCTGTCTTCCTCTACCAGGATCTTCATATCTGCTCGCTCTCTCTTCGTGCTCTTCGTGAAGGGGGTTGCGCCGGTCGATCCGGGCTCCCTACCAGGTGACCGGGAACTCGTTGATGCCGTAGACGAGCGTGTCCTTCTTGAAGGGCAGGTCCTCGACGGGCACGGCGGGCCGGATGTCCGGGACGCGACGCAGCAACGTGTCGATGACGATCTGCAGCTCCAGGCGGGCCAGGTTCTGGCCCAGGCACTGGTGCGGGCCGTAGCCGAACGTCAGATGGTTGCGGGCACCGCGACCGGCGTCGAAGGTGTCGGCGTCGTCGAACACTCGCGGGTCGCGGTTGCCCGCGTGCGAGAGGGGCATGACCCCGTCACCGGCCTTGATGATCCGCCCTCCGATCTCGACGTCCTCGGTCGCCACCCGCGCCAGCGCCTGCTCGGCGATGGTGAAGTAGCGCAGCATCTCCTCGATGGCGGGCAGGGTCTTGCTGGGGTCCCGCCGGATCGCCTCGCGCACCTCCGCGTCCCGGGTCAGCTGGAGCGTGGTCAGCGAGATCATGTTCGCCGTGGTCTCGTGACCTGCGGTGAGCAGGAGGAAGGACAGGCCGATCAGGTCCACCCGGTCGACGGAACCGTTCGCGTCACGCCGCTGGACGATCTGACGGCCCAGCAGGTCGTCGGTGGGGTTCTCCTCCTTCTCCCGCAGCAGTCCGTCCAGATAGGCCCCGAGCTCCATCAGGGCCGTCTGGGTCTCCTCGGGGCCGGCATCCTGCTTCGCGATGACCGCGGACCGGGTCTGGAAGAACTTGTGGTCGGCGTAGGGCACCCCGAGCAGTTCGGAGATCACCAAGGAGGGCACCGGCAGGGACAGTGCCTCGACCAGGTCGACCGGGCGCGGCCCGGCCAGCATCGCGTCGATGTGCTCGTCCACGATCTCCTGGATGCGCGGCCCGAGCTGGGCGATCCGCTTGACCGTGAACTCGCCGAGCACCGCGCGGCGGGCGGGCCCGTGGTCCGGCGGATCCATGCTGATCAGCATCGGAGGGATCGGACTCTGGCCCTCGCCGGCCCGGTCACCCATCAGGGGGAACCCGGGACGTGTGCGGTCGGAGCTGAACCGGGTGTCCGCGAGCAGCGCGCGGATCTCCTCGTGGCGGGTGAGCACCCAGGCGTTCTCGCCTGTCTGCAGCGTGACCTTGGCGACGGGCTCGCGCTCCCGGAGCTGGACGTGCTCCTCGCGCGGGGCGTAGGGGCAGGTGCGGATCGTGGAGATGGCGGGCAGCGGTTCTGCGGTCATGGTGCGGCTCCCTGAGGTCGGCCCATCCGGAGGCTTTCCCTCCGCTTAGCGGTTGACAGTAGCAAAGCGGATGATGTTCGTCCACTTACGGCGAGGGCTGTCGCCACGATGGGATAGTGGCCTCGGCGGCCGCGCTCATGATCGCCACCACGTCGCGGGCGGCGTCGACCAGCCGCGCGACGTCCAGGTCCCGACGAGAGGGTGAGTGACACATGGCAGAGCCGCTGACGCTTCGGGCTGACGCACGGCGTAACCGGGAGCAGATCATCGCCGCGGCGAAAGCGGTGTTCGCGGAGCGTGGCCCGGACGTCCCGATGGAGGAGATCGCCCGTCGCGCGGGAGTCGGCGTGGGCACCCTCTACCGGCGGTTCGCCGACCGAGACACGCTGATCCGGGAGGTAGCCCGGGACAGCTTCGCCGTCCTACGGGCCCACGCACAACATGCGCGGGCCGACGGGGGGCAGGGATGGGAGTCCTTCCTCAAGATCCTGCAGAACCTGCCCGACCTGTGGTTCACGCTGCGACTGACGGTCCTGTCCGCGGACTACGTGTCCGTCATCCGGAACGACCAGGAGGGACTGGCCACCGCGGAGGAGTTCATGTCCGCGTTCCACGACCTCGTGCGCATCGCGCAGGACGAGGGCACGATCCGGCCCGACGTCGGCACCGGTGATGTGATGATGCTGATCACGTTGGTGATCACCGGCTTGCGGACGTCCTCCAGCACGCTGCCGGACGACGTGTACCAGCGGATGCTGGCGTTGAGCCTGGACAGCCTGCGGCCGGGGGCGCGTGCCCCGCTGCCCGGCCACCCCCTCGGACCCGAGCACCTCGAACCGCGCGCCTGATCGGTTCGCCGCGGCATCGCTCCAGCCCGGCATCGCTCCAGCCCGGCAACGGGCCGGCTCTCGGACCGAGTACGTTCCGAGAGCGCGTGGGCCTCCCTATCGGCCTGGCGGCCGACCCGTGCTCGCCCGGATGACGAGCTCCACCGGGACGAGGGGCGGGAAGTGGCGCTCGCCCCGCTCGATCTCGTCGACCAGCACGGACACGCAGGTTGCCCCGATCCGATCGAACGACTGGTGCACGGTGGTCAGCGGAGGCTGATAGTTCGCGGATTCCGGCACGTCGTCGAACCCCACGACGCTGACGTCCTCGGGCACACGGCGCCCTGAATCCCGCAACGCACGGAGCACGCCCAGAGCCATCTGGTCGTTGGCGACGAAGATCGCGGTGACATCAGGGTCGGCGGCGAGGTCGAGGCCGGCGGTATAGCCCGCCTCAGGACTCCAGTCTCCGCGGACGGCCTCGGCGATGGTCGCGCCGGCCGCTTCGAGCGTCTCGCGCCACGCGGCCTCGCGAATTGCCGCGGCACGTGAGTCCAACGGCCCGGCGAGATGCCGGACGGTCCGATGGCCCAGATCGAGCAGGTGCCGCGTCGCGAGCCTCGCGCCCATCGCCTGGTCGTTGTCGATGACCGGATACGGCGAGTCGACCCCGGAGTCCAGCACGACGGCGGGAAGGCCCGGGGGCAGGTTGACCCCGGCTCGCTCCAGACCGTCCTCCTCCACGAGGAGGACGGCGCCGTCGACAGCATGTTCGGCAAGGACGTCGAACGCACGGGCCACGGCGGCCGGCTCGGCCGACTCCAGCGCGACGAGCGTCACCGAGTACCCGGCGCGCGCGGCCTCGAGGGTGACGGAGCTGATCCACTGCGCCGTGCCGTAGGACGAGCTGAAGTAGGCCATGACCGCGATGTTGCGGAAGCGGCCGGACTTCAACGCCCGAGCGGCGCGGTTGGGCCGGTAGCCGAGTTCGCGCATTGCCGCCCGCACACGTTCCCGCGTGTCCGGCAGCACGTTGGTGCGCCCCCTCGAGACGCGGGAAACGGTCTGCTCCGAGACACCGGCAAGCCGGGCAACGTCCAGCATGGAGGGACCGCGGCTGCCCCCGGAAGCAGCCGGCGCGTTCGCCACGTCACGATCAGTCATGCGACAAACTCTACATGTTTGCGTTGACATGGCGATCGATCGGTGCCATGTTAGCGCCAACACGCAAAGACCGACCAACGAAAGCCTGGGCCGATGGCGACCAGAACAGCCCCCGTGGCGGGCACCAGACCTCTCCCCCCGACCGCGGGAGCACGAACCGACGCACCGACCCACCGACGCAGCGCCCGCGACTGGCGCGGGTGGATCTTCGTCGGCCCGTTCATGGCGGTGTTCGCGCTGACCTTTCTCGCGCCGGTGCTGTACTCGCTCATCCTGAGCCTCTTTCGCACACGGCTTGTCGGGGGCACCGAGTTTGTCGGTCTCGGCAACTACGTCCTGGCCTTCACGGACCCGAAGTTCCTGGAGGGCGCAGCGCGCGTCACGCTGTTCCTGGCGGTGCAGGTCCCCGTGATGCTCGGCCTCGCCCTGGTCGCCGCGCTGGCGATCGACTCCCGGCGCCTCGCCGGCGCGTCCTTCTTCCGTATCGGGATGTTCCTGCCCTACGCGGTGCCCGGCGTCGTCGCCGTGCTCATGTGGGGCTTCATGTACTCGCCACGGATGGGTCTGACCGGGAACGTCAACGACCTGCTGGGCGCCGACGTGCTCATGCCCTTCTCCCCGTCCGCGATCCTCTTCGCGATCGGCAACATCGTCACGTGGGAGTTCGTCGGCTACAACATGCTGATCTTCTACGCCGCGCTCCGGACCATCCCCGAGGAGCTCTACGAGGCGGCAGCGCTCGACGGTGCGGGACAGTTCCGCATCGTGAGGAGCATCAAGCTCCCGGCACTGCGCGGCGCCATCACGATCGCCACGATCTTCTCGATCATCGGCAGCTTCCAGCTCTTCAACGAACCCAACATCCTGCGTTCGCTGGCCCCGAGCCTCATCTCCACCTACTACACACCGAACATGTACGCGTACAACCTCAGCTTCCTGGGGCAACAGGTGAACTACGCGGCGACGGTCGCGATCGTCATGGGCATCGCGACCGCCGTGATCGCCTACGTCGTACAGCTGCGCGGCATGCGACAGGAGCAGCGATGACCACTCCCGCCCTCGACCGCCGGTCCGAACGTTCCAGCGGCTGGCTCACGCCACGCAACTCGAAACTCCTCACGGTGGCCATGTCGCTGTTCGTGATCTACTCGCTGCTCCCGCTGGTCTGGCTCCTGATCAGCTCGACCAAGACACTCGACTCCCTGCTCGGCTCATTCGGGCTCTGGTTCGACGGCCCGTTCGCCCTCTTCCAGAACATCCACGACACGCTCGTCTACCAGGACGGCATCTTCCTGCGCTGGTTCGGCAACACGCTGCTGTACGTCGTCCTCGGCGCCGGCGGGGCGACCGCCCTCGCCACCCTCGCGGGATACGGCCTGGCGAAGTTCACCTTCCCCGGCAAGCGTGCCGTCTTCGCCGTCGTCCTCGGGGCGATCGCGGTCCCGGGCACGGCACTCGCGGTGCCGACCTTCCTGATGTTCAGCCAGATGGGCCTCACCAACACCGTCTGGTCGATCGTCATCCCCTCGCTGATCTCCCCGTTCGGCCTGTACCTGATCTGGGTCTACGCCGTCGACTCCGTGCCCACAGAATTGCTGGAGGCCGCACGCGTCGACGGCGCCGGCGAGGTGCGGACCTTCTTCACGATCTCCCTGCGACTGCTCGCCCCGGGCATCGTCACGGTCGCCCTGTTCTCGATCGTCGCGACGTGGAACAACTACTTCCTGCCGCTGATCATGCTCAGCGACCCGGACCTGTTCCCGCTGACCATCGGCCTGAACCAGTGGAACCAGCAGGCCTCCGGGATCGGGTCGGAACCCGTGTTCAACCTGGTGATCACCGGTTCGCTGCTGACCATCGTGCCGATCGTCATCGTCTTCCTCTACCTCCAGCGCTACTGGCAGTCCGGCCTGGCCGCCGGGAGCGTCAAGCAGTAGCTCGCGGGTCGAGCCCGCTCCGGCTCGCCCACCCAGAACCGCAGTTGATTCATCTCCAACGATGTGGAAGGACCAAGGATCATGACTACACGCGCCCTCACCCGGGTGGCCGCCGCGGCGGCCGCGGCCGGACTTCTCAGCGCAAGCCTCGCGGCCTGCTCCGGCGGCAGCACCGCGGGAGACAGCACCGACGGCGCCGGCGGAGGAGCCGCAGCCATCGACGCGGCCCTCGAGGAAGGCGGCTCGATCACCTACTGGACCTGGACGCCCTCCGCCGAGGCCCAGGTCGCCGCGTTCGAGGAGGCGTACCCGAACGTGGACGTCAACCTCGTCGACACCGGCGGCGCGAACGACAACAACCTCAAGCTCCAGAACGCCATCTCGGCGGGCTCCGGCGCACCCGACGTGGTCCAGCTCGAGTACCAGGCGCTCCCCCAGTTCGTCATCGCCGACAGCCTCGTCGACCTCACGGCCTACGACTTCGCCGACCACGAGTCGCTGTACACCGCCTCGACCTGGGCGTCCGTCTCACAGGGCGGGATCTGGGGACTGCCCCAGGACTCCGGCCCGATGGCACTCTTCTACAACAAGAAGGTGTTCGACGAGTTCGGGCTCGAGGTCCCGACCACCTGGGACGAGTACGTCGAGGCAGGCCGCGAGCTGCACGCCGCGGACCCGGAGTACTACATCACCAACGACTCGGGCACCGACGCCGGATTCGGAACCGCCATGATCTGGCAGGCCGGCGGGCGGCCGTTCGAGGTCGACGGCGAGACCGTCACCGTCGACCTCCAGGACGAGGGCAGCCAACGGTGGGCCGACACCTGGACCACGCTCGTGCAGGAGGACCTGGTCAGCCAGATCGCCGGATGGAGCGACGAATGGTTCGCCGGCCTGTCCAGCGGAAAGATCGCGACACTGCCGATCGGGGCCTGGGCCCCCGGCGTCTTCGAGACCGGGGCGCAGGACGGCGCCGGCGACTGGCAGGTCGCGCCGATGCCGACCTACGACGGCGGAGACCCCGTGACGGCGGAGAACGGCGGCTCCACCCAGGTCGTCACGAAGCAGTCGGAGAACCCGGCGCTCGCGGCGGGCTTCCTCCAGTGGCTGAACGCCTCCGACGAGTCGATCCAGGTGTTCCTCGAGAAGGGCGGGTTCCCCGCCACCGTGAAGGAGCTCAACTCCGAGGAGTTCCTCGGCTACCAGTCCGAGTACTTCGGCGGCCAGGAGATCAACCGGGTCCTGGTCGACGCCGCGAACTCGGTGGGAACCGGCTGGCAGTACCTGCCGTGGCAGGCCTACTCCAACAGCATCTACGGCGACGCCGTCGGACCGGTGTACCTGGGCAAGGGCGACATCAACGACGGCCTGACCGTCTGGCAGGAGCAGAACGTGAGCTACGGCACGCAGCAGGGCTTCACCGTTGCCGAATGACACCACGAGACCGGTGAAGAGGAGAAGAATGGATATCGGGCGTATCGACGTCGACCCCGGCGAGGCCGGAGCAACGATCTCACGGCGGCTGTTCGGCACTTTCGTCGAGCACATGGGGCGGAGCATCTACGACGGCATCTACGAGCCGGGGCATCCGGCTGCCGGCCCGGACGGGTTCCGGGAGGACGTGCTCGAACTCGTCCGTGACCTCGGAGGGACGCTGTGCCGGTATCCCGGCGGGAACTTCGTGTCGGGCTACCGCTGGGAGGACGGCGTCGGCCCGGTCGACGAGAGGCCGGTCCGGCGGGAGCCCGCGTGGCACAGCATCGAGACGAATCGCGTCGGCCTGCACGAGTTCGCGAGCTGGGCGGAGCGTGCCGGCCTGGAGATCGTCGAGGCCGTCAACCTGGGTACTCGTGGCATCGAGGAGGCGGCCGACCTGCTCGAGTACGCCAACCACCCCGGCGGGACCGAGCTGTCCGAGCGCCGCCGCCGCAACGGCCGCGACGAACCGTTCGGGATCCGCGTGTGGTGTCTCGGCAACGAGATGGACGGACCGTGGCAGATCGGCCACAAGACCGCCGACGAGTACGGCCGCCTCGCCGCCGAGACCGGACGGCTCATGAAACTGTGCGACCCCCGGCTCGAGCTCGTCGTCGCCGGGAGCTCCAACCGCGCGATGCCGACCTACGGGGAGTGGGAACGAACCGTCCTGCGGCACACTGCCGGCATCGCCGACCACATCTCCCTGCACCTGTACGTCGAGGAGATCGGAGACGACACGACCGGGTTCCTGGCCTCCGGCATCGAACTGGACGCGTTCGTCGAGGACATCGGTGCGATCGTCGACGAGGTCGCGGACGAGACCGGCACGACGCCGCCCGGGCTGAGCATCGACGAGTGGAACGTCTGGTACAACAGCCGGTGGAACGCCCAGGCCGACGAGGTCGCCGCCGGTGAGTGGCTGCACGCGCCGCGGCTCATCGAGGACGAGTACTCGGTCACCGACGGAATCGTCGTCGGAGCCCTGCTCGTCGCCATGGTCCGCAACGCGGACCGCATCTCGATGGCGAACCTCGCGCAGCTCGTCAACGTCATCGCACCGATCCGCACCGAACCCGGCGGCCCGGCGTGGCGGCAGACCACCTACTTCCCGTTCCAGCTCACCTCACGGTTCGCGCGCGGGCGCGTCGTACCGCCCACGGTCACGGCCCCTGGCGTCGCGACCGCGAGGTACGGCGACGTGCCGGCCCTGGACTCCGTCGCCTCGGTCGACGACGACGGCACGGTGTCGGTGTTCGTCGTGCACCGGGGCATCGAGGAGGCACTGCCCGTCGAGCTGACCGTCGCGGGCGACCTGGACGTGGCGTCCGCCCTCGTCCTGGCCGCCCCCGACGAGGGCGACAGGCATGCGACGAACACCGCCGAGGCGCAGCCCGTCGAGACCGTCGAGCTCCCGACGACGAGCGCGACGGCGGGCGGGTCGACGTCGGTTGCCTTCAGCCTGCCGGCCCCCGCCTGGGCCGTGCTCACCCTCCGGCCGCGAGGCTGACCCGCGGCCGAACAACGGCCGCCCGAACCGCACTGACATCCGAGAGAGGAGGCCGATTCGGCACGACCGGCGCGCGGACACCGCTCCGCGGGCGCGCGCCAAGCAGGGCCGTCGAGGCCGACGGCCCCGCCCGACAAGAAGGAGAAGGACATGACAAAGAGGTTAGGTCTCCGGTGGTCGGCGATCGTGGCGGTCGGGGCGTTGCTCGCCCCGGCTGCCGTGGTGGCCGCCACTGCGGTTCCGGCGTCCGCCGAGGCGGACGCACCCGTGCACGCGTACCGGGCGACGCCCGGGGACGTGGCGTCCGAGCGGTTCGCGCTCGAGGCGAACGACACCGACGTGTTCGTGACGAAGTACGCCAACCGGAGCAACAACCGCATGGCGGTTGCCCGGTTCGCGTCCGACGACGAGACACCCACGCTCACCGTGACGAACAGCGAACCCATCACGAGCTGGACGATCTATCCCGAGCGCTACTACCCCGACGGCGCCGTGACCGTCGACGGGAACACGCTCACCTTCGAGATGAGCGACGCCCTGCGGTACGCCGTCCTCGAGGTCAACGGTGCGCAGCCGGGGCTCGCGATCGTCAACGACCCGACGGAGGACCCGGCCGGCGTGCCGGACCCGGACGCGGCGAACGTCGTCGACGCCTCGGACTTCGTCACCGATCTCACGGGGGCGACGGATCAGTCGGAGAACGTCGCGGCCGCGATCGACGCGCTGTACTCCGACGACACCAAGGACACGCTGTACTTCCCGGACGGCTGGTACACGTACGCGGGCCTGGAGCTGCGCGAACGGACCAAGCCCGTGCGCATCTACGTCGACGAGGGTGCCCTGCTGAAGAACCGCATCCAGCCGACCATGGAGTCCCTCGAACCGGGGATCGGCATCTGGGACTCGGCCAACATCACCATCGAGGGACGCGGCGTCTTCGACGGCAACGGCTTCGCCAACTACGACACGGCCAACGGAGGCTGGCGCCACGACGCGGCGACGTCCTACCACCAGGGCGGCGTGATGCTCGTCCGGTCGGAGAACATCGTGTTCAACGACACGCTGATGCGTGACGCGAAGCAGTGGAACTGGGAGACGCACACCGCGAAGAACGTCACCTTCAACAACATCAAGGGCCTCACCCCGTACGCCCAGCCGTGGATCGACGGGATCGACCTGGCCAGCGGCCAGCACATCACCGTCAACGGGGCGCTGACGCTCGGCAACGACGACACGTTCGCCACGGGGCACTACAACCCGAGCGACCAGTTCGAGGAGGATCCCGACCGCCTGACCTGGGACACCGAGGACACGTTCGACATTGCCGTCAACGATCACCTGGGCTGGAGCGCCGGGGCCGGCAACGGTATGCGCATCGGGCACCGGTTCGGGTACCAGCTGCGTGACTACACCTTCACCAACGTCAACTACGTCGGTTTCGGCGCCGGCGGGCACGGCATCACGATCGCGAACGTCGATCCGGCGATGTACCCGCGGTACGAGAACATCGTCGTGCGCGACAGCTCGTTCGACACGTCGAAGGTCGGTACGAACTTCGCGATCTCCGGCAAGGCGAGCTCGGACCCGGCCGACAGGATCGGCCAGGTCACCCTGGACAACGTGTGGTTCTCGGAGAACAAGCCGTCGAACATCCGGAACGTCACCGACCTGACGATCAGGAACCTGACGCTCGACGGGACGCCGGTGACCCGCCTGAGCCAGACGGACCTGACCCTCGACAACGTCGTCAACAAGGATCTCGACTTCCCCGAGGACGTCGCCCCGGTCATCGACGAGATCGCGGACCAGGAGGCCGTCGTGGGCGAGGAGCTCCGGTTCGAGGTCACGGCGAGCGACGGCGACGGCGACGAGATCACGCTGTCGGTCGCCGACGGCGACCTGCCCGGCGGCGCGAGCTTCGACGCGACGAGCGGCGTCTTCACCTGGACACCCACGCGGGATCAGGCCGGTGACCACCAGGTGCGGTTCGTCGCGACGGACACCCGCGACGCGTCGTCCACGCGCTCCGTGGCGATCACCGTCACCGACCCGTCGGCGACGACGTTCAGGATCCCGGTGCTGGCCGACACGAACGTGCAGACCTGGAATGCCGAGGAGAACCTGAACTACGGCGACAACGAGCACCTGCGAGTCATGGGCTGGGGCAACGACTCCTACGGCCCGCTCGGCTCGACGTATCCGGGCGGCGAGTCCAACCGGGACGCCAAGCTCACCTACCTCGCGTTCGACCTGTCGGAGGTCGACGACATGCTCACCGGTGCCGACCTGCTGCGGGCCGACCTCGTCATGACCTACATGGGACCGACGAAGACAGGGCTCAGCGGAACGGACACCCTGCGCGTGGCACAGGTGCCCGGGACCTGGCTCGAGGGTGACGGCAAGACGACGCCCCCCTCGCGCACGAACACTGTCAACGATGCCATGACCTGGGTGAACAAGCCCTCGGTCGACAGCGGTGAGGTCCTGGAGTCCGAGCCGTTCGACGTCACGGCTCCCGCGAAGGTCGGCAACGACGTGACGTACCGCGACGACCAGGTCCCCGTCGGCTCGGTCGCCCGCACCGACGTGACCGCGTGGGTGTCCTCCCTGGACACCGGCGACGACGTGCTCCGCCTCGCCGTCAACGAGACCGGGAGGAAGGACATCATCTTCGTCAGCCGGGAGGGCGCGGAGCGCAACCCCAACGCGGCGGGCATGGCACCGGCACTGGAACTCACGGTCCTCGAGCGCGTGGACACCGCCTCGCTGGAGCAGGCGATCACGGACGCCGAGTCGCTCGACGACTCGCGGTACGGCGCCGACTCCTGGTCCGCGCTGGACGAGGCGCTCGGGGCCGCGAGGTCGGTGCGCGACGCCGCCACGCCGACGCAGCAGCAGGTCGACGAGGCCGCGAATGCCCTCACATCGGCGGTGGACGCCCTCGTGCCGGCCGTCACGGCGATCGACGTGGCGGCCGTGCGGAACGTCTACCCGACGGACGTGACACCCGAGACGGTCGACCTCGTCGTGACGGCCACCCGTTCCGACGAGTCGACGGCGGAACTCCCCGCCGAGGGCTACGACGTCGAGCCCTTCGACTCAGCGGCCTCGACGTCGACACCGGTGTCCGTCGCCGTCGACGACGGGCTGACGGCTCCCGGGGCGGCCTCCGTGACCGCGACCGTCGAGATCATGATCGCCGACCCCTGGGACGCGGCCACGGTCTACCAGCCGGAGGACCTCGTCGAGCACGACGGCTCGGCGTGGCTCGCCACATGGCGGACGAGGAACCGGACGCCCGGCGCGAGTCCCTGGGGGCCGTGGCAGGAGATCGCGACGAACGCCGACGGCATGGCCGTGTGGACGCCGTCGCGGATCTTCACGGACGGTGACGTCGTCGTCCACGACGGCGTCGTCTACGAGGCCCAGCGGCGGACCCGCAACCAGGAGCCCGGCGGGGCCTGGGGCCCGTGGGCCGCTTCCGCCTGACGCCAGGGACGGGTGCGGGCCGGCGCTTTCTCGAGGTGCGTCGGCCCGCGCCGCCTCCGGCGGGACCACATCATGCGGCCGACGGCGGCACGGTGTGCCCGGTCGACTCGCGCCAGGCGATCCGGTGGAGCGCGGATCCGCGTGGGGGTACCGGTTCCCCCCGCATCGTCGCGATCAGGAGCTGCATGGCGTGGCGTCCGGCCGTCTGGAAGTCCACGTCCACGGTGGTGAGCGACGGCATGGTGTGCGCGCCGAACGCCGCGTTGTCCCATCCGGTGACGACGACGTCACCCGGCACGGACCATCCCCGCTCCGCGGCACCCCGCAGGACGCCCACCGCCAGCAGATCGTTGGCGGCGACGACGGCGACCGGTGGCGCGTCCACGGGCAACGCGAGCACGGCTTGCCTGCCCGACTCCGCGAGCCAGTCCCCACCGAGCACGCCGAGGGACTCCACGCCATGGCGCTCCACACAGGCGAGGTAGGTGTCGCGGCGCGCTCGAGCCGACGCGAACTCCGGCGATCCGGCGACGTGCACGAACCGGCGGTGCCCGGCCGCGACGAGCGTCTCGACGAAGGTCTCCAGCAGACTGGCATCGGCCAGCTCGCCCGCGCTGTGCATCTGATCGTCGAATGCCGTCGCGGCCAGGACCGGGGCCGAGTTCTCGCCGTCCGGTCGTCCTTGCGGAAGCACGGGCACCAAAGTCAGGATGCCCTCGTACTGCGCGCTGCCCGCCAGCTCGAGCACCCTCTCGGTCCGCTCCTCCACGGGACCGTCCACGATGCTGGTCTCCATCACGTAGCCCGCGTCGTGCGCCGCCTGGCTCGCGCCGGTGAGCATGCACATCTGGTTGTCGACGGCGACACCGGTGATCACGGCGAGGCGGCCCGAGCGACGCGTGCGCATCGATCTGGCGGCGAGGTTCGGCCGGTACCCGACCGACTCCGCGACGTTCAGGACGTGCGCGCGTGTGGCGGGGGAAATTGCGCCCTTACCAGTCAGGGCGTAGGACACCGTCGTCTGTGAGACCCCGGCGGCACGCGCGACGTCACGGATCGTCGGTGGGCTCGACGCATTCACGGCTTTCTCCATCCTCTTGACAGCGGGCTGAGCGACCACAACCATAGTGACACGTGTCACCGGTGACACGTTTCACCATCTGCCCGGGTTCCGGGTCGCGACCCTCGAGGAGGAGGTGTCCATGCCTGTCGTCGAGCTCCGACGGCCGGCCGACGGCGGACGGCGCCGGGCGGGCCGAGGCGGCCTCATGACGACGTCCAGCGGCGCGTCCTACGCGCCCGAGCCGATCCCGGCGCCCGTGGCAGAGCCCGCCGAGCTCAGCATGCCGGCCCGGCAGGGAGCCCGACTCCTCACACCGTGACGGCTTGTGGTGGGCGCGATCGTTGCGACCACGTGCCGGCGTCGGTCGCAACGATCGCGACCACCACAAGCCGTCCGCACCAGAGGCCGGGCCGGGGGCCGGCCGGGACCACTCGAAACACCTTCACGGAAGGAACCACGCATGTTGAGACAACGGACGTCTCTCGCCATCGCGGCAACTGCTGCCCTGCTCGTGTCCGGATCCGCCGGTGCGCTCAGCGCGTCGGCGGCGGACCCCATCGGCATCACGATCGACTACGCCACCGACATCGGCCCGGCCACGCACGTCGCCAGCGGGTTCCTGCACGGCATCGACGCCCAGGACCCCTCGCAGTACCTGATCGACGGCGTGGACGTGCACGCGATCCGCGGCGCCGACTACCACTCCAACCTGCCCAGCCTGTACGACCAGGACACCTACGACCGGGTCGCCGCCACCGGCGCGGCGCTCCAGATGGGCCTGTACTACTACGTCGCCGACCCGGACGACCCGCGCCAGGGATACCGTCCCGGCGACGGCGGCGACTACGACACCTGGCGTGAGATCGTCACCGAGGTCTACCAGGAAGCTCAGGACCGCGACCTGGAGTTCGAGTCCTGGATCACCTGGAACGAGCCCGACCTCCAGTGGCGGAACAACTTCGAGGGCTACCTGGCGGCCCACGACGTCGCCTACGACCGCATGCGAGCGCTCGACCCGGACGCCAAGGTGCAGGCCCCGGAGATCGCCCGGTACGACTTCAGCTTCCTGACCCAGTTCCTCACCCACTGCCGGGACAACGACTGCCTCCCCGACGTCCTGTCCTGGCACGAACTGACCGACCCGCCCGCCGACGTCCCCGGTCATGCCGCCCAGATCCGGCAGTGGATGCTCGACAACGACATCGAGCCGATGCCGATGGCCGTCACCGAGTACCAGGGCACCGGATACGCCAACGCGAATGCCTGGCACACCGGCAAGAACGTGCGCTGGCTGGCCCAGTTCGAGCGGGCGATCCCGTTCGGCATGGACTCTGCGCTGTACTCGGCCTGGGAGTGGGTCGGTGACGACGACCGCTTCCGTGCCAGCCTCGGCAATGCGGCCGACCGCGCCACCGTGTCGCTGCCGCGCGGCGTGTGGTGGAACTACCACGCCTACAAGGACATGACCGGCCGCATGGTCGGGACGACCTCGACCGCACCGACCACGGTCGACGCGTTCGCGGCGGTCGACACCGGACTGCACCGCTCGGTCGCCCTCGCCGGCAACCAGACGTCCGAGGCCCAGACCGTGACGCTGCAGCTCCAGAACCTCCCGTCCGCACTCGTGCGCGACGGACAGGTGCACGTGCGGGCCGAGTCCATGGCGAACGCGGAGACCCTGACGAACCCGCTCACCGAGTTCGAGCAGAACGTGACGGTCTCCGGCGGCAGCGCGACCGTCGAGCTTCCCGTGCCGGCGGGCGCGGCACTCCGCGTCGACGTGCTCCCCGCGCTCACCGCGGCGGCGACCACCCGATGGGAGGCCGAGGACCTGCCGGCGACGGCCACCAGCGGCGTCACGCACCGCACGTTCGCGGAGGAGGAGCTCAGCGGCGGTGAGGCGACCGTCCTGGAGGCCACCGCGAACGGGCAGGCGGTGACGTACACCGTCGACGTGCCCGAAAGCGGGGTCTATCACGTGCGCGCGGGCCTGAAGAACCTGGCCTCCCGCGGCATGGCGCAGATCTCCGTCGACGGGCAGCCGGTCGGCGGGCCGCTCGACGAGTACGGCAGCCTCCAGTACTACGACCAGCACGCCGGGGTCGTCGAGCTCGCGGCCGGGTCCCACGAGATCGAGTTCCGCGTCGTCGGGGCGCACCCTTCGGCCACCTCCAGGTGGTATGCGATCGACTACGTCGAACTCGTCGGGCTGGGCACGGCAGGCAGCCAGGCGGCGTCCATCACCAGCCGGAACTCCGGCAAGTGCCTGGACGTCAGCAGCGCGTCGGTCTCCGACGGGGCCGGGATCATCCAGTGGACCTGCCACGGCAACGCCAACCAGCGGTGGAGCCTGGAAGACGTCGGCGCCGGCTATGTCCAGATCGTCGCCGAGCACTCCGGCAAGTGTCTCGCCATCGACGGCGCTTCGACCGCCAACGGGGCCGCCGCCGTCCAGTCGACCTGCGACGGCGGCACGGACCAGCAATGGGACGTGCGCAACGCCGGCGACGGCTTCGTCGAGCTCGTCGCGCGGCACTCGGGCAAGTGCCTCGACGTCGCCGGCCTCTCCACGGAAGACGGCGCCACGGTGCAGCAGTACGACTGCTGGAGCGGCACCAACCAGCAGTGGAGCCTCTGAGAATCCCGACGACGGCCTCGGTCCCGGCGCTGCCGCCGGGACCGAGGCCGTTCGCTTCCCGCTCGGGTCTCAGCAGGCTCATAGGCAGGCCCAAGCATCGCTCCAAGCTCGGCTCCTTGACTGTCCCCATCACCACAACCGGGAGACAGCCATGAATACCTCGTTCCGACGCCGCATCCTCATCGCCCTCACACCGCTCGCCGTCGCCGGCATCCTCGCCAGCTGCAGTACGGCCACCGGCGCCGAGAGCGCGTCCCAGGGCACCGTCGCCACCGATTCGGCCGCCTCGGCCGGCAGCGCGTCCGGCACCTCCGAGACGGACGAGACCACCTCCGGCCAGAGCACCACGGACGCCACGAGCACCTACGCCGACGGCACGTACACCGCCGAGGGCAGCTACGTGTCCCCCGGCGGCACCGAGGCGATCGAGGTCGAGCTGACGATCGCCGACGGCGTGGTGACCACCGTGACCGTCACCCCCGAGGCCGACAACCCGACCTCCGCGCAGTACCAGGAGCAGTTCGCGTCGGGGATCTCCGCCGAGGTGGTGGGCGTCGCGCTCGACGAGCTGGATGTGGACAAGGTCGCCGGCTCCTCGCTCACCTCGGACGGCTTCGCCGACGCCGTCGCGCAGATCGCGGAGCAGGCCGATGCGTGACACGACCACCACCACGACGGGACGCCTCACCTTCGAGGCGATCGGCACCCGGTGGATCATCGACACACCCGCTCCCTTGTCCGCAGCCGCGGAGGACGCGGTGCGCGGCGAGATCGCCGCGTTCGACGCGACCTGGTCACGCTTCCGCACGGATTCGTTCGTGCGCGACCTCGCCCGGCGGCCACGCCGGCATCTCGTCGACGCCGACGGCGCCGCGATGCTGGAGGTCTACGACGTGCTCGCGGCGGCAACCGACGACGCGGTGAACCCGCTGGTCGGTCACGCCCTGGAGGATTTGGGGTACGACGCGAGCTACACGCTGCGCCAGTCCCTTCATCGCCGACGTCCCGTCCCCGCGTGGCGGACGCTGGGCTGGGACGTCACGACCGCGACGGTCGATCCGGCGGACGCCGCGCTGCTCGACGTCGGCGCGATCGGGAAGGGACGCCTGGTCGACCTTGTCGCCGACGCGCTCGTGGCGGCCGGCGTCGAGCCGTTCACGGTCGACGCGGGCGGTGACATCCGCCAGGTGGGCGGCCGGGGCCTGAGGGTCGCGCTCGAGCATCCTCGCGATCCGCGCCGGGCGGTCGGCCTCGTGCGGCTGGGCGCGGGAGGCGGCGCCGTGTGCGCGTCGGCGACCAACAGGCGCGCGTGGGGAGACGGGCTGCACCACGTGATCGACGCCCGTACCGGCCTGCCCACGACGGACGTCGTCGCGACGTGGGCGGTGGCGCCGACGGCCATGCTGGCTGACGCGGCGGCGACCGCCGCGTTCTTCCTCGAACCGGGTGCCGTCCGCGAGCTGCTGCCCGTGACGGGTGTCGTCCGGATGCCTCGGCGCGGCCCGCTCGAGGCCGTCGGCATCGACGGGGAGGTGTTCTCATGACCACGGCAGTCGTCGCCCCGCCTGACCGGGCCGCGATGCCCCGCCCGGGTCTCGTGCGGTGGTTCGACGCGGCTCTCGGGCGCGTGTCGATGTACGTGCTGGTGCTCGTCGTCCTCGGTGTCGTGGCCACGACGGCCGTCGTGCTGGCGGCCGCGGGCATCCTGTCCGTGGACCCGTTCGCGATGGTCGCCAGCGCCGCCGTCGCCCTGACCGCGACCTGGGCGGGAACCGCCGCGGGCGCCCGCCTGACCGGCGCCCGCCCGCATCCTGGCTCATGGGCGATCACGGGCCTGATCCTGTTCTTGCTGCTGTGGCCCGACCTGACCGCGACAGGCCTGGGGACGGTCGCGGTCGCCGGGCTCGCCGCGGGCCTGAGCAAGTTCGTCCTGGCCTGGCGGGGGCGTCATGTGCTCAACCCGGCCGCCGCCGGCGTCGTCGTCGCCGGGCTGGCGGGCCTCGTCCTGCCCGGCCTCGGGACGGCCCTGTGGTGGGTCGGCAGCGCGGCGCTCCTGCCGGTGGTCGCGCTCGGCGCCGTCCTGGTGCTCTGGCGTACCCGGCGGCTGGGCTACGCGATCGTCTACGCGGTGCCCGCTTGGGCGCTGACGACGGCGGGCTACCTGATGCAGGGCGTTCCGGTGGCCGATGCCGCCTGGTGGGCTCTCAGCGCGAGCCCGATCGTGTTCCTGGCCGGGTTCATGCTCTCCGAGCCGCTCACGACCCCGGCCCGCCGTGGCCAGCGGGCCGCCGTCGCGGCGCTCGTCGCCGTCGGCTCCACGCTGCCGCTCTTCGTGCCGGTGTCCCTGACGCCGGAGCTCGCCCTGCTGGCAGGCAACGCCGTGGCGTTCCTGCTCGGGCAACGGGGAGCCGTCGTCCTGCGCCTGCGGTCCGCCGAGCGCCGCGGCACCCTGCTCGACCTCCGGTTCGAGGCCGCGCGACCGCTTCGAGCCCGCGCCGGCCAGTACCTCGAGGTGGACGTCCCGTCCGCCGCGCGGGACGCGAAGGGCCGGCGCCGCGCGCTGTCGATCGCGTCCGACCCGGTGTCCGGCACGGTGCGGCTGATCACGCGCGTCGGCGAGCGTCCGTCCGCGTTCAAGTCGGCGCTCGCCGGGCTGGCGCCGGGCGACGAGATCCGTGCGACGGGCGTCGGCGGGGACTTCTTCCTGCCGGGCGACACGGCACCAGATGGCACGACACGAGATGGCACGGCTCGCGGGCGCGCGGCAGGCGGCGACACGGCGCCACGACGGGGACGCGATCTCGCGCTGGTGGCGTCCGGCGTCGGCGTCACGCCGTTCCTCGCGCATCTCGCCGCACCGATCGACGGACGTGACGCGGTGCTCGTGCACGCGGTGCGCGACGCCGCCGAGTTGCCGCTGCCCGCGGAGATCCCCGGGGCGTCCTCCGTGATCGCCGTCGTGCCGTCGGGCTCTCCGGGCTGCGGCCCGGACGGCCCCGTGCTCCGCGACGGCAGTCGCCCGCCCGCCGGCTGGGTGTGGTGCGACGGGACGCTGGAGACGGACGACCTGCTCTCCGGAGTGATCCTCGGGCTGGCGGACCGCGAGATCATGGTGTCCGGTTCGCCGGGAGCCGTCGCGACCGTGCGGCACCACGCCCGCGCGGCGGGCGTGCCGCGCGTGCGCACCGACACGTTCCTGGGCTACTGAGACGGTCGCGCCGGAGGACTCACGTGGACGACAGCGCCGCCCGGTCATTGCGAGCCACCTCGCCGGGCCGTAGGAGGCGGCCGGCGATCAGCGCCATGACCGCCCAGGCCCAGAGGGCCACGGCGATCCACGGTGACGCGGCGCCGAGCGTGTCGGCGGCCACCCCGAGGGGGTTCGGCACGCCGACACGGTCGAGCAGCCAGCCGGTCGCGGCGACGGCCGTGAGGGTGGCCGCGACGACCCGGAGCGTGGTGTAGGCGCGGGCGCGTGCGAGGACCACCAGCGGCGGCAGCACGACCAGCACGACCAGCAGCTGCATCACCTCGATGCCGAGGTTGAACCCGAGCAGGCTCAGGGCCAGCTCGGTACCGGAGAGCTCCAGCGCGGACAACGTCATGGAGAACGCCATGCCGTGCACCAGTCCGAACCCGCCCGCGACGAGGACCTCCCGGCCGGGAAAGAGCGGACGGACGGCATGGACGGCGGCGATCAGGATGCTGACGGCGATCAAGGCCTCGACAGGTTGTCGCGGCACGGGGAGCCCGAGCGTGCCGAGCGCGAGCGTGACGGAGTGCCCGATCGTGAACGCGACGGTGATACCGGTGATACGCCAGGCAGCCCTTCCCGTCGGAGCGACCGCTCCCCAACGGCGTCCCGCCGCGAGCAGGGGTGCCGGAAGCAGGAGCGTCAGCAGGAACAACTGGTGATCGGTCCCCTCGGCGATGTGTGACATGCCGTGGCGGAGCATTCCGACGAATCCGTGGGCGCCGCCATCGCCGGCGTCGAGGTCGACGTCCAGCGGGGCGACCGTGCCGGTGCGCGTGTCGAGCGTGATCGTGCCGAGGTTGCGGGCCGACGCCGCCCCCGCGGGCTGACCGGCCTCCGCGGCGGTCGTCGTCGAACCGGCGCCGGACGCCTCCGCCGTCGCCCAGCCCGATGCCGAGCCGTCGTCCAGGACGTCGCCGTGCAGGATCACGAAGATGTCGGCGGTGACGACCTGATGGATGATCGCGTCGTAGGCGAGGGAGAACGCGCGGGGACTCACGCCCGGCGGCGGTGTGAGCGTGGCCGTGGTGGTGACGGCCGGGAACTCGCCGGTGCCCCATTGCTCGGTCCACGCCGTGGCGGCGTCGTGGACCTCGACCTGCCACGCCTCGCCCGCGGTGGTCACGGCGAAGTGGTCCTCGACGTACGTCTCGATCGCCGTGGCCGTCGCACCCTCCAGGGCTCCCTCGGGAACGGCGATCCCGCTCGCCGTGGCGAGATCGGTGGCAGGCAGCGTGAGCTGCGCGGTGACGTTGT
This sequence comes from Myceligenerans halotolerans, assembly GCF_054782975.1. Lineage (NCBI taxonomy): Bacteria > Bacillati > Actinomycetota > Actinomycetes > Micrococcales > Promicromonosporaceae > Myceligenerans > Myceligenerans halotolerans. The sequence continues at coordinate 110,034 of NZ_BAAGRL010000007.1, forward strand.
CGTCGTGGACGTCCAGTTCGATCGTCGTGGACGGCACGACGTGCGCCGACGCGGGGGCCGGGGCCAGGAGGACGGCCGCGCCCGCCGCGAGGACGGCGAGCGCGGCGCGGGTGATCTTCTGCGACATGGTCAGGACGTGAGCCCGCCGTAGTCGTTGTTCTTGTCCCGCCACACGGCGTGCGGGTGGGCGCCGTCCAGGACGATGCCGCCCTGCATCGAGAACTCGATCCAGACCGACGGACCGTCGATGCGGACGTAGGCACCGGTCGACTCCATGGTGACGTCGCCGGCGTAGGCCACGTACGTGTCGTCGAGCTCGTCCTCGTACCGGGCAAGGATCCGCTCCGCGTTGCCGGCGTCGATGTCGCCGACGTACCTGTCGATCGCGGCGAGCAGCAGGTCCTTCTGCTCGCCGGAGAGCTCGGAGGCCGCGATACCTGCCTGCTCCTGAGGGAACGCCCAGTCGGTGCCCGGCCCGAGCAGGATGTCGCCGTACGACTCCGAGAGCTCGGCGGCGGCCAGCTGGTCGTCGTCGAACGAGCCGAGCAGGTCGGCGAACGCCGCCCGCTCCTGCTGCTCCGGCATCACCGTGTCCCCGTCGACCTCGACCGTGTCCATCGGCTCGATGCCCCGGAACGACGGCGTCGCGCCGACGAGCTCCCCGTCGGTGTAGGTGTTCGCCAGCGCCAGGTGGTGACCGCCGAACTGCAGCTCCCACGTGCCGTCGTCGGCGGGCTCGCCGAGGAACGCGATGTAGAAGTTGCCGCGGCCGTAACCGTCGCCGCCGCCGTTGTCCGCCAGGTAGTCGTCGGCCTCGAGGTGCTGCACGATCTCGTCGAAGCCCTCGTTCTCCTCCGCGCCCGTCACGCCGGCGAGCAGATCCTCCAGCGCCGTCCACTGCTCGTCCGACAGGGTGCCGGTCTCCAGGCCGACCCGGGGCGTCCCGCCGCCCGGGCCGCCGCCCAGCAGCAGCGCCTGCGGAAAGTTCGACCAGGCGGCGGCGTTGTCGAACGTGTAGTCCTGGTTCAGCTCGGCGATCTGGTCGTCGTCGAGCGTCGCGGCGAAAGCCTCGGCCAGCGCGACGACGTCGCTCGAATCGCCGGACGAGGCCGAGTCACCGGACGAGGCCGTACTCGTGGCCGGCGAGCTGGTATCCGTCTCGGAGGAACCCGCGTCCTCGGTGCCGGAACACCCCGTCAGTACGAGCGCGAGGGCCGCCGTCCCGGCAAGGAGCGGAAGCATTGCGCTCCGGCCACTGCCATCTACCACGGTGCGTTTGTTCATATACGAGAACATACAACTCTATTCTGTGAATCGCGACATGAATTGCTTTCCTGATGACGTCGCAAGAATGTCCTGTCAAACCCCTTTGCCACCGCTATGAGTGCGCCAGGAATACCCGCCGATTCCCGCGACCGCGCCGATTCCCGCGACCGCGGAGCGTCAGCTCACCGCCGTCACCGTGAGGGTGGCGCGATAGTCACCCGCCGGGACGTCCGAGGGGATCCACAGCTCGAGCGCCGCTCCGAGCTCCGCGCTCGCGGGCGCCGTGGACGCGCCGAGGAGCCGGGGAGCCGCGAGTCCTTCGGCCGCGTCTCCCGCGACGACCTCCGGGCTGTCGGACACCACCGACGGCGTCCACGCGAGACCGTTCGCGGAGAAGGACGCCGCCTCGGAGACGAAGTCGCCGACGCTCGCCGACACCGCCCACCCCGGCCCCGACGTGCGGGTGTCGGTGACGACGACGGTGCTGAGCGCGCCGGACGCGGCGAAGCCATCCGCGACCTGCGTCGCCGTGCCGAGCTGTGCGCCCCGGCCCGGGCCCCACGCCCAGGAGAAGCGGCCGGGCGGGGTGTCTCCCGACGGGAGCGTCACGCGGATCTCCATCGCTCCCGCCGCGGACTCGACCGTCAGCACGGCCGGGTCCGAGTACACCTCCCCCGCGACGTTCGCGAGCCGCGCCCGGAAGGCCGTACCGTCCGCCCCTCCCGTCACGGCGAGCGTCCCGCCGTCGACCGCGTAGACGTCCGAGGGGACGACGTCGGACCAGGTGTCCCCCACGCGCGCCTGCCACGTGACGGTCGGCGCGGGCACGCCGAGTCCTTCGACCCGGAAGACCGCCGTTCCGCCGGGCGCCGTGGCCCGCGCCTCGGGCTGCCGCGTCACCCGCGGCACGCCGACGACCTCGATCGCGAGACTCGCCTCGTCGGACACGACGTCACCCGCGGCGCTCCGCGCGACGAGGCGGTACACCGCTCCCGCGGAAGCCTCCGACGCCCGCACCGTGAGCGTGTCGGTGGTGGCACCCTGGTGGCTGTCGTCGTCGGAGACGTCCTGCCATCCGGACGCCGAGGAGGTCTGCCATCGCAGCGAGTCCGCACGCTCGACCCGCGCGGTGAAGGTGACGTCGGCCGGGGCCGCGCCCGCCGGCGAACCGTCCTCGAGGTAGTCGGTCGCCGTGAGGGTCGCCGTCCGTGACACCGGCTGCGTGGTGAACGACGGCGCCCGCCGCCAGTCGAAGACGTACGCGGTGCGATAGGTCTTCTGGGCGAGGTACTCGTCGACAGTCATGAGGTTGCCGTTCGTGATGGCCGCCGGATAGGACGGTCCGGCGGGCGACGGCACGGTCACGAACACGCGGTCCCCGACCGCGGTCACCGAGGTGGGCACCCCGACGCCGGCGCCGACCGTCAGCTCGGCGAGGAGCGGCAGCACACCCCCGTCCGTCGCGCGCCCGTCGTACGCCTGCACGAGCTTCGAGGCGGAGTTCACGGTGTAGAGGCGGCCGGCCGCGTCGATCGACAGGGCGGTGACGTACGAGGGCAGCGGCGTCCGGGCGACGACCTCGCCGGCCACGACCGTCGCGATCCAGCTGCCACCTGGTGTGAGCGTCTCGTTGACGATCGCATGGATCCGGCCGTCTCCACCGTCGCGGACGACGGCGCCCGCCCGGTCGCCACCAGCGGCCGTCGTCGTCAGCGCGACGGCCTGGTCGCGCCGCACGACGGGTCCACCGGCCCGGAACCCCGTGACGGGAAAGAGGCTGCGGGCGCTCGCGACGGAACCGGCGTCGTAGATCCACGCGTCACCGGTCGCCTGGTCGACGGTGAGGTAGCGGGCGCCGATGCCCGTGAGCTCGGCGACCAGGTGCTCCTGGGTCCAGGCGCCATCGACTCTTGTGTAGGTGAACAGGCCCCTCGCCCCGTCGAGGAAGAACAGCCGCTCGCCGTCCTGGTCGAGGTCGACCGAGAAGTACATCGTCGCCGGCGACATACCTGTCAGCAGCTGGACGTCACCGCCTCCCGCGGGCGGGACGACGACCAGCCCGTAGTTGCTGACGTACGCGAACACCTCACCCGTGCGCTCGTCGAGCGCGGCCGTGTAGAGCATGTACGCCGGGTTCGGCCCGACGGACGTGGTGCGGCCTGCCGTGAGATCGAACCGGTCGAGGACCTCGCCCGTCGCCGCCTCCACGATGGTGGCCGTGACCTCGCCCTGATCGGGATGCGGGATGCGGGTGTTCGCGGCGACGCACTCCGCGTAGGCACCCACGTTGTGCTCGCGGCACTGTGTGTAGACGGACGGGCTGTAGCCGGTCGCGATGATGGTGACCGTACCGCGGGCCTCGTCGGCGACGACGTGGACCGGCTTGACGCCGCCCTCGACCTCGCCCGCCGCCGAGAGCGATGCCGCACCCGGTTCGCTCCAGTTCTCGTCGGAGCCGCCGGCCTCCCAGTCGCCCGCCAGGCTCATACCGACGGGGTCGAGCACGGTGCCGGCACCGTAGAACCCGCCGAAGGCTTCGGCGCCGGTCGCCGTGAGCGTGGCGGGGATGCCGGTCCAGTCGAGCGTGCCGGCCCCGACCGTACGGTCCCCGCGCGTCGCGTCGAGCGTCGCGAGGTCGACGCGACCGTAGTCCACGGTCTCACCGGTGGTCCGATTGCTGGTGACGGCGGCGATCAGCGTCGCCGTGCCGTCGGCGGTGACTCGCGCCTCAAGGTCTGCGATGCGCAGGTCGAGCACACCGTCATGCCCGGTGAAGTGCACGGCACCGGTTGTGGTGACCACGGTCTCACCGGTCGCGGCGTCGAACGAGGAGGCCGATGACGGCCACCGGTAGGTCCCGTCGGTGTTCTGCGTGACGCCGCCCTCGAGGGAGACGGAGCCGTGGGCCGTGCCGGTGATGTAGGCGCGGAAACTCGCCTTCACCCCCCAGTCGACGAAGGCGGTGTTCTGCGCGGAGGCGAGAGTCGAGGCGCCGACGACGGCGCCGAGCAGAAGCAAGGGAACGAGCAGCGCCGTGATCAGGCGGCGCGACCGGAGACGGACGGGCATGGGATGGGTGCTCTCAGGATCGGGGAAACGGGGGCGAGGTGCGGCGGGAGGGCGCGCAAGACGCGCCCTCCCGCCGGGTCGGTCAGCCGAAGTAGACCGGGATCTTGTTGTCGTTACCGCGGTCCCACGAGCCGTGGGCGCTCAGCGTGTAGACGAAGCAGTCCACGCTTCCCGCCGTCGTGTCCTGCGGACCCGTCGTGCAGGTGAAGGAGTTGCCGTCGCCGTCCGTGAACGTCGACCGGACGACGAGCGACAGGCCGTCGAAGTCGCCCGCCGTCGAGAGCTCCCACTCGTTGCCGGCCGTCGCGTCCGCGCCGTTGTGCACCCAGAACTGGCCGCCCGTGTGCGAGGCGAAGGCCTCGGCGCTCAGGTACACGTCCTCGATCTCGACGTCCGGCCCGAACGCGACGTACATCCCGGCGTCCGAGAACCAGCTCCCCACCCAGGCCGGGTCGTAGATGAAGTCCTCTCCCGAGACGTCGACCGTGTGCGTGCCCGTACCGCCCGTGTAGACGGCGGCGGGCGACGAGCCGGTGCCGTTCACGATGTGGAGCGGCACCGTCGCGGCCGAGGCGCTGAGCGGCGCCGCGGCGAGCAGCCCGACGGTGGCGCCGGCCGCTGCGACGCCCTGGAGTGCGCGCTTCGCGCGCGTGGTGATGACGGTCATGTCCTGATCCCTTTCGGTATCGTCAGGAGAACGCCGGACGGCGCTCTCTTCCTGCGCGGCGCCGCACTGCGGCGCCGTCTCGAGGCCGCCGGCGCGCCGGGGCGAGTCCCTTTCCACTGAGCTCGCCCCGGCACCCCTCCCGGGGCGCGGCCGACGTCGTCGAGCGACGGAGGGCCCCGCACGAGGCGGAGCCGGAAAGTCCTACATCTGCGACTCCCCCCGGCGTGCCCGGGCACGCCGCAGGAGCACGAAGGTCACCGCGACTCCCGCGGCGATCGTCGGCAGCGCGATGAGCGGCCACGAGAAGGCGGGCGCCGTGAACTCGACCGTGACGGCGTCGAGCGGTTGCGCGCCGAGGCCGACGGCCTCCGGTGCCAGCGTGACGGTTCCCGTCAGCCATCCCAGTACCGGCACGTCCTCGAGCACGCGCTCGACGACGATCCCCGACCCCGGAACGACCTCCGGGGTCGTCCGGGCACCAAGGCCCACGGCGCCCGCACCCAGCGGACCGGTGAGCGCGACGGTATCGGTCGCGATCACGCGCGTGTTGCCCGTGTTCTCGAGCCGATAGGTCACCGTCGCCGTGCCGCCCGCGAACGGGTTCCACGAGGGCGTCAACGCGGCACGGGCGTCGAGGACCGACGCCGAGGGCTCGAACTCACCCGAGACCCGCAGGTTGATCCGGATCCCGAGCCGGCGGTCGACGGCGAGCGAGGCGTCGCCGGTATCCGTGACGAGCGAGGTCACAACACCTGCGGGATGGTCGCCGGGGGTCGCGTCGGCCGGCACCGTGATCTCGAACGGCACCTCGACGGCGGCACCCGGCTCGACGGCGATCCCGGCGGTTCCGACAGAGACCCAGGAGCCGCCGTCCCTGGGCGCCTCGGCCTCGAGGCGCAGGTCCAGCACGCCCTCCGTGGTCGTGTAGGCGTCGGCGGCATAGACATCGAGCGTGAGCGGCTCGGTGCCCGTGTTACGCACGATCATCGAGTCGGCGACGACGGCCCCCGGGTCGACCTGGTAGTCGAAGTTGGCGCGCGCCTCGTCCCCGCCCGGCTCGACCCCCCAGGCGACACCGCCCGCGACGGCGGAACGAGCGCTGGACGACGGCACGGCTCCGGACCCCGCGACGGCGGGGGGCACCGGAAGCGCCGAGGCGAACAGGGTGGCGGCGACGACGGCGAGCGCCGCGGTCGCGAAGCGGGTTCGAGTCATGACTCCAGATCGAAAGGGAGGTCGGTCCCTCCCCGCTCGGCGCGTGCCGGTCAGGTCAGGCGAAAGTCAGGCAAACCTAACTTAGGCTCGGCTCACCTTACAAGCCCATCTCACGACTTCGTTGCCCTGGGTCCCGTTGCGGGCATGTTTCGGCCCTGGAGCCGGCGTGCGCTCCAGGACGCCCGACAAGGCGCTCGTCCTGCACCTGCACGGCAAAGCCGGACAACGGGCGGACGTCGTCAGGATCACGGACAAGCCGTAGCCCCGGACGAGGCCGAGGTTCCGGCGCCGCTCCGTGGTGCCGGAACCCCTGCCTCGGCCTTCCCATCGGTAGCCTGAGGAGGTGGATGTGCCCGACACGCTGGTCATCGACGCACCCGACGCGGTTCGGTCGATGACCAACCCGGTGCGTCTCCTGGCCGTCACCGAGCTGTATACGACGCAGAAGCCGCGAACCGCTACCGATCTGGCGACGCTGTGTGGAGTCTCGCCGAGCGCGATGAGCTATCACCTGCGCGAGCTCGAGGGGTTCGGCATCGTCCAGCGGGCGCCGCGCCAGAGCGACGGGCGCCAGCGGCCGTGGGCGGCCGCAGCGCGCGCCTACGTCCTGGACGCGGGCGTCGCGCTCGGCCCCGACGATCGGACCAAGCTTCTCGACAGCTATCTCGAGCCGATCCGCGCACGCATGAGAGGTGTCCTGACCCGCAGGTCGCGCGTGCCCGAGACCGAACGCGACACCCTCTTCAACGTCCTGACCACCGGCGAGCTGATCCTCACCGAGGACGAGACCCGCACGCTCAAGCGCGAGCTCGAGGAACTCTTCCTCCGCTACGAGCAGCTGAGCTGGCGTGAGGGAGCAGAAGCGGGTGCCACACCGCCGGGCGGCGAGGACGACGGCTACGTACGATCCCGCTACCTGTGGTCCGTCGTCCCGGACAACCCCGCGCTGTACAACCTGACACGTGAGGAGCGCGACGAGCGGGACACGGCATGAGGCGGCACGGTGCGAGCCAGGGTGTTCGAGCGCCCACGTTCACTGGAAGGCGATCAGCCTGACGCCGTGAGCGGGGATATCGAGCTCGAGGTCTCCGTCGACGGTCTTGACCTTTTCACCCGTCCAGACGTCACGGGCGGTCGAGACGTCGCTCAGCCCGAGCTCTGCCGTGAACAGCCGGAGCGGCTGGACCGGCTCGTCCCCCAGCCAGAAGATCGCGCGATACTCCGTCCCCGTGTCCGCTCGGCGGGCTTCCCAGACCACGATGTCGTTGTCGCGGATGAGCTCGCGGTTGCCCGACGACAGCTGCAGGACGTCGATGAGCTCTCGGTTCTGGAACAGCCTCACCGAGTCCGGAGGCGACTCGGGGAGGTGGCCGCCGATCATGAGCGGTGAGCGCGCGACGCACCAGAGGGTCATCATGGTGCGCTGCTCGTCGAGGGTGAGCCGCGAGTCACGAGCCGTCCCGACGTGGGCCCTGATACCGATCCGGCCGATCGGCAGCATGTCGGCGTCTCCCCAGGCTCCCGCGCGCTGGTGCGGCGCCCAGCGCGCCACGCGCTGGAACATCTCGCGCAGAGCGGACCAGTCGTCCCACAGGTCGTCGGAGATCCGCCACATCTCGGCATTCTCGGCGAAGAAGCCGGCGTAGGCGAGTGACAGCCGGCGCCCGGGCGAGAGACTGAGCACGATATCGCGGCCGGCTTTCTCGATCGCGGCGTGATACCCGGCGATCTCCGCCGTCTGCACCGGCCACAGCACGTCGTCGAGTTTGATGAAGTCGACGCCCCACTCGGCGAGCTGTGCGACCTGGGAGTCATAGTACTCCTGGGCGCCGGGCCTGCTCATGTCCAGCCCGTAGTTGTCGTTGTTCCACTCGCAGAGATTGCCCTTGTCCGCGATCCGGGCCGCGGTGGTGCCGGCGCCCAGGATCGGCAGGTCGAGGTCGGCGGCCTTGCGCGGAATGCCACGCATGACGTGGACGCCGAACTTCAGCCCCAGGGCGTGGATCCGATCGGCCAGCGGTGCGAACCCCTTGCCGTCGGCCGCGGAGGGAAACCGGGTGGCGACGGGCATCTGGCGGCCCCAGGTGTCCAGCACCGGATCCGACGTCTCCGGGTAGTCGCTGATCCTCGCGTTCCTCTCGTACCACTGGTGGTCGACGACGACGGTGTCCCAGCCGTACTCGAGGAGGTGCTCCGCCATGAACCGTGCATTGGCGATCACCTCGTCCTCGGTGACGGAGACGCCGAAGCAGTCCCAGCTGTTCCAGCCCATGGGCGGGGTGCCGGCGAGTGTCGATCCGGTCATGCGTTGTCTCCTTGAGCAGAGGCGGACGGACGGAATTCGGCGGGTGAGCGAGCCGCCTCGAGGAACTCGTTCGGAACGGTGCGCATGTAGCCGACGATCCCGGCGCGGGCGTGCACGCCCGCCAGCGTACCGCGCACCCGAGCACCACCCGCGGCGCCGCGGCGCCCACCTGCCGACGACTCATGCGCCGCGTCCTGCCACGGCGGACGGCAGGCCCGGCGTCGAACGAGCCCTGCGCCGGCTGACCATCACCGGCCCGAGCACGGCACCTCCCGTCACGACCACGACGAGCCCCAGCAGCGCCCACGGCACGGCCCACCCGGCCACCGCCCCCTGGGCCGACGCGGCACCGCCGCCGATACCCGCGACCGCACCGTTCACCTCGACCGTCGCCTCCGCCCGGACCGCGGGCCGCACGCCGTGCACCTCGACGGTGCGTTCGGTCGAGGATCCCGGCAGGATCTCATCGAGGTCGCCGGACCAGGTCACCGGGAACACCCCCGCCGGCCCCGTCACGCTCACCGTCTCGGACGGGACGAGCCGGGCGTTTCCGGTGTTGGTCAGCGTGTACGTCACCGTCGAGGTCACCATGCCCACCGGGTTGAGGGAGGACGCGGTGGAGACCCGCACGTCGGAAACCTCCAGGCCGGGCGCCAGCTCACCGGCGACCCGCGCGTGCACGCGCAGCGCCAGCCGCCGGTCGACGGTCAGGGACGTGTCGCCCACGGCCTGGGTCAGGGATGTCACCACGCCTCCGGAGTGATCGCCGGGCCCCGCGTCGCCGGGCACCCGGAGCATGAACGGGATCTCCGCCGACTCCCCCGGGCCCAGGGTCGCGGACGAGTCGCCGAAACTCAGCCACGTCCCGAGCCCGATTGCCGGTTCGCCCGCCGGGAGCAGGTCCAGGTGTCCGTCCGGCGTCGTGAACGCGTCGGTGCCGTACACGGCCAGCTCCAGCGGCACGGCCGACCGGTTGGTCACCACGACGGCGTCCCGGATCACGTCTCCGGGCTCGACCTCGTAGGCGTAGTTGGCACGATCCGTGCCCTGGCGGTTGTCGGCGGGTGCGAGTGACCAGGTCAGGTCATCGTCGGCGGCCAGGACCGCGGCAACCGCCGTGGTCGGGGCGGTCCCTGCGAGGAGCGCCAGGACCGGCAGTACGGCCGCGGCCAGGAGGAGCACCGCTGCGGCGCGCCCGAAGGTATGCCGCAGCGGTGTGGTTCGCACGCTCACGTCAGCCGATGGCGGTGAGCGTCAGCACGCCGGTGTAGTCACCGGCAGGCGTGTCCAGCGGGATGCGCAGGTCGAGCGCGGCGTCGGCGGTCACGGAGCCGAGCTCGTGGCCCGTCGGGGCCGACGCGAGGGTGGCCCCTGCCGTCAGACCCGTGGCGGTGCCGGCGGGTACGGCGGCTCCGGCCACGGCTCCGCCGGTGTTCGCGCTGACCGAAGGGGTCCAGCCGAGCGCCGACCCGTCGAACGTGTCGGTCCCGGCGACGAAGTCCGTCACCGTGCCGACGACGCTCCAGGCGGGAGCCCCGTCCCGCGTGTCGGTCACGGTGACCTGCTTGAGGTTGCCCGACGCCGTGAACGCGTCGGCGCCGGCCTCCGCCGTGCCCAGGCTGACCGCGCCGGGGCCGCCCGCGATCGACCAGGTGAACTCGCCGGGCTCGCCGCCGTGCTCGGGGACGGTGACCTCGATCGGCACGTCGCCGTCGCCGGGCTCGCCCTCGCCCGGATCGCCGCTCCCGCTCGCCGTGACGGCGGCGGTGACGGTGAAGTCGTCGAGCGCGGCGCCCGGTTCGAGGAAGTCCTGCAGGGCCGTCGCGCCGGCCTCGGTCAGGGTGACCCCGGTGCCGCTGACGGTGACGGTGTCCGCGGTCTCGGTCACGGTGGTGGTGGCCACGTCGCCGAGGACGACGTCGTCGCCGCCGTAGGTGCCCGCCTCGTAGCCGAGGTTGTTCTCCGGGATCTCCACCGTCAGGTCGCCCACCACAGATCCTGTGCCGCCTGCGACGACGACGTCGACGTTCTCCACGGTGACCGTGAAGGCGTGCGACGGGAAGTGGTAGACGGCGCCGCCGGCGGTGTCGATACGCAGGTCGTCGGCGCTGGTGAAGCTGCCTCCGGCGACCGCGAACAGGTACGGGAGGGTCTCGTTCGGCGGGTCGGTGTCCAGGTCCGCGGCCGGTGTGCCGGACTCGTCGAACTCGGCCGGGTCGATCAGGGTGATGCGCTCGCCCACCGGGACGGCCCCGACCGGCGGGAGAGCCGCGATCTGCCGTCCCACGTAGTTGCGGAAGCTCTGGCGGAAGCCCCAGGACAGGTCGCCGCTGTCAGCGGCGACCTCCCCGGGCTCCGCGGCCTGCGCCGGGAGCGCGGTCAGAACGGTCCCGAGGCCGAGTACGACGACGCCGAGCCCGGCGCCGAGCCGCGCCCTCCGGGCGCGAGGGGATACTGACATGAGAGGTGCCTTTCGTCTGGGGTGAGCGGGTGCTCGTCGGACGTGCTGGGGCTGGGGTTCAGGGGCCGGCCGAAGCCGGCGAGGTCAGGGTTCCGGTCGCTCTCGTCGACGGAACGGCAGCTTCAGCCATCCCTGGCGGAAGCCCACGACCGCCACCGAGGCGGTCAGCAGCAGGATCGTCGTGAGGATCGCGAGGCGCTGCCCCTCGTCGCCGCGAGGCACCAGGGCTTCGGGGAGCAGGGCGTCGCGCAGGCCGCCGAGTGTCGCCGCCGCGAGGGGCACCACCCCACGGTCCGCGCCGTCGGCGGGATCCGCCGCGGGGCTGGCCGCCGGGTCCGCGGCGCCACCGCTCGGGCCCGACAGGGGCGTCGTGCCCGGCGGCGCGAACATGCCACCCGGGACGGGACCGCCCGTCGCGGCCCCGTCACCGGCGACGCCGGGTGCGGGACCCGCGCTCTCCACCGGCCGAGTGGCGTCGAAGCTCACGGTCACGTTCGCGGGTGGCTTGATCTCGTCACGCGTCCCGGTGGAGTACCAGAAGGCGGCATCGCCCACCTGCCGGTGGAAGCTCAGGAATCCGGCGGGGAACGCGCCCCAGCAGCTTCCCGGCGGGTCTTCCCGGAGCTGGTCCGGGGAGCCTGCCACGACGCCGCAGTAGTCGGGCACGAGGGAGCCGCCGCGCGAGGAGGGGTCGAGCTCCCTCCCCGTGAACGTGACGAGCTGCGTGCGGGTCTCCTCCAGACGAACCCACTGCGTGGCGTCCTCCCGGTCCGTGCCGTAACCGCCGAGCGTGGCGACCAGCGACCCGCTGCCGTCCGCGTCGAGCCGCAGTTCGGGGTCGGTGACCCACCAGTGCACCAGGCCCCCGTAGAAAACCACGGTGAACGTGCCCTCCCAGCGGATCCGCACCGCGCCGTCGGCCTCCCGGCGGCCAGTCCCGCCGGACAGCACCACCTCCGCCTGGGACGTGCGCCCTGACGCGTAGGAGACGCTTTGCCCGTCCGGTGCGGTGCACCGCGTGTCGAACGTGGCCCGGACCTCCTCCCGGGACGCACCCGTCCCGACGGGGCGCATCACCCGCACGTCGCCGACCACCGACCGGTACAGCCCGCGGTCGGCGTCGGTCCACACCCGGCTCCCGCCCGTGTCACCGTCGCCGCCGGGCCTGCCCGCGACGAGGAAGGCGCACTGGCCGGGCAGGTGGCTCTCCGACCCGGCCTGCGTGCTCACCCCCCACCGCAGCTGCGCGTTCGTGAGCTCGCCCGGGTCGGTCTGGCCGTCGCCGCCGGGCGTGCCGGCGTCCGGCACGGTCACGGTCAGCTGCAAGGGGTCCTGGTCGTCGGCCACCGCCGGTGCGGGCGTCGGCGCCAGTGTGACGAGCAGCGCCAGGGCCAGTGCGGTGCGCAGGCGGTTCATGCTCCCGCCTCCCGTTCCGGCGTCGGCTCGGCGTGGCCGGACGACACGGCGTCGGCGGGCCGCGCCCCGTCGGCGGTCGGCGAGGTGCCGGGCTCCGGGTCGGCGTCCGGTTCCCCCGGGCCGTCTCCCGGGACGGAGTCCCGGGACCGCGCGGCGCGGCGCCGGGCGACGCGCTGCGCGATCGAGCTCGCCGCCGAGGCGACAACCACCACCAGCAGGAGCAGCGCGGCCACCCCCACCGCGATCTCGGCGGGCGTCCAGGACCCCTCCTCGGCCCCGGCCGCCTCGGCGGCGTCCTCCCCGGCCGTGGCCTCGGCCGGGTCACGCGTGATGGTTACCTCGGTCTCGATCTCCGTGTCCGACGACGGCGCGACCAGCCGCAGCACGTGCGTTCCCGTGCGCAGGCCGGCGGGCAGCTCCATGAGCCCCGCGACCTCGCCCGCGTTCCCGGCGGCCAGCGGCCCGACGGCGACCACGCCGTCGTCGAGGCTGACGGTCACCTGCTCACCCGGTTCGAGCCCTTGCGCACCGAAGCTCAGGACGCGTCCGACCACGGCCGTGGCCTGGTCCACGCCGAGGGTGACCACTGCATCCCCACCGCGATCGACCTGCGCCCCGCTCTCGCCGGACTCCCCCGCCGGATCGCCCTCCGCCGGATCGTCCGCTGCCGTTCCGCCGTTCGGCGCGACAGCGCCCTCCGCGTCATCCGTGTCACCGTCCTCGCTCCCGGACGCGGATCCGCCGAAGCTGACCGGGGTGAAGGTCTCGTTGTTCGCGTTCCGCACGCCGTGCGCGCCGATCGTGATGACGCCGCACTGCACGCGCGTGCAGTCCACGTCGGAGCCGTCCGCCGCCGTGAACCGGGCACCCGGGATCACGAGGCTCGTCGACCACGACCCGTCGGCCGCGAGGGTGCCCCCGTTGGCCTCCGCCTCGGTGCTCGATCCCGGGAAGGCGACGAATTTCTGGTAGCCGGCGTTCTCGGCTTCCTGCGCGTCGGGCACGTAGCGGTAGCCCGAGCCGGACACGCCGCCCTGGCTCGGGCGCCAGGATCCGCCGCCAGGGTCCGATATCCAGCCGAAGAACACGTAGATGCCGCCGAAACCCTTCGGCACCGACTGAAAGCCCGAGCCCGTGAGCCCGACCGTCGTCGCACCGTCGGCGTTCGCCCGTGCGCCGCCCCCGACACCGGCGACGGTCACCCGGGCCGCCGCGTGCGCCGACGGCGCCGGCCCGAGGGCGGCCGCGAGCGGGACGGCGGCCAACGTGGCTGCCAGGGCCAGCGCGATCACGCGAAGGCGCTTCGCCGTCACGGGTCGAACCGTCATGAGAGTTCCTTGGTCAGAAGGGCGCGTTCCCCCGGCGCGGCGGGCGGGCAGGTGTCGGTCCGTCATCGGCGTTCCTCGGTCAGTTCCAGGTCGGTCTCCGTCAGCCCCGGTTCCGCCGGCTCGGGTTCTCCCGGGTCGCGGCGGGCGGCGTAGCGCGGCAACACCAGCAGGCCGCCGGTGACCGGATGGGGCAGCACGTCGACCGGGTGCTGGTACACCCGGGACAGCAGGCTGCTCGTGAGGACGGCGGCGGGCGGTCCGACCCCGGCGACGCGCCCGCCGTCGAGCACGACCACCCGGTCGGCCCAGGCCGCGGCGAGCGCCAGGTCGTGCAGGACGACGACCACCGCGCCGCCCGCGTCCGCGACCCGTCGCGCCTGGCGGAGCACCTGCTCGGCGTGGCGCACGTCGAGGGCGGCGGTGGGCTCGTCGAGCAGGAGCAGTGCGGTGTCCTGGGCGAGGACTCGCGCGAAGGAGGTGCGGGACTTCTCGCCTCCGGACAGGGTCGGATAGCGTCGCTCGGCCAGGTGCCCGACCTCGGCCGCGGCGAGTGCCCGTGCGACGACGTCGTCGTCGGCCGACGGCGGGCCGGACGTCCAGGGCGCGCGCCCCATGCGAACCACGTCGACGACGCGGAACGGGAAGCTGACGTGGTTCTCCTGGAGCAGGACGGCACGCAGCCGCGCGAGCTCTGCGGTCCGGACCGCGCCCAGCGGTGTCCCGCCCCAGCGGATCTCGCCGGTGTCGGGCTCACGGTCACCGGCGAGGACGGAGACGAGTGTGGACTTGCCCGCGCCGTTGGGCCCGACGAGGACCAGCACCTCGCCGGCGCGGACGGTCAGGTCGACGGCGTCGAGCAGGAGGGTGTTGCCGGCGTGGACGCTCACGCCGGTCAGGGTCGTCAGGGCGGCAGCGCTCATGCCCAGCCTCCGGCGGTGCGGCGGGTGCGGCGGATCAGCCAGAAGAAGAACGGCCCGCCCACCAGAGAGGTGAGCATGCCGATCGGCAGGTCGGCGTACGGGACGGCGGTCCGCGCCGCGAGGTCCGCGCCGAGCAGGAGGACCGCGCCGCCCAGGGCGCTCAACGGCACGAGCGTGCGGTGGGCCGGGCCGACGGCCATGCGGATCAGGTGGGGCACCACGAGGCCGACGAACGCGATGATGCCGCAGAAGGCCACCCCGGCGGCCGTCAGGAGGGCGACCAACACGATGCCGTGCACGCGCAGCCGTTCGACGTCGACGCCGAGATGCCGGGCGGACCGTTCCCCCAGGGACAGCAGATCGAGGCGGCGGGCGACGAGCAGCGCGCCCGCGAGGCCGAGCAGGACGAGCGGAGCCGCGACGACAACCTCCGACCAGCGGGTCGCGTTGAACGAGCCGAGCTGCCAGAAGACGATCTGCTCCCGCTCGGCGGTTCCGCCGAGGAACATGGCCAGGGCGAGCCCTGCCCCGCACACGGCATTCACGGCGACGCCGGTGAGCACCAGGGTGACCACCTCGGTCCGGCCGCCGGAGCGAGCCATCATGTAGACGAGGAAGGTCGCGCCGAGGCCGCCGGCGAACGCGGCGGCCGCCGTCGTCCACGGCCCGAGGGCGGGCAGGCCGAGCACGATGGTGACCGACGCCGCCACGGCCGCGCCGGCCGAGACGCCGACCACACCGGGTTCCGCCAGGGGGTTGCCGAAGATGCCCTGCATCAGCGCGCCCGCCGTGGCAAGCGCCGCGCCCACCACAGCGGCCATCACGACCCGCGGGAACCGGATGCTCCAGAGCGCAGCGTCACCGTTCGGGTGGGACGGGAGCGGTCCCAGGTCCAGGCCGGCCCGGTGCAGCACCGAGCCCAGCACCTCGGCGGGCGGGACGTGGAGCTGCCCGGCCCCCGCGGCCACGACGACCAGGACACCGAGCGCCACGGCCAGTCCCGTCGCCAGCGCGGCCGCGCGGGCGGGCCGGGCCGGAGGGAGCGTGCGCAGGCCGTTCACGACAGGCTCTCCGGAGCGTAGAAAGCGCGGGCGAGCGCGTCGACGACGTCGGCCGACCGGGGGCCGAACGACAGGATCTCGGTGTCGTCCATCGCGACGATGCGCCGGTTCTCCCCGGCCGGGGTCTGCGCGAGAGCGGGGACCTGCTCCAGCAGGCCGTCGACGCCGTTCACCGACTCCAGACCGCCGGTCATCATGAGAACGAGGTCGGGCTGCATCGAGATGAGTCCTTCGTCGGTGAGCGGGCGCATGCCCTTCCAGCCGACCTCACTCGCGACGTCGACGGCGCCCAGCCCCTCGATCAGGGAGTCTGCCCCGGACTCGTCGCCGAACAGGTAGTACACCCCCGACTGACCACGGACGTAGAGAAAGACGGTGCGCAGGCGCGCCTCCGGGTCCTGGGGCAGGAGAGTCGCCACTTCGGCGAGGGTCGAGTCCAGGGCGGCCCGGGTACGCTCGGCCAGTTCCTCACCCTCGTCGGGCACGCCGAGCGCCTCGCCCACGGAGACTGCGAGGTCGTCGGCGGTCTCCAGGCTGCGGCGGCTGTCCAGGACGACGACGGGGACACCGGCGTCGCGCACCTGCAGCACCACATCCCAGGGGCCGAGAGTGGTGTCGGTCAGGATCACCGTCGGCGCGAGGTCGAGGATCGCCTCGGCCGTGAGCTCGTGGCCGTTCGACGTGACGATCGGGCGGTCGGCGATCTCCGGGAAGCCGGAGGAGATGTCGCGGCCCACGACGCTGTCGCCCAGCCCGAGGTCGAACACGATGCGCGACAGCGACCCGTAGATGTCCAGGGCGAGGATCCGGCTCGTGTCGGTGACCTGGACGTCGGTGCCCTGCGCATCGGTCACGGTGACGGGCAGGTCCGGCACCGGAGCCTCGGCAACCGGGTCCACCGGCCGGTCCGCGGTGCCGACTGTCAGCTCACCGGTCCAGTCGCGCGGGTCGGCCAGCGGCTCGAGTTCACTCAAT
The DNA here is from genome assembly GCF_054782975.1 of Myceligenerans halotolerans. Taxonomy (NCBI): domain Bacteria; kingdom Bacillati; phylum Actinomycetota; class Actinomycetes; order Micrococcales; family Promicromonosporaceae; genus Myceligenerans; species Myceligenerans halotolerans. The sequence continues at coordinate 126,717 of NZ_BAAGRL010000007.1, forward strand.
GGGGTGGTGCCGACCACGGCCCCCTGCTCGGTCTCGTGCGCAGCGGGCAGGGCGGGTCCGCAGCCCGTGAGGACGACCGCCGTGGCCGCCGCGATGAGTGCGGCCAGCGGCGACCTGCCGGGAGTGTGGGGCATCAGGGGCATTCCTCACGATGTCAGACAAGAATGAAGGTGTGCCTAACTTAGGTTAGCCACACCTTGTCATGTCAAGCCCGTGCCTCCATCACGAGGCGCTTCACCCTGTGACGAACAGGACACTCGAAGCCGGACCGCCTACGGACCGTGCGCGAGCGCGAGCGCCGCGAACAGGCCGTCGCGGCGCTCCATGAACCAACGTCGCGCCGGGGCGAGCACGCAGAGCGCTCAGGTCCGCGTGGCCCAGAACGCCACCGCCGACGCCGCCGCGACGTTGAGCGAGTCCACCCCGCCCATCATCGGAATCGTCACCCGCGCATCCAGCAACCGATCCGTCTCCGGCCGCATGCCATGCCCCTCGGTCCCGAACACCAACGCCAGCTTCCGATGGTCCTGCGCCACCAGCTCGTCCAGCGTGATCGCGCCCGCACCGAGCGTCATCCCCGCCACATGGAACCCAGCACCCCTCAGCACCTCGATATCGCCAGGCCACGACTCCAGCCGCGTCCACGGCACCTGGAACACCGTCCCCATCGACACCCGCACCGAACGCCGATACAAAGGATCCGCACACCGCGGCGTCACCAGCACGGCATCGACGCCAAGAGCTGCAACTGATCTATAGATGGCACCCACGTTCGTGTGGTCCACCAGATCCTCCAGCACGGCCACGCGCCGCGCCCCTTCTCCCCCACGCGCGGCGGCCAGCACCTCGGCCGCCGGGGCGAGCGGAGGGCGGTGCATCGACGCGAGCGCGCCGCGATGCAGGTGGAAGCCCGTGATCTCCCGGAGCACGGGCTCCTCGGCCACGTAGACCGGGACGCCCGGACAGACGGCCAGCGCGTCCGCCATGGTCCCGAGCCATTTCGGTGCCATGAGGAAGGACCGCGGCCGGTGGCCGGCCTCCAGCGCCCGGTGGATGACCTGGGTGCTCTCGGCGATGTAGAGACCCTTGGCCGGTTCGTGCTTGCTGCGCAGGGCCACGTCGGTGAGGCGGGTGTAGTCCGCGAGCCGTTCGTCGGCCGGGTCGTCGAGGTGGACAACGTCGGGGGTGATCACGGTCCATGATTCTGCCGCACGGGCTGTTATCCCCCCGTTATCACTGACAGCGAAATCCTGGTACTTCCCATGAACCCCAATGGTTCGCTAATGTCCCCACCAAGGCAACTTCGTACACGACGAAGGAGATCAGTGATGAGAACCGCCAGAGCTTCCCGACCCCGCCGCTCCCGGAGTTCCGGCGCGCATCCCGCGCTCCCGCTCTCCTACCAGGAGATCATCGAGCGCACACCGTCGCTCGACCCTGCAGAAGAAGCGGTGCTCCTCGAACGGGCCGCCCTCGGAACGGCCGCCGCGCGCACCCTCGCGAAGACCGCGGTCTCGCCGTCGCTGCGCGTCGACCTCGAAGCCAGGGTCAAGGCCGGGCAATACGCGAAGGAGAGGCTCGTTCTGGCCTATCTGCGCATCGTGCCCGACGTCGTCGGTGCCTACGCCGGCCGCCTGCCGTTCATGGACCTCGTGCAGGAGGGCAACGTCGGCCTCGTGCGCGCCGCCGAGAACTACGACCCGGCCCACGGGACGTTCGCCGCGTTCGCCACCCGCTGGGTGCGCCGCTCCGTGGTCCGCGCGATCGCCGCCGGGAGGCGGGCCGAGACCCCGGACGGCGGTTCCTTCGACGGCGGAACCCCCTCCGCCGAGCAGTCGATCCTGCGCCGCCGCGTGCGCCAGGCCCTCGCCCACCTGGACGCGGTCGAGACCAGGGTGCTCGAGCTGCGTTTCGGGCTCGTGGACGGCACCACCCGGACGCTCGAGGAGATCAGCCGCCGTCTCGGGGTGACCCGGGAGCGCGTGCAGCAGATCCTCAACGAGGCGCTGCTCCGCCTCCGCGACGTCGTGGCCCCCCTGCCGGCCGTCGCCTGAGCGGCCGCCCGGCGGCTCCGCTGGACCCAGAGACTCCCCCGAGGGCGCACACCTCGTGTGCGCAGGCCTCGCGGGCCGGTGATGCGACAACGGCGTCACCTCACCGGCCCGCGAGGATCACGTGCGGTCCAGTCGCGACACGACCTCGTCGAGCGCCTCCTGGTAGGCGGTCGTACGCGGATATCCCCCGTGCAGGCCGATCTCGAACAGGTACGCCGCCCGGTCGACCTCCTCGGCCCCGCGGTCGATCTCGTTCGACTCGTACCCGATCACGGGGAACCCCATGAAGTCCGTGCGCCGCCACAGGTTGATCCACGCCGGCGCGCCGTCGTACTCCCCCGTTCCCGTCGCGCCTGTCGCGGGCGTGAGCAGGCCGCGCAGGCTCCGCTCGCACGCGGGTTCCTCCGGCAGGCCGGCGTCGTCCGCCTTCCACGGGTCGCCCGACCACGCGGGCGGGCCGACCGGCGGGACGCCCAGCGCGCCCGGTCCGAGCAGCTCGGGGAAGAACCGCCCGAAGTAGGGCCGCAGCTGCACGCCGTGGGTGAGCAGGCCGATCCGGCCGTCGGCCTGGGCCTGCCGGTACACCGGGTTCCCCGACCTGATGAGCACCACCGCCGCGGCGATGACGCCGCCGATGGAGTGCGCCGACAGCACGACCCGGCGACGGCGGGCGACGGCCTCGCGGTAGGCGTCGTCGTCGACGTCGACGGCCGTGAGCCACGAGTCCACGCGGCCGCGCACCTCGGGGACGGCCCGCTCGGCGTAGCTCGGCGGACCGAACGGGTGGGCGCTGCGGGGCAGGAAGCACAGGACGTCCCACAGCAGGCCCCACGGCCGGGTGGCGTTGTCCACGGCCCCGGCCAGGGCGCTGGCGACCAGTGCGGCCGCGAGCGTGCCGAGCATCGGCACCGCCAGGGCGCTGAGCCAGGCCGGCACGGCGAACAGGCCGGACGGGTCGCCGAGGAAGCCCGGGAGCGCCAGTGTGGCGGGACCGCCGAGGTCGCCGGGCGCCACCGCGAGCGGGATGGTGGCGACCAGCGCGATCCAGGACGCGACGGCCAGCGCGGACACCGCGAGCTCGGAGCGGTGGGTCATCGCGGCGAGCTGGCGGGCGCGCAGCGCGCGCTGGGCGGCCGGGGTGAGCATGCCGGGTTCGATCAGGTCCCCGGCGCGCGCTCCGGGGAGTCCGCGGCCGGCGGCCCGCGCGGCGCGCGCCCCGGGGCCGCGCTTCGGCCCCGACGTGTCGACCGCCGGCGGGATCCACAGGGTGCCGTGCCGCACGGCGTCGACGACCGCCGGCGCCACGAGCGCCATCAGGAGGATCAGGGACACCGCCACGATGACGGCGACGCTGGCACCGAACTCCGTGTAGACGGGCGGGACGGGCACGATCTCGCGGGGGTCGGCGTCGACCATCACGTCGACGAACAGCCCGCCGCCGGAGCCGGAGACGACGGCGCTGGTCGGGGCGGAGCGCAGGTACCACTGGACGCCCACGACGACGAGGCTCGAGAAGACCGCCGCGGCGGCCGTCGACAGCAGCAGGAAGACCCCCGGCCCGGCACTGCCCCAGCCCTCGGCGCGCGAGCCGTTGGCGCGGCGTCGCGCGACCGCCCACGTCGCGGGGATCGCGAGCACGGCCACCGCCACCGCCAGCAGCACGGCCCGGACGGAGACCGGGAGCGGCTGCCCGCCGGGCGCGGCGAGCGTGGCCACGGCGGTGCAGGCCGTCGCGACGAGCGGCGGGAGGAGCCAGACCAGGATGAGTGCCGGCCGGGCGCGGCGGGCACGGCGCCACACGAGCGCCGCCGACGCGATCCCCGTGAGCGCGACGACGAGCAGGCCCGGCGCGGCCTCGATGCCGATCAGCCGGGGCGCCTCCACCGGCGAACCGGCGTCGGCCAGCGTGACCCACGCCCCGATCCAGACGGCCAGCCCGCCGACAAGCAGGGCGAACGCGGCCCGGGGCTTCCAGCGCGGCGCCGCGACCTGGACGCCGTCGTCGTCGGTGCGCAGGGCGACGATCCAGGTCGCGACCAGGGCGACGGCGAAGCCCGGCGCGGCCGCCCAGGCCGTGCGCTCCGAGGTCCACAGCATGAGCGCCGAGAGCAGGCCGAGCGACGCCGCCAGGTGGCTGTACAGCGCTCCGGTGCCGGTGCGGCGCGTCCAGAAGCCGGGGCGCCGCAGGGCGGGGCCCTCGGTGGACGCCGCCGTCTCGCCGGCCATCAGCGCGGAGACGCGGGACTCGAACTTCACGCTGCCGCTGTGCGCGATGAGCACCAGGACGGCCACGGCGACCACGGGCACGAGCGACAGCCAGCCGAGCCGTTCGCCGTGGTCCAGGCGGGCCAGCCAGTACAGCCCGTCCGGGATGCGGGCGCACACCGGGACGGTCTCGCCCGTCACGAGGCCCATGCACCGCGTGCCGATCGTGGACAGGGCGACGGTGGCCGTCGTCGTCGTGAACAGGAGCGTGAGGAACAGGGCGAAGATCCTGGTCAGGGCGGCCGAAGGGTCGGGCAGGATGCGTCCGGCCGTCGGTTCGGGGAGCGCCTCCGGGACGCGCCGGGCCCAGTAGCCGGCGTTCGCCAGCCCGAACGGCACGATCGCGACCCACATCACCCGCGTGGCCACCGTGCCGACGACGCCGAGCACGCCGCCGAAGGGCAGGCGGGCCAGGCGTGACATCGCGCCCCAGGAGTAGGCCTCCCGGCGGACGTCGTTCCGGATCTCGTGGGGGTCCCCGGCGGGGACCGTGCGGTCCCGCATGTCGCCCGGCGCGGGCTCGCGGTCGCGGGCGTCGGCCTCCGGGGTCGGCACCCAGAAGCTGCCCAGGCCGTCGCCGTCGGTCTGGACGACCTCGTCGGCGGGCAGGTCGAGGATGTGGTGCGGCGGCGTGTTCGCCATCCCGTGGATGCGCAGTTCGAGGATGTCCTGGCCCGGGGCGACCGGCACGTGCCGGTTCGCGGGCTCCTCGCGGCGGGCCGCCTGCGGCTCGGCACGCGTGGCGGGGCCGGCCGGTTCGGCCGGCCCCGGTTCCTCACGTTCGACGGCGTGCTGCGGGGAGTCTGGCTCGACCACGTGGCTCATCGGTGCCTTCCGTGACGGGGTCAGGACAACAGAACGTCCCCAAACTAGGACGCACACCGCATCTGCGCCAGGGCTCAGGCGGGAGCGGGAGCCTCCGCGCCCTCCGGCGCCGGCTCCTCGTCGACCACCGGGGCCGCGAACTGGCTCGCGTAGAGGCGCGCGTACGCGCCGCCCGCCGCGATCAGTTCGTCGTGGGAGCCCTGCTCCACGATGTCGCCGTGCTCCATCACGAGGATCAGGTCGGCGTCGCGGATGGTGGACAGCCGGTGGGCGATGACGAACGCCGTGCGGCCCTGGCGCAGCCGGTGCATCGCCTCCTGGACCAGCACCTCGGTGCGGGTGTCGACGGAGCTCGTCGCCTCGTCCAGCACGAGGATCTCCGGGTCGGCGAGGAACGCACGGGCGATGGTCAGGAGCTGCTTCTCCCCCGCCGAGAGGCTCGTTCCCTCGTCATCGATCTGCGTCTCGTAGCCGCCCGGGAGCGTCCGGACGAAGGGGTCCACGTGCGTGGCCCGGGTCGCCTCCAGGAACTCGGCGTCGGTGATCTCGTCGCGCACGCCGTAGCGCAGGTTCTCCTCGATGGAGCCCTTGAACAGCCACGTGTCCTGGAGCACCATCCCAATGCTGCCGCGCAGCGTGTCGCGCGTCATCTCGCGGGTGTCGACGCCGTCGAGCGTGATGCGGCCGCCGTTCACCTCGTAGAACCGCATCAGGAGGTTGACCAGCGTCGTCTTGCCCGCACCCGTCGGCCCGACGATCGCGACCGTCTGTCCCGGCTCCGCCGTCAGGTCCAGCCCCGTGATCAGCGGCTCGTCCGGGTCGTACGAGAACTCGACGTCCTCGAACACCACCCGGCCCCGCACCGGACCGCCGTCGCCCGGCACCACCGGACGGGCCGGGTCCGGCTCCTGCTCCGGGGCGTCGAGCAGGTCGAAGACCCGCTCGATCGACGCCACGCCCGACTGCAGCAGGTTCATCATCGACGCCACCTGCGTCAGCGGCTGCGTGAACTGGCGCGAGTACTGGATGAATGCCTGCACGTCACCGATGCTGAGCTGCCCCGACGCCACCCGCAGGCCGCCCACCACGGCGATCACCACGTAGTTGAGGTTCCCGATGAAACCCATCGACGGCTGCATCGTGCCGGAGATGAACTGCGCGTTGCGGGTCGCGGCGTGCAGGCGCTCGTTCTCCTCCGCGAACGTCTCCGCCGCCGCCCGCTGCTGCCCGTACACGCGCACGATCGCGTGCCCGGTGAACATCTCCTCGATGTGCGCGTTGAGCTTGCCGGTGCTGGACCACTGCCTGATGAACTGCGGCTGGCTGCGCTTCGCGATCTGCATCGTGATCACCACCGACAGCGGTACGGTCACGAGCGCCACCAGCGCCAGGATCCACGAGATCCAGAACATCATGGCCAGCACGCCCACCACCGTCAGCAGGGACGTGACCAGCTGCGCGAGGGTCTGGGTGGCCGTCTGGGCAGCGTTGTCGATGTCGTTGGTGACGCGCGACAGGATCTCCCCGCGCCGCTGCTTGTCCACGTAGGACAGCGGGATGCGATGCAGCTTGGCCTCGACGTCCTCCCGCAGCCGGCGCATCGTGTTCTGCACGGCGACCGCCGTGATGCGCGCCTGCAGCCAGCCGAACAGGAACGCCGCCACGTAGACGCCGACCGCCCAGGCCAGGACGGTGACGAGCTGCCCGGTGTCGACCCCCTGCCCGACCACCACGCCGTCCATGCCCGCGAGCATGTCCGCCATCTGGTCCTCGCCCCGGGCCCGCAGGCCCTCGGTGACCTCCTCGACCGGAGTGCCTGCCGGGACCTGTCCGGCGAGCATCGTGCCGACCACGCCGCGGAAGATGACGTCCGTCGCCTCACCCAGGATCTTCGGGCCCGCGACGGTGAGCGCGACCGAGATCACGCCGAACAGCGTCAGGAGCACCACCCGCGCCCGCTCCGGTCGCATGACCGCGGCGAATCGCCGCAGCGAGCCCCTGAAGTCGAGCGGCTTCTCGGCCGGCATGCCCATGCCGCCCATCGGCCCGGCACCCGGGCCGCGCCGGGCGCCGCTGCGCGACGCCTCACGCGCCGTCTCCGCGTCGCTCGCCTCGGTGGAGGCGCTGCCCGACCGCGTTCCGTTGTGCGTGCTCATCAGGCCGCCTCCTCCAGCGTCATCTGGCTCGTCACGATCTCCTCGTAGGTCTCGCTGTAGTCCGGGTGGTCCCGGTCGAGCAGCTCGTGGTGGCGTCCGCGGCCGACGATCTGGCCGTGCTCCAGCACGAGGATCTGGTCGGCGTCCCGGATGGTCGCGACGCGCTGGGCCACGACGATCACCGTGGCGTCCCGCGTACGCGGCGCGAGGGCGGCCCGCAGCCGGGCGTCGGTGGCGTAGTCCAGCGCGGAGAACGAGTCGTCGAAAAGGTAGACCTTCGGCTCGCGCACCACCGCGCGCGCCATCGCCAGGCGCTGGCGCTGGCCGCCGGAGAAGGTGCTGCCGCCCTGGCCGACCGGCGCGTCGAGCCCCTCGGGCAGCGCCTCCACGAAGTCCCGCGCCTGGGTGATCTCGAGCGCCTGCCACATCTCGTCCTCGCTCGCGTCCGGCTTGCCGTACCGGAGGTTGCTCGCGATCGTGCCGCTGAACAGGAACGCCTTCTGCGGCACCATGCCCAGCAGCGAGCCGAGGTCGTCGGTGCTCAGGCTCCGCACGTCGACGCCGTCGACCAGGACGCGGCCGCCCGTCACGTCGAACAGCCGCGGCACCAGGTTCAGCAGCGTGGTCTTGCCGGCGCCCGTGGAGCCGATGATCGCCGTGGTCTCGCCCGGGCGGGCCGTGAAGCTCAGCCCGTGCAGCACCGGCGCCTCGGCTCCCGGGTACCCGAACGTGACGTCCTCGAACGTGACCAGGCCGCGCGGGCCGGCGCCGTCGGACAGGCCGCTCAGCGGGGACGGGTCGGCCGGTTCGACGACCGACGTCCTCGTGGCGAGCACCTCCGAGATGCGGCCCGCCGCGACGGCGGCGCGCGGCACCATCATGACCATCATCGTGGACATCATCACGGCCATGAGGATGAACATCAGGTACGCGATGAACGCCGTCAGCGCCCCGATCTGCATCTCGCCCGAGTCGATCCGCCCGGCGCCGAACCAGAGCACGGCCACGCTGGACAGGTTCATGACGAGCATCACCAGCGGGAAGGCCATCGCCATGAGCTTGCCCGCCCCCAGCGACGTGTCGTAGAGCGCCTCGTTGGCGACGTCGAACCGCTCGACCTCGCGCCGCTCCCGGACGAAGGCGCGCACCACGCGCAGGCCGGTGATCTGCTCGCGCAGCACGCTGTTGATCGTGTCGATCCTGGCCTGCATGGCCCTGAAGTACGGCACCATGCGCCACATCAGCAGCCCTACGCACACCAGCAGCACGGGGACGACGACGAGCAGCAGCATGGACAGCTCCACGTCCTCCTGCAGCGCCATGAACACGCCGCCCACCAGCATGATCGGCGCCATCACCATGATCGTGAACATCATGATCAGCACCTGCTGCACCTGCTGGACGTCGTTGGTGGTGCGGGTGATGAGGGTCGGCGCCCCGAACTGCCCCACCTCGCGGGCGCTGAACGTCTGCACCGTCGAGAACAGGTCACGCCGGACGTCCCGGCCGAACGCGGTGGCGGCCTTCGCACCGAGGTACACGGCACCGACCGCCGTCGCGGCCTGCAGCAGGCTCACGCCGAGCATCCACCCACCGGTGCGCCAGATGTAGGCGATGTCGCCCTGCACGACGCCGTTGTCGATGATGTCGGCGTTCAGCGAGGGCAGGTAGAGGTTGGCCAGCGTCTGCAGGAGCTGGAGCACCAGCAGCAGCACGACGGCGGCACCGTACGGGCGCAGGTACCTGCGCGAGAGCTGGACGAGCATTCAGTGTTCCTCGCTGTGATGGGAGGCCGCCTCGTTGCCGGCGGACGCGGCGGGGGGCGAGTAATGGCTATCAGGAACCTTCAGGTCCGGCGAACGCTTTTCGCCGACGATCCCGTGGACCAGGGCGTCGGCCAGGACATCGGCCGGGAGGGGCGGACCCATCCGCTCGAGCCCGGGACGGTGGTGGGCGGTGGCGGCCTCGATCAGCGAGACGGCGACCTCGATCGGCACCCGCAGCCGGTCGAGCTCCTGCGCGAGCAGCCGTCCCAGGGTCTCCTCGACGACCGTGCGGCGGATCTCCTGCTGGTCCATGAGCCGCGCCCGCATCTCCCGGGCGCGCTCCTGGTGGGCGCGGTCCCGCTCGTCCACGCCCTCCCGTGTGTGCAGGAAGCGCAGCACCATGACCCACGCGACGGCCTCCTCCGAGCGCCGCTGGCCACGCTCGATGACCTGCCGTACCCGGTCGACGAGCGGCAGCCGCGGATCGATCGACTCGAGATCGGCGCGGGTCACCGCCGGGTCCGACGCGCGCAGCAGGCCGGTCAGCGCTACCTCGCCGATCAGGCACGTCTTGTCGCCGAAGGCGCGGAACAGGGTGCCCTCGGCGACGCCCGCGGCCTCGGCCAGCTCGCGCGAGGTCGTCTCCACACCGCGCTCCGCGACGAGCGGCATCACCGCCTCGACGATCGCCGCGCGGCGCTCCTCCGGGGCCATCGGCGCCGCGCGGCGGCGGCCGTCGCCGTTGGCCGCGGCGGAGGTCTCTCGGGTCGGGGACACGACGCCACCATAACTGAGTGAGCACTCACTCCGCAACCGAAGGCGGCACCATGTGGTCGGCCCCATGTCGAGTGGTCGGCCCGAAGTCGAGAAGTCGGCCCCCCGGGCGACCGACCGCACGGACAACGGACCGACCACATCACGCGCCCGCGCAAAAGCCGCCCCGCCCACGAAAGTCGCGGGCGGGGCGGCCGAGGCTACGCCGGAACTACTGCTGCGGCGGGGGCGGCGGCGGGACCTCGCCCTCGTCGCCGTTCACCGGGCGCGGGCGCGGCGTCGACGGCGTCTGGCGTGCCTGCGTCGAGCCGCCGGGGCGCTGACCGCGCTCGGCCGACGGGTCGAACGGCGCGCCCGAGCGGGTACCGGACTCGGTGGCGTCCGCCGTGGCGGCCTCCGCCTGGCGCTGGGCCTCGGCCAGGGCGTCGCCGGCGCTCGGCAGGATGCCGCCCCCGGTGAGGAAGTCGGTGGTCGGCGTGACCGGCGGCGGCGTCGGGCCGGTGTCGCCCGCGGCGGCGCCACCGCCGAAGCCCTTGGCGATGCTCGACATCGCGGCGGTGAACTCGGTGGGGATCACCCAGTTGGTGTTCGACGTGCCGTTCGCGAGCTGCGGCAGCATCTGGATGTACTGGTAGCTCAGCAGCTTCGGGTCCGCGTTGCCGCGGTGGATGGCCTCGAAGACCTGGAGGATCGCGCGCGCCTCACCCTCGGCCTCGAGGATCTGGGACTGCGCCGAACCCTCGGCCCGCAGGATCGCCGACTGCTTCTCACCCTCGGCGGTGAGGATCGCGGACTGCTTGACACCCTCGGCGGTGAGGATCGCGGCGCGGCGGTCGCGCTCGGCGCGCATCTGCTGCTCCATCGCGCCCTGCACCGACTGCGGCGGGTCGATCGACTTCAGCTCGACGCGGTTGACGCGGATGCCCCAGCGGCCGGTCGCCTCGTCCAGCACGCCGCGGAGCTGGCCGTTGATCTGGTCGCGGCTCGTGAGCGTCTGCTCCAGGTCCATCGAACCGATGACGTTACGCAGCGTGGTGACCGTCAGCTGCTCGATCGCCGTGATGTAGTTCGCGATCTCGTAGACGGCCGACCGGGCGTCGGTCACCTGGAAGTAGATGACCGTGTCGATCTCCACCACCAGGTTGTCGCTCGTGATCACGGGCTGCGGCGGGAACGACACGACCTGCTCGCGCATGTCGACGCCGGCGCGCACCTTGTCGATGAACGGCACCAGCAGGTGGAAACCCGGCGTCAGCGTCGTGTGGAACTTACCGAGGCGCTCGATGACCAGCGCCACGGCCTGTGGCACGATCCGCACCGCCCGCGACAGCGCCACCACCACGACGATGACGAGTATAAGGAGGACTATCCACAGCATGATGTTTTCCACAAGCGTCTCCTACCACGCGGGCGCACCCGCTCGAACGATATGTGTACGTAGAAACCGGGTGCCGGCGGTCAGGCCGACTGGTCTGCCGACTTCGGTGCGACCACCGCGGTCGCGCCGTCGATGCGCACCACCTGCACCGTAGACCCCTCCGCCAGCGGAGGCGAGCCTTCCGCCGCGCGTGCCGTCCAGACCTCGCCCATGAGCTTGACCATGCCGCCCACGTCCGTGACCTCCTCGACCACGGACGCCGTCCGGCCCACGTGCGCCTCGGCGTTCGTGAGGGTCTCGGGGCCACCCCTGGACAGGTACCGCTTCAGCGGCGGACGCAGGGTCACCAGCAGTACCGTCGAGACGACGGTGAACACGATGACCTGGACCCACAGCGGCTGGCCCGCCCCGGCGGCCCCGGCGGCCGCGAGCGCACCGCCCGCGAACATGATGAATACGAAGTCGAGAGTCGTGATCTCGATCAGACCGAGCAGTAGGGCCGCACCGACCCACCACAACCACTCCATCGGAATCCCCTCCCCGAAGCTGGGCGCTCACCTGGCGCCTTTGCCCGAAGATTACCAATCCCTCACACGTCGGGCCAGTAAAATCGGGCGTAGTTCCGACGGCGGTTCGGTAACGCCCTCGTCAGCGTGCGGCTCGCGCCAGCCAGCGTCCCCCGCCGTGCGCGACGACGAGCGGCAGGCCGAAGGCGGCCGAGAGGTTGTCCGCGGTGAGCACCTCGTCGATCGGGCCGGCGGCGTGGATGCGGCTGCGCCCCATGAGCAGCACGTGCGTGAAGCCCTCGGGGATCTCCTCCACGTGGTGGGTGACCAGTACCAGCACCGGCGACGCCGGTTCGGCGGCGAGTTCGGTCAGCGCTCCCAGGAGTTCCTCGCGCCCGCCGAGGTCGAGCCCGGCGGCGGGTTCGTCGAGCAGCAGCAGTTCCGGGTCGGTCATGAGGGCCCGCGCGATCTGCACGCGCTTGCGCTCGCCCTCGGAGAGGGTGCCGTAGTGCCGGTCTGCGAGCTTCGCGACGTCGAACGCCGCCAGCAGGTCGGTGGCCCGCTGCTCGTCGACGTCGTCGTACGTCTCCTGCCAGCGGCCCGTGACGCCGTACGCGGCGGTCAGGACGACGTCGCGTACCGTCTCGCCGCCGGGGATCCGGTCGGCGAGGGATGCCGACGACAGCCCGACGCGCGGGCGCAGCTCGAACACGTCGGTGCGGCCGAGCGTGGCGCCCAGCACCTCGGCCCGGCCGGCCGTGGGGTGCATGCGTGTCGCGATGATCTGCAGGAGTGTCGTCTTGCCGGCGCCGTTGGGCCCCAGGACGATCCACCGTTCTCCCTCGTTCACCCGCCAGTCCACAGAGTCGAGGATGGTCGTGGTGCCGCGTCGGACTGTGACGCCCGAAAGGTCGAGAACCGTGCTCATGGTCCACAACAGTAACCGACATGTCTCATACTGTGAGGGCGATGAACACAGCGCCGGACCTGCCCCGCAGCGTCGTCCTCGCCCTCTGGCTGCAGGGCGTCGGCGACACCTCGGACGCCGCGGGCGCCATCCAGGGCGACGACGAGCCGCATCGGGTCCACGGCCTGCCCGGGGTGTGGGACGGCACGGATCTCGGCACGCTGCTCACCACGTGGACGCACGGGCCGCGGACCGTGGCCGCGCTGCTGCCGGTGGCCGGCGATCCCGCCGGTGTCCCGGCCGTGGTGACCGACGACGCCACGGAGTCCGGCGAGTGCGTGGTGATCACGACGACGGACGGCAGCTGGGCCGCCGTTCCGGAGATCACGCCGTTCGGCAGTCACCTCGAGCCGGGTCATCTGGTCGAGTGGCGGGTCCGGCCGGTGCCGGACTGGAGCACAGGGCTGTTCGGCACGATCGGGTCCGTGTCCGACGCCGAGCGCGAGCTGCGCACCAGCCTGATGACCGCCACCGACGCCCTGGACTCGCTCGACGTCGCCCGCTGGCGGGACGACGCGGCCGACGCCATCGAGCGCCTCCGGGCCGCGAGCACCGCCGACTGGCCGGTGCCGCACCTGGACGGCCGCCGCGCGCGGGTCCTGCAGCTCGCCGCGCGCCTGCGCGCGATCGTCGCGCTGGGGGCGGTGGACGACGGCGGCGCGGTGAACCTCTGGCAGGTGGACCAGCGCAGCACGGCGCTGCGGGAGGTCGACCGGACGGCCCGCCACGCGATGAGCGCGGCGACGTACGGCGAGCTCCGCTAGCGTCCCGCGCCCGGGTGGGAGTTTGTCACCCGCTACTTTCCTGGCGCCCGGCATCCAGGTCGGTAAGAATGCAGGTCAGACCGTGACTGCTCGGCAACGCCCCACCCTCAGGGAGGACCATGCTCCAGACACGAACGACGCACCGATCACCATCGAACGAGGCCCGGTTCCCGTGGTCTCACTTCCGGTTCCGATCGGGGTCGTGATGGAGGACGCGATGTCACGGGCGCAGGCCCTGGAGCGGCTTGTCAGCGGTCTTCCGCGTGCGGATCAGCGTCGATGGGCGCGGATCTATGTCGATCGGCTGGCCCGGCTGGAGGGTGAGCTGGGGAGCCGGACGCTGGTGAGCTGGATCGCCCAGAACGGAGGGGGCGCCGACCACTCCCTGCAGCGGTTCCTCAACCGCAGCCACTGGGACCCCGACCACATCCGCCGGGCGATCGCGGACGTCACGGTCGAGCAGTTCGGCGTCGAGGCGTGGGTGGTCAGGGACGTCGTCTTCGCCAAGCACGGGACGCAGTCGCCGGGGGTCGAGCGGCAGTACGTCTACGAGCACAAGAAGGTGGTCAACTGCCAGAAGTCTCTCGCGTTGTGCCTCGTGACGGACCGGTCGGCCGTCCCGGTGAACTGGCATCTGCGCATCCCGCAGTCGTGGCACGCCTCGTCCCGGCGCGACAAGGCGGGGATACCGGGCGACGAGATCCCCGCGAGCAGGGACGCCCTCGTCGTCCGGCTGCTGGACGAGACGTCCGCGTGGGAGACCGTGCCGTCGCGTCCGGTCGTGTGCCGGGGCGAGAACCCGGCCGAGTGCACCGCGCTCACCGCCCGGCTCGCGGCGCACGCCTACCAGTTCGTGGTCGCGGTCGAGGCGGACACGCCGAGCCTTCCCGACTCGGCCGACGTGCTGCAGCGCGATGCGGCCGCGCAGCAGCGTCCTGCCCGCGGACTGGCCGACATCGTCCGGCAGGCCGCCCCGGCCAAGGTCACGGTCACCTGGCAGTTGCGCCACGGGGCCGTCGCTCGTGGCCAGTTCGCGCTGGTTCCGGTCCGCCTGCCGGTCAAGAACGCGCCGGCGCTGCGGCTACGGGCGCTGGTGGAGTGGCCGCCCGGCAAGGCCGTGCCGGTGGCGCTCTGGCTGACCAACATCGAGGACGCGCCGATCCAGCGGCTGGTCGCCATCGCGCGGCTGGCCCGGGTGGGAGACCAGATGGTGGAACAGCTCCAGTCGCGGTTCGCCCTGGAGGCGTTCGAGGGCCGCACCTTCCACGGGTGGCATCATCACGTGGCGCTCGTCTCGGCGGCGTACACGCTGTGGCTCGGATGGTGCGTCGGCACCGGCGAGAGCACGGCGGACGGCGTCGTCCGCGATCCGGGCACGGCCAGCCACTGGAGCACCGTGGCGAGCATCGCGTCCGGATTCGGTATCGGGGGGAGGACGGCCCGATGAGCACGGAGTCGTTCGCCGACGCGCTCGCGCGGAGCGCGCTGTTCGCGGAGGTGTCCCGGGCGGACATCGAGTGGACCGCTGAGCTGGCCCGGGATGTCGACGCTCCCGCCGGGCTGGTCCTGTTCCGCGAGGGCGACGACCCTGACCGGTTCGTCGTCCTCCTGCACGGGGAGCTGCTGATCAGTACCAGGGTGGACGATCGCGACGAGGAGCTGACCCGGCACAGCACGGAGGACTCCGGCCAGACGGACAAGCCCGGCGAGGCGCACGGCTTCACGGGCGAGATGCCGCTCCTCGCGAACGTGTCATACGTCGCGACGGCGACCGTGTCCCGCGACTCACGGGTCGCGATCTTCGACCGGGCCGCGTTCAACGCCCTGCTGGAGCGGGTCCCGCAGGTGTGCCGGGTCCTGCTGCCGGTGCTTGCGTGGCGCCTCCATTCCTCGTCGATCCAGGCGGGACAGCGCGCCACGATCATGGCGCTGGGGACGCTCGCCGCCGGCCTGGCGCACGAGCTCAACAACCCCGCCGCCGCCGTCGGCCGGAGCGCGCGGGCACTCCAGCGGCAGATCCCGGCGCTGGTGGATGCGGCGACCGCCTGGGGTGCGACGGCGACCGCCGCCGAGGCGCGGCACGTGGCCGACGTGATCGCCGCGGTACCGGCGGCCCCGGAGCCCCTGTCGGGGATCGCCCGGTCCGCACGGGAGGACGAACTGGTCGCGTGGCTGGAGGATCACACCCGGATCGGGAACGACGACGTCGACGACCTGGCCGAGGCCCTCGTCGAGTCCGGGATGGGCACCGACCAGCTCGATCAGGTGGCGGCAGGCGTCCGTGCCGAGGTGCTCGACGCCGCGCTGGGCCATGTCGCCGCACGGCAGGCCGGCGTCGTCGAGGCGACCGCCATCTCCGAGGCCGCGACCCGGATCTCGTCGATCGTCGCCGCGACCAAGGAGTACACGAACCTCGACCGGGCGCCCGAGCAGGAGTTCGACGTCGCCGCGGGCATCGACTCGACGCTGCGCATGATGACGCGCAGGCTGAACGGCATCGACATCAGGCGCCGCTATCCGGACGAGCCGCTGGTGGCCTCCGGGTACCCGACCGAGCTCAACCAGGTGTGGACCAACCTGATCGAGAACGCGGCCGACGCCATGTCCGGCACCGGTTCGCTCGACATCGAGGTACGACCGGAAGGCACGTGCGTCACGGTCGCGATCACCGACACCGGCCCGGGCATTCCCGAGGACGTCCGGGCGCGCCTGTTCGAGCCGTTCTTCACCACCAAGGACATCGGCAAGGGCACGGGCCTGGGGTTGCACCTCTCCCACCGGATCATCACCCAGCGGCATCGCGGCTCCGTCTCGGTGACGTCCAAGCCGGGCCGTACCACGTTCACGGTACGCATCCCGAGAAGAGCAGGTTAAAGCTGTGCCGTCGACACGAGAGCACGTTGGAGGATGAACGGTGACTGACGAAGACTTCCTCAGGCGGCATCTGTCCCTGATCGAGCGAGCCGACTGGGAGACCCTTGCCACCCGGTACCACGAGGACGCCGTGCTGATCCGTCCGGACCGGACGTTCACGGGCCGCCGCGCCATCCAGCGGATGTTCGCGGAGTCGTACTCCGACTCGCCCCGTCTGCTCGACCTGTACGTCCACATCGAGGACGCCGACGTCGTGCTGTACCACGCCGAGCAGGCGATCGGGCCCCGGCAGTTCACCGCGGTGGGAACGATGGTGCTGCGCGACGGGCTGGTGTGGCGTCAGACGGCCGTCGTCCTGCCCACCGCCGGCAGCGGCGAGAAGGAGCTGTGATGCCGAGGAACACCCTGCTCACCCGGATCAGCCGGGTGCACCCGACCGACGACCAGCACCGCGTCACGACCCTCGAGCTGTTCTTCGATCTCGTGTTCGTGTTCGCGGTCACCCAGGTGGGGAACTACGTCGTCCACCACTTCGGCCCGCCGAGCATCGCCCGGGGCCTCCTCGTGCTGGCCCTCCTCTGGTTCACGTGGAGCAGCTTCACCTGGCTGGGCAATCAGGGCCGCGCCGACCGTGGCGCCATCCGGGTGGCGGTCATGGGCGCGATGGTGCTCATGCTGCTGGTCGGAGTCGCCATCCCCGCGGTGTGGGACTCGCACGGCGACCTTCCCGGGGGCGTCGCGCCCGCGCTCGTCTTCGCGGTCTGCCTGGGTGCGGTGCGCATCCTGCATCTCGCGGTGTACGGCCTGGCCGCGGGCCAGGACCGGGCGCTGCGCCGCCAGGTGCTGCGGGCGTCCGTGCCGGTCGGGGTGGCCGTCACCCTGCTGATCGCCGGCTCGCTCCTGCCCGGGACCGGTCAGGCCGTGCTCTGGACGATCGCGCTGATCGTCGACTACGGAGGGGTGTACCTCTCGGGTGCCGACTGGCGGCTGACCGCCCCGGGGCACTTCGCCGAACGGCACGGCCTCGTCGTGATCATCGCCATCGGGGAGACGGTCGTGGCCGTCGGAACGGTGGCCGTCGGCGGCGTGTTCGACGCCGAACTGATCCTGGGCCTCCTGCTGTCCGGCGTCGTCTGCGTCTGCATGTGGTGGACCTACTTCGACGCCGTGGCACCCCAGGCCGAGCACGCGCTCCTGCGGCGGGAGGGCACGGAGCGCGTCAAGGTGGCCCGGGACGGGTTCAGCTACATGCACTTCCCCCTTGTCGCCGGCATCATCTTCACCGCCCTGGGGATCAAGCAGCTCATCGCCTCCGTCGTCGACCCGCACGGCCACGACTTCTCCACCGCGGCCCGGCTGACGCTGTTCCTCAGCGTCGCCTGCTACCTGCTGTCCGACCTCGTCTTCCGCCTGCGGAGCCGATCACCTCTGAACAAGCCACGCCTCGTGAGCGCGGCCGTCCTCGTCGTGTGCGCGTTCGTGACGGGCGGCCTCGGTGCGGTGGCCTGCCTCGCGGTCCTCGTCGCGGTACTGCTGATCACCCTCGTTCTGGAGGACGTCTTTCCTGCCGACGACCTCTCCACCGCAACAACCTGACGGGAGAAACCCATGTCGTGCCAACACTTCGCCGAGATAGCAGACGTGACGCCGAGCGCGGCCGGCTGCGAGGACTGCCTGCGCACCGGCGGCCAATGGGTACATCTGCGGATGTGCCGAGCCTGCGGTCATGTCGGATGCTGCGACTCCTCACCCAACCGGCACGCCACCAAGCACTACGTCGGGCAGCGCCATCCCGTCGTGCAGTCGGTCGAACCGGGTGAGAGCTGGCTGTGGTGCTACGTCGACGAGGAAGTCCAGGAGCCCGCGTGAACGACGATGCCCGGCCCCGGCCCGTTCCGCAGGCCGGGGTACGTCCGGACCGCCCGGTGATCGTCGTGGTCGACGACGACCCCCAGGTGCTCCGCGCGGTCCGGCGGGATCTGAGAGGGCGGTACGGTCGCACGTATCGCATCGTCGCGGCGTCGTCGGGAGCGGAGGCGTGCGCCGTCGTCGCCGAGTACACCGACTCCGACGAGGACATCGCGATGCTGCTGTCCGACCAGAGGATGCCCGACATGCCTGGTGTCGAGTTCCTCCAGCGCACCCGGCGGCAGGCACCCGACGCCAAACGCGTCCTCCTGACCGCGTACGCCGACACCGACGCCGCGATCAAGGCGATCAACGACGTCCGGCTCGACTACTACATCGTCAAGCCGTGGGACCCCCCGGAAGAGAAGCTGTTCCCGGTCCTGGACGACCTGCTCGACGACTGGGCGACCCGGAACCGCGCCTCGGTCGACGGCATCGAGGTGATCGGTACCGCGGTCTCGCCGGCGACCCACCGCATCAAGGACTTCCTGATGCGCAACGAGCGTCCGTTCCACTTCTTCGACGTCGAACGCGACGCGCACGCCCGGCGGGTGCTCGCCGCGCACGCGGGCGCGGAACTGCCCCTGGTCGTGCTGGCCAGCGGCGCGATCCTGCAGTCACCGGGGAACGCCGAGCTCGCCGAGGGCACCGGCCTGACGACGACGGCGACCCGCCCCCACTACGACACGGTGATCATCGGCGCCGGCCCGGCCGGCCTGGGCGCGGCGGTCTACGCCGCCTCCGAGGGCCTGTCGGCGCTGCTGATCGACCGGGACAGCCCCGGCGGCCAGGCCGGCACGTCGAGCCGGATCGAGAACTACCTCGGGTTCCCGTCCGGCGTGTCGGGCGCGGATCTCACCCGGCGGGCCCTGGCCCAGGCGCGCCGCTTCGGCGCCGAGGTGCTGAACCCCGTGGCCGCGACCGGGCTGCGGACGACCGGGACGACGCGGATCGTGACGCTGGACAACGGCGCGGAGATCAGCGCCGAGTCCGTCCTGCTGACCACGGGTGTCCAGTACAACCGCCTCGACGTCCCCGGCTCGGAGAGGTTCGAAGGAGCGGGCCTCTTCTACGGTGCGGCGACCACCGAGAGCATGAACTGCCGGGACACCGACGTCTTCGTCGTCGGGGGCGCCAACTCCGCGGGCCAGGCCGCCATGCACTTCGCGCACTTCGCGAGGCGGGTGACCATCCTGATCCGGTCCGACGACATCGAGAAGGGCATGTCCCAGTACCTGGTGGACGAGATCGCCGCCACCCCGTCGATCGAGGTGCGCACCGGCACCGTGATCACCGCGATGCACGGCGACGACCTGCTGGAGGCCATCACCGTCCGTGATCGCGACGGGACGGAGACGACGCTTCCGACCCAGTTCGTGTTCACGTTCATCGGGGCGCGGCCCCGCACCGACTGGCTCGACGGCGTCGTGCAGCGGGACGCCCGCGGATTCGTCCTCACGGGAGCCGACGTCGCCTGGTCGTCGCACCGCCAGCCGATGCCGCTGGAGACCAGCGTCCCGGGGGTCTTCGCCGCCGGCGACATCCGCGCCCAGTCGGTCAAGCGGGTCGCCTCCGGC
This sequence comes from Myceligenerans halotolerans, assembly GCF_054782975.1. Taxonomy (NCBI): domain Bacteria; kingdom Bacillati; phylum Actinomycetota; class Actinomycetes; order Micrococcales; family Promicromonosporaceae; genus Myceligenerans; species Myceligenerans halotolerans. The sequence goes on from NZ_BAAGRL010000007.1 coordinate 146,531, forward strand.
GTCGGGGAGGGAGCGCTCGCCGTCGCCATGGTGCACCGCTATCGAGCGCTCAACTGACCGACCACGGGCACGGAGGATCCCGGTCACGCCACGGCGTGACCGGGATCTTCCATGTCTGCGGACAAAGGATTCCCTCCGATCCGGACGATCGACCAAGTCCGGGTCATGACATCGCCGTCCCGGGCCTCGAAGTCCGGTAGGAACGTCACGGAAGTCGGAGCACATTGGCGCCGGGGTCCGCGCATATCGGCGCAGAAGAATCACCTCGGGAAACGTCCCCGAAACGAACGGGCCACGCATCCGCCGGCGCCTGCTCCCCCGCAATTCCGTGAGTCGCAGAAGTCTGCGCGCCGATCGTCACGAGATCCGTCTCCCGGGCGCCGGAGAACGACCTCGGCGCCGGACCCGACGCCGACCGCCCCGCCCCGCGGTCGGGAGCGAAAGTCCTGGTCGCGGCCATCGACGGCGTGAATAGTGAGCCCCGTGCCGCACACACGGCGCCGCCGGACTCCGGCGAACACGACGGGGAGCGACCATGACGAAGCGGATTCTGATCGTGATCTCGGAATGGGGTTACTGGGGTGAAGAACTCCTCGGCCCACTGGATCATTTCGACACCGCCGGATACACCACGGTATTCGCGACGCCCACGGGAAAGCGCCCGCAGGCGCTGCCTCCGAGCATGGACGCCGGATACGTCGACCCGCCGCTCGGCCGTCCGGTGACCACCGCCGACGTCGCCCGGAGGGTGCGGGACCTCGACACGTCGGACCGGCTCGAGGCCCCGCGTCCCCTCACGGGCTGGGTCCCGGAGCGCCCGTACACCTCCGACGCCGACTACCTGCGCAAGCTGGAGGAGTACCACCGGGAGCGCGAGCGCCTGGACGCCGAGATCGCCGAGCAGTTCGACGCCCTGCTGATCGTCGGCGGCAGCGGCCCCATCGTCGACCTGGCGAACAACGAGCGGGTCCACGCACTGGTCCTGGGCTTCCTCCGCACGGGCCGGCTGATCGGCGCCGAGTGCTACGGGGTCACCGCGCTGGCATTCGCCCGCGAGTGGGACGACCGAAAGAGCATCCTGTGGGGAAAGCACGTCACGGGACACTGCAAGGAATACGACTACAAGGCCGGCACCGGCTTTCTCGGCACCGATTTCGTGATCGGCCCGCCGCCCTATCCTCTGGAATACATTCTCCGTGACGCCACCGGGCCCGACGGCGCCTATCACGGCAACTTCGGCCGGGAGGGCTCGGTCGTCGTCGACTGGCCGTTCGTCACCGGTCGTTCCAACAACGACTCCTTCCTCACCGGCGAGAAGATGGTCGCCGCGCTGGAGGACGGGCTGACGAGGTACGGCTGGTGAGCGCGCAGCCCGCCGCGCCGGCCCGGAGCGGTCGTGACGCGGTCCTGGACCAGTTCGCCGCCGATGGCATCCGGTACATGTTCGGCAATCCGGGGACCGTCGAGCAGGGGCTGCTCGACACCCTCGAGGACCACCCCGACCTGGAGTACGTCCTCACCCTGCAGGAGGCCGTCGCCGTGGGCGCGGCGGACGCGTACGCCAGGGCCACCCGCCGGCCGGGACTCGTGCAGCTGCACAGCGGCGTCGGGCTCGGCAACGGGATCGGGATGCTCTACCAGGCCAAACGTGGTCACGCTCCGCTGGTGGTGATCGCCGGCGAGGCCGGCGTCGAGTACGGCGGCATGGACGCGCAGATGGCGTGCGACCTGGTGGAGATGGCCAAGCCGGTGACCAAGCTGGCCCTGAGGGCCGACCATCCGGCGAACCTGCTGCGCACGATCCGCCGTGCGATCAAGGTCGCCCTCACGCCGCCGATGGGACCGGTGTTCGTCGCGCTGCCGATGGACGTTCTCGACGCGGAGAACACCGAGCCCGTCCATCCGACGTCGGTCCCGGACACCCGGGTGCTTCCGCCCGAGTCCAAGATCAGCGAGGCCGCGCAGCTGCTCACCTCGGGCGACCGGCCCGTCGTCCTGTGCGGTGACGGCGTCGCGTTCTCCGGCGCCCAGGCCGAGCTCGTGCGCACCGCGGAGGCGCTCGGCGCGCCGGTGTGGCAGGTGGACTCGTCGGAACCGAACATGCCGGCCGGCCATCCGCTGTCCGCCGGATCGCTCGGTCACATGTTCGGGGCCGCGAGCACGGCGGCCCTGCGGGGGTACGACCGGGTCCTGGTGGTCGGCACCTACCTCTTCCCCGAGGTCTTCCCGTCGCTGACCAGCCCCTTCGACGACGACTGCCGGATCGTCCACATCGACCTCGACGCCTACGAGATCGGGAAGAACCACCGTGTCGATCTCGGGCTGGTGGCCGACCCGAAGCTGACGCTCGACGCGCTGGCCAAGGAGATCGGCGACCGTGTGACGGCGGTGCGCACCGAGCCGGTCGCGGGCGTCGTACCACGATCCGCGCCCGGGCCGGCACGGCCGGCGACCGTCATGGACGAGTTCCTCACCGAGCTCGCCGGGGCCGCGGGGGACGAGGAACTGATCGTCTTCGACGAGGCACTGACCGCGTCACCGCTGGTGCAGCGCCACCTGCCGGCCCGCGAGCCCGGGACGCGGTTCCTGACGCGCGGCGGCTCGCTCGGGGTGGGCATCCCGGGCGCGATCGGGCTCAAGCTCGCCCATCCGGACCGCAAGGTCGTCGCGTTCACCGGCGACGGTGGCTCGATGTACACCTTCCAGGCGATCTGGACCGCGCGCCGGCTCGGCCTCGACCTGGTGATCGTGATCTGCAACAACCACCGCTACGAGCTCCTGAACCAGAACATCGACCAGTACTGGCACGAGCGCGGGGACGTGACCGGCCGCGAGCACCCGTCGAGCTTCGACCTGGGTTCACCGGCGATCGACTTCGCCCGCCTGGCCGAGGCGCTCGGCGGCTTCGGCATCCGGGTCGGCTCGCACGACGAGGCCCGCGCCGCGGCCGCGGCCGCGTTCGCCGGATCGGGCCCGCTCGTCATCGACCTCGCCACCGACGACCTGCTCCGATGAGCCGCGGTCCGGGCTCCTCCGGCACGCATCCATCCACCGACCCACCTCCGAGGAGAGGAACATGACCGAAGAGACCATGGCCCCCGGTTCCGCCGATGTCTGGGACGACGAGGCACTCACACAGTTCGCCCGCGACTGGTACACGGCGCTCGACCGCCACGACCCCATCGATCAGGTGCTGCCGTACCTGATCGACGACGGCCTGGAGATGGTCTTCCCGGAGACCACCAAGTACGGGTACGCCGGCTTCCGGGAGTGGTACGACGCCGTCACCCATCGCTTCTTCGACGAGGAGCACACCGTCACGTCCGTCGTACGCCAGGGCGACGACCCGCGGCAGGTCACGCTCAAGGTCGTCGTCAACTGGCAGGCCCGCATCTGGGACGCGCCCGAGCCGGTCAGCAAGTGGCTCGGGTTCGACGCCTACCAGACCTGGCGGGTCGTGCGGGACGAGAGCGGCCGCCTCCAGGTGGCGACCTACATCGTCGACGAGCTCCGCGCCATGCCCGGCTCGGCGCCCCTGTGATCCACCCGCTCCCGCGGGTCAGCACACCCATCCCATCAGGAAGGAAACGCACATGTCCAACACCGATGTGATCCTCAAGATGTACGAGTACTTCAACGACGGCGACCTGGACCGGGTCCGCAAGGAGCTCTTCGCGGACGACATCGCCTGGCGGATGCCCGGCCACCACCCGCTGTCGGGCGAGCACAGCGGCTCCGACCAGGTGATCGCGTTCTTCGGGAACCTCTCCCAGGCCGGCATCACGGTGGACAACGTCCACTTCGGCGAGCTCGAGAACGGCACCGTGATCGAGAAGCACCTCGGCCACGCCAGCATCGGCGACGACGAGTTCCTGTTCCCGACCGCGACCTCGTACGAGATCGAGGACGGCAAGATCAAGCGGGTGCAGGTCCACACCGCGGACCAGCACAACGTCGACCGGTACATGTGGTCCCGCTTCGCGCTGAAGCCCGTGAGCGAACGGATCGCCGGCTGATGGCGGTCACGGCCCAGGAGGTCGAGCAGGCCTACCAGGCGCTCGAGTCGGGCGACCCCGAGCAGATCAACCGCTGGTGGGCCGAGGACATGCGCTGGCTCGTCCCCGGCAACCACCAGCTCGCCGGCTGGTGGGAGGGCCGCGCGGGCTTCCTCGACTTCATGACCCAGGTCGGGAAGCTGTCGGGCGGCTCGTTCAGCATGGTCCGCCAGGCGATCCTCGTCGGCGGCGACCAGTCCGCCGACATCTCCCACAACGAGGGCGGCCTGACCGGCGCGGCGGACGGCAGCCGCGACGTGTACGAGTACCTCAACATCGACGTCGTCCACGTGCTGACCTGGAGAGACGGCCAGGTGGTCGAGGGGAAGGGCGCCATCTTCGGGGACGGGACCACCCGGTTCAACCAGTTCTGGTCGCAGGTGCGCGTCGACGGCACGCGTTCCTAGACCCGGCATCCGAAGTCCACCGCAGGAATCGAAGAGCACGTAGGAAGGAGGCGTAGCGATGTCGGCACGCGAGGTGATCGATCGCTACTACGCGCTGGCCAACGCCGGCGACTGGGATCGATGGTGTGACCTGTTCACCGAGGACGTCCGTATCGACGAACAGCTGGCAGGCCGGGTCGACGGCCGGGCGACCCTCCGGGAGATGATGGCCGGTTTCCCGGCGATGTACGCCACGTTCACGAACACCCCCCGCGAGGTGGTGATCGAGGGGCTCCGGGCCTGCGTCGTCTCCCGGCTCGAGGCGACCACGCCCGGTGGTGACAAGATCGCGGCCGACGTCGCGAACCTCTTCCTGCTCGACGGGACCGACCGGATCGCCTACATGGCCAACTTCCACGACACGGCGCCCTTCGCGCCGGTGACCGGGGGGTGAGCGCCGTGGAGGAGTACGACTACATCGTCGTCGGATCGGGCACGGCGGGCAGCGTGCTCGCCGACCGGCTGAGCGAGGGCTCGGACGCGTCGGTGCTCGTCCTGGAAGCCGGCCACAGCAGGGTGCCGTCCGCGGTCGACCGTGCGAACCAGTGGTTCACGCTGCTCGGTTCGCCGGTCGACTGGGGATACACGAGCGTTCCCCAGCCCGGGCTGGGGGGACGCTCGACGTACGAGCCCCGCGGCTTCATGCCCGGTGGCAGCAGCAACCTCTACATCATGATGCACGTGCGCGGGCACGCCGCCGACTTCGACGGCTGGGCCGCGCAGGGGGCCAAGGGCTGGTCCTCCGCGGATCTGCTCCCGTACCTCGCCCGCCTCGAGGCCGTCGAGGACGGCACCGGCAGCACCGTGGCAGGCCGTACCGGCCCGCAGCGGGTGACCGACGCGGGCCGTCACGAGCCGAACCCGCTCTCCGAGGTGTTCCTGGACGCGTGCTCCGAGCTGGGCTACCCGCGTCTGGGCGACATCAACAGCGGCGACATGAACGGTGCGGCATGGCACCAGCTCGATGTCGTCGACGGGCGCCGCACCGGGGCGCTGGTGTCGTACCTGGAGCCGGCGAGCCGGCGTCCTGGCGTCACCGTCCGCACCGGCGCCCGGGCGCGCCGGCTGCTGTTCGACGGGTCCACGTGCACGGGGGTGGAGTACCTGCAGTCCGCTCCCCCGGCCGAGCTCCCCGACGGCCGGGACGTCGGGGGCCCGGGTCCGGCCCAGGGCGTGGTGTCCGTCCGTGCCAGGCAGGAGGTGATCGTCGCCGCCGGCGCGATCGAGTCGCCGAAGCTGCTGATGCTCAGCGGCATCGGGCCCCAGGACCATCTCGGTCGGGTGGGCGTCCCGGTACGGCACCACCTGCCCGGCGTCGGCGAGAACTTCCACAACCACGTGCTGGTCGGGCTCATCGCGGAAACCACCCGGCCGGTCGAGCCGGGCCGGCAGAACCTGTCGGAATCGGTGTTGTTCACCACGTCCGCGGCCGGCATGGAGGCGCCGGATCTCCAGATCGCCTTCGTGCACGTCCCGTTCGACATCATCGTCGGCCAGGAACACCCGAACGCGGTCAGCATCCTGCCCGGCGTGGTGCGCCCCGAGTCGCGGGGATGGATCCGCCTCGCCGACGCGGACCCCGGCACCCCGCCGCTGGTCAACCCCAACTACCTCGCCGAGCGGACCGACGTCGACCGGCTGGTCCAAGCCGTCGAGCTCGGGCGGGACCTGTTCGCCACCGAGGCGTTCCGCCCGCACCTGGCGGCGGAGCTCATGCCCGGGCCCGACGTCCGGTCGGCCGAGGACCTGACCGAGTTCGTGCGCAACCGTGCCGACAGCTATCACCACCAGGCGGGATCCTGCCGGATGGGTGAGGACGAGCTGGCCGTCGTCGACCCCGAGCTGCGCGTGCGGGGGATCGAGCGGCTCCGGGTGGTGGACGCGAGCGTGATGCCGTCGGTCCCGTCGGGGAACTGCCATGCCGCGATCGTCGCGATCGCGGAGAAGGCCTCCGATCTGATCAGGGCACGATCATGACCGGCTACCAGGTGAACCGGAACGGGCCGCTGGCGGGCACCCGCGTGGCCGTCCTGATCGAGAGCGACTACTACGAGCCCGAGATCTACCACTACCTCATGCGGTTCGCCGCGGAGGGCATCGAGGTCGACCTGCTGACCCGGCTCTGGGGCCAGACGGAGATCACCTTCACCGGCCACGAGTGGCGTGCGCCGCTCACGGTGCAGGGCGACCTCGAGGAGGTCGACGGCGCCGCGCTCACACGGTACGACGCCGTGATCGTGCCCTCGGGCATGGTTTCCGACCGGCTCCGGTACTCGGAGACGCCGGGCGATCCGTCGCCGGCCGCGCAGTTCATGCGGCGGGCCTTCGCGGACGACCGCGTGCTCAAGGGCGTGATCTGCCACGGCATGTGGCTGATGGCGTCGATCCGGGAGGTCGTCGAGGGCAGGCCGGTCACGTGTCACAACAACCTCGTCGCCGACGTGCGGAACATGGGCGCGCACTACGTCGACCAGGACGTGGTCGTCGACGGGGATCTCGTGACCGGCCGGTCCGGCGCGCACGCGCATCTCTTCGCCGACGTGTTGATCGAGCAGATCGCGGCGCGGAGGGCCGCGGCCGCCGACACCCCGAGGTGGTCGCACGCCGCGTTGAACTGCGCGGACCTCGACCGCACCGAGGACTTCTACACCAGCCTGTTCGGCTTCCGCCGAGCCAGGCTCGTGGAGGCCGGCGGGTCGCGGATCGTGTTCCTCCGCCGTGGCGACACCTACCTCGAGCTGTTCGAGACAGGCGGCGAGGCCGCGGACGCCACGGGCGACGGGCCGGCCGCCCCGGGAACGATCCGGCACATCGCGTTCCAGGTCGACCGACTGGACGACTTCGTCGGCAAGGTCCGGGCCGGTGACATTCCCGTCACGCTCGGGCCGCTCGGCTTCGACGAGTTCATCGACGGCTGGCGCACGGTCTGGATCAGCGATCCGGACGGCGTCGTCGTCGAAGTCAGCCAGGGCTACCAGGACGAATCCGACTCACCGAGCACAGCATCGAACCAGGAGGCGACATGACCACCACCGAGGAATCCGTGTCGGCCGGCACGCGGCAATCGTCCGCGCCGGCCGGCGGGCAGATCTCGCCATGGTCGGACACCATCGCGGGGTACGTCGAGGAGTACGACCGTTCCACCCGCCACCTGCGGCTCACGTCGCTGGCGGGGACGCCCGTCGAGATGGACGTCGACCCCGGGGCCGGCGCCGAGCTGATCCGCAACCTCGGCCACCCGTACCAGGACTCCGGTGAGCTGGAGGACCTGCTCGAGCCCGGCCGTCTGCTCCTCGCCTACGGCATCTCCTACCCGGGGGACCCCGGGCCGACGTTCGTCGCGATGCACCTGTACTTCCTCGGCCGGCGGGCGGACGGCTACGCCTTCGAGGACCAGCGGTGGTGGATCGACCAGGTGGGCCAGCTCGCCGGCTTCTACCAGCGCGCCGAGTTCGGCGCCGAGCCGGCCGACTTCCGCGACTACCGGACGATCCTCCGCCTCGGCGGGGACAAGACCGAGAACCACACCCAGGAGACGGACACCATCTCCCGGCTGGTCTACGGGATGGCCTCGGCCTACATGCTGACCGGCAACGAGACCTACCTCGACACGGCGGAGCGGGGCACCGAGTACCTGCGGCGGCACATGCGATTCGTCGACAACGACGAAGAGGTGACGTACTGGTACCACGGCGTGCGGTTCGAGGACGGCTACGAGAAGAAGCTGTTCACCTCGGAGTTCGGCGACGACTACGACGCGATCCCCATGTACGAGCAGATCTACGCGCTCGCCGGTCCGATCCAGACGTTCCGGGTCACCGGGGATCCCCGGATCCACGCCGACGCCGAGGGCACCCTGAGGCTGTTCGAGAAGTTCTTCCGCGACCGGGAGCAGGGCGGGTACTTCTCGCACATCGACCCGATCCAGCTGTCGCCGTTCACCGATTCCCTCGGGCCGAACCGTGCGCGCAAGAACTGGAACTCCGTCGGGGACCACGCCCCCGCGTACCTCATCAATCTCTTCCTGGCGACCGGCGACCGCCGGCACATCACCATGCTCGAGCGGACCTTCGACACGATCGCCGAGCACTTCCCGGACTACGAGTACTCACCGTTCGTCAACGAGCGATTCCACCAGGACTGGTCCCACGACCTGAGCTACTCCTGGCAGCAGGACCGCGCCGTCGTCGGCCACAACCTCAAGATCGCCTGGAACCTGATGCGGATGCACTCGCTGCAGCCCAAGGAGCGCTACGAGGAGCTCGCGCGGCACATCGGAGACCTGATGCCGCAGGTGGGCTGCGATCTCCAGCGCGGCGGCTGGTACGACGTCGTGCACCGGGTCCCGGACGAGGCGGGCTGGCACCGGATGGCGTGGCACGACCGCAAGGCCTGGTGGCAGCAGGAACAGGCGATCCTGGCCTACCTGATCCTGGCCGGCCTCACCGGGGAGGACCGGTACCGGAAGCTCGCGCGCGAGAGCGAGGCCTTCTACAACACCTTCTTCCTCGACCACGACGAGGGCGCGGTCTACTTCAACGTGCTGGCGTCCGGGCTCCCCTACCTGCAGGGCACCGAGCGGTTCAAGGGCAGCCACTCGATGAGCATGTACCACTCGGCCGAACTGTGCTTCCTCGCCGCCGTCTACAACAACCTGTTGCTGCGGGGGCGTCCGCTCGACCTGTGGTTCAAGCCGTACGCCGAGGCCGACCGGACGCTGCGGGTCACCCCCGACGCCTTGCCGCCGGGCTCGGTCAGGATCTCGGCGGTGACCATCGACGGCGTCCAATACGACGGGTTCGACGCCGCCGCGCTCACCGTCACCCTCCCCGAGTCCCCGGACCGGCTGACGGTGAAGGTGACGCTCGTTCCCACGGGAGGCGACGATGACTGACCTGAGGATCCGGCGCCGCACCACCGAGTCCGCCGTCGTCGTGGCCGTCACCGGTGAGCTCGACAGCAGCACCGCACCCGAGGCCCAGGAGCGGATCGCGACCGCCATGATGACGGATCACGCGCTCGTGCTCGACCTGTCGGGAGTCCCGTACATGTCGAGCGCCGGGCTCCGGATGATGCTGCTCGTCTACCGCCAGGCACAGACCCTGAGCATCCCGGTCGCGCTCGTCGGGGTGCAGGACAGCCTGCTGGCCGTCATGGAGGCCACCGGGTTCCTGGAGTTCTTCACCCTCGCCGACAGCGTCACGGACGCGCTCCGCGACCTCGGCAGCATCAGCGGGGCGGTGACCTCATGACGGCGACGACGGTGGCCGCGGCGACGCCGCGGCGGCGGGTGGACTCCTTCCCGACCGATCAGATCAGCGGATTCGGGGTGCGCTGCGGCCGGTCGCTGCCGTTCGGCGCGACCCTCGTGCCCGGAGGCGTGAACTTCTCCATCTTCTCGATCACCGCCACGAGCATGGTCCTGGTGCTCTTCCGCAAGGGCGACAACGAGCCCTTCGCCGAGATCCCGTTCCCCGAGGAGTACCGGATCGGCGGCTGCTGGTCCATGACGGTGTACGACCTGCCGGTCGAGGACCTGGAGTACGGCTACCGGGCGGACGGACCCGACGCGCCGGGCAACCGGTTCACGCCGTCGACCGTCCTGTGCGACCCCTACGCCCGCGCCTACTCCGGCCGGGAGACCTGGGGCGCCACCCGGTACGACGGCTCCCGCCCGCCCTATCGCAGCCGGCTCGTCTTCGACGACTTCGACTGGGACGGGGACACCCCGCTGCGGACGCCGATGCGCGACCTGGTGATCTACGAGGCGCACGTGCGCGGGCTCACCGCGCACCCGTCGTCCGGGGTGCGCCATCCGGGAACGTTCGCCGGCCTCATCGAGAAGATCCCCCACCTCGAGGCCCTGGGCGTCAACTGCATCGAGCTTCTCCCGGTGTTCGAGTTCGACGAGTTCGAGAACTCCCGCGAGAACTCCGACGGTCAGCGTCTGCTCAACTACTGGGGATACTCCACCGTGGGGTTCTTCGCGCCCAAGGCGGGCTTCGCGGCGACCGGATCGCACGGCATGCAGGTGGACGAGTTCAAGAACCTGGTCCGATCGCTCCACCGGCGCGGCATCGAGGTGATCCTCGACGTCGTCTTCAACCACACCGCCGAGGGGAACGAGAACGGCCCGTCCATGTCCTTCCGCGGCCTGGACAACGCCGAGTACTACATCCTCGGGGAGGGCGGGGAGTACTACAACTACAGCGGCACCGGGAACACGTTCAACTGCAACAACCCGGTCGTCCGCGAGTTCATCCTCGACAGCCTGCGGTACTGGGCGAGCGAGTGCCATGTCGACGGCTTCCGGTTCGACCTGGCATCGATCCTCGGGCGGGGCCCCGACGGCGCGCCGCTGGACAACCCGCCCCTGCTCGAGACGCTCGCCGGCGACCCGATCCTGCGTGACTGCAAGCTCATCGCCGAGGCGTGGGACGCCGGTGGCCTCTACCAGGTCGGTTCGTTCCCCGCCTACGGGAGGTGGGCGGAGTGGAACGGACGGTTCCGGGACACCGTCCGCCGCTTCGTCAAGGGCGACGCCGGCCAGGCCGGCAACCTCGCGAGCGCGCTGATCGGCTCTCCCGAGATGTACCGGCAACGCGGGACCGAGGCCTCGATCAACTTCGTCACGTGCCACGACGGGTTCACCCTGGCCGACATGGTCTCGTACAACGACAAGCACAACGAGGCCAACGGCGAGGACAACCGCGACGGGGCCGATGACAACAACAGCTGGAACTGCGGCGCCGAGGGCATCACCTCCGACTCGGAGGTCCTCGACCTGCGGTCCCGGCAGGTGCGCAACGCGCTGACGCTCCTGCTGACCAGCCTCGGGGTGCCCATGCTCCTGGCGGGCGACGAGTTCGGCCGGACCCAGGGCGGGAACAACAACGCGTACTGCCACGACGACCCGGTCTCCTGGGTCGACTGGGACCTCGGGGAGGACCACCGCACGCTGCAGCGGTTCACCGCGGGCCTGGTCGCGCTGCGGCGGGCACACCCCTGCCTGACCGCCGAGCACCCCACGGGCACCGACACCGCGGGGTTCGGCTACCCGGACATCAGCTGGCACGGCGCCGGCGCGTGGCAGCCGGACTGGACCGAGGAGAGCCGGCTCGTCGCCCTGATGCACAGCTCGCGCACCCAGGACGGCAGGCCCGACTTCGTGTACATCGCCGCCAACTCCTACTGGGAGGACATCGACCTCGAGCTGCCCCGGCTGCCGGACGGCCTGATGTGGCGGCGCGCGGTCGACACGTCGCGGCCCTCACCCGAGGACGTCTGCCTCGACAGCCCGGGAATCCGCCTGACGACCCCCGACACGTACCACCTGCCGGCCCGAACCACCCTCGTCCTCGTCAGCGACGAGCAGACACCTGCCTTGTGAGGAGAGATCACGATGCCGTTCACCGCCACCCTGACCCAGACCGAACCCGACGCCGTCATCACGCTCGTCGGCGAGCTCGACTCGTCGACCGCCGCGACGTTCCGCTCCACGATCGAGGACGCCGTCGCGACGGAGCCGCAACGGCTCCTGCTCGAGATGAGCGGTCTCACCTACCTGTCCTCGGCAGGACTGCGCTGCCTGGTGTTCGCCCGGCAGAAGATGGGCAGCGACGTCGACATCGTGCTCATCGCCACCAGACCGGCCGTCCGGGAGACCATCGACATGACGGGCTTCCAGTACAGCGTCCAGTTCACGGACCAGGCAGAGGTCTGACATCGATGGCTATGGCGGTCCTGCCCGCGAAGCCGGACGCCATCGGTGAGATCACCGCGGTCGTGCTGGAGACCTGCTCCAAGGCGGGGCTGTCGCCCGCCGCCACGTCCCGGCTGCGGCTCGCCGTCGAGGAACTCGCGGTCAACATCATCACTCACGGCGTGGGGGAGGCGACCGAGCCGGTCGCCGACCCGCGGTTCGTGATCCAGACCTGGATCTCCGACGACACGGTGTGGGTGCAGCTGACCGATTCCGCGCGGCCGTTCGACCCGACCGGCGCGCCCGAACCCGATGTGACGGCCGACCTCGCCCGGCGCGAGGTCGGCGGCCTCGGCATCCACCTCGTCCGCTCCCTGGTGGACGACTTCACCTACCGCCGCCTCGGCGGCCGCAACGTGGTGCGGGTGGGACTGCGTCTACAGGAGGGATTCCCATGAGAACGACCCTGGTCGGACACACGAGCGCGGCTGCCGATCAACTGCGCGACGGCCTGGTGAGAGCCGGCCTGGCCGCGGACATCGTCACTCTCGACGCCGCGCGCTTCCAGTTCTGCGCCAGCGGCGCGGAGGTGCCCGAGGTTCTCCTCATCAGTTCCGCCCTCGACGCCGACGACGTCCGGGCACTGCGCGACAGACTGCTCGCCTCGGGCGCCACGATGCCCGCCTTCATCGCCTATCCCGATTGCGAGAACCTGGCCGATCACGGCTCCTGGGTCGGCGGCCTCGCCGCACACCTGTCCGAGGGAGTCGACTACATCGTCCCGCCGTTCGAACCGGAACTGCTCCGGCGCCGGTTCCTCGCCCCCACGCCGCCCCCTGCCCCGGGCGAGGACGACTTCCACCTGCTCGCCCATCTCGCGCGGTACGAACGCGAGCTCCAGATCGCCCAGGAGATCCAGTCCGGCTTCCTGCCGGAGGTCCTTCCCGTCTGCGACGGCTGGACGCTGCAGGTGCGGTTCCGGCCCGCCCGGGACGTCGCCGGTGACTTCTACGACGCCTACGACCTGGTCAACGGACGCCGGCTGGCGTTCGTCGTCGCCGACGTCTGCGACAAGGGCGTGGGGGCGGCGCTCTTCATGGCACTGGTACGCAGCCTGCTGCGGCACACCGCCACCCACCTGGGCACCCAGAGCCTGATGGGCCTGGACGCGCGGTGGGAGGACCCCGTCGGCGACGAGGACCTGGACCACGTGCTGCTCACCTCGGCCGGAGTCGGCCCGCTGGTCAACGCCGTCGTCGGCACGAACGAGTACATGGTGCGCAACCACCTGAGCCAGGGATACTTCGCCACCTTGTTCTTCGGTGTGCTCGATCCGGTGGACGGCACGGTCGTGTTCATCAACTGCGGGCACAACCCGCCCGTGGTGCGCCGCCGGGACGGCAGGCTCGAGACGCTCGGCCTCACGGGGCCCGCGCTGGGGATGATGCCGAACTCGGTCTTCCGGCTGGGCCGCGCCCGGCTGGACCCGGGCGACCTGCTCTTCCTCTACACGGACGGGGTCACCGAGGCGCGCGACGCCTCGGGAGCCTTCTACACCGAGGACCGGCTCCACGCCCTGATCGCGGAACGCGACTACGCCGAGGCGCAGGAACTCGTCGACGCCGTCACGGCCGATCTGTCCGACCACGTCGGAGAGGCCGACCAGTTCGACGACATCACGATGATGGCGCTGCGCCGATCCGAGGATCCCTCCGACCCTCATGCCCCCAGGTCGTGCCACCCCGACCTGCCCGGCGACCACGAACACACCGGCCCGGAACCACTGGACGAGACGCCGGCTCGCCCGGAGAGCTCACCATGACGAAGATCATCACGATCCACTCCTACCGCGGCGGGACCGGCAAGTCCCGTCTCACCGCCGGCCTCGCCGCGGCCCTGGCCGCCAAGGGACGACGCGTCCTGGTCGTCGACACGAACATCCAGGCGCCGGCTCTGCACATCTTCCTCGGGTTCCCGACCAGCGGCATCGAGCTCGGGCTGACCGACTACCTGATCGGTTCCTGCGAGATCGAGCAGATCGTCCAGGACGTCCCCCGCGACCGGCTCCCCGCGGGCATCACGGGCTCGGTCCAGCTCGCGCCCAGCCGGTTGTCGGCGAAGTCGATCGTCACGGCGGTCGGCCGCGGCTACGACCCGGGGGTCCTCGACGAAGGGATCCGGCGCCTGGCCCGCCGGATCGACGTCGACGTCATGCTGCTGGACACCAGCGCGGGCATGACGAACGAGACCATGGTGTCGCTCGCGCTCGCGGATGCCCTGGTCCTGGTGTCCCGGCCCGAGAAGCAGGACCTGGAGGGCGCCGGGGTGACGATGTCGGTCGTGCGGCGTTTGAGCTGTCCGCAGATCCTGCTTGTGGGTAACCTGATCACCGGGCGTCGGGGCACCTCCGCGATCAGCGCCATCGAGAAGGCGTACGGCATGCCCGTCAGCGCGATGTTCGACGTCGTGGACGGCACGGACGAGCTTTCCGACGCCGATCTCGACGAGCCGGCCACGATGCCCGACTGGTACCGCCGGCGACTCGACGAGCTCGCCGAGACCCTGATGAGCACGCCCGGGCCCCGGCTGACGGGCGGCCCGCCGACCACGATGGGAACCACCGTATGAGGTATACGCTGCTCGGCCAGTCAGGACTTCGCGTGTCGGAGGTCGGGCTCGGCACCATGACGTTCGGCACCGACTGGGGATTCGGCGGCGACGCGAAAGAGGCGCGGAGGATGGTGGACACCTTCGCCGCGGCCGGCGGGAACTTCATCGACACGGCCAACAACTACACCAACGGCACGTCGGAGTCCCTGGTCGGGGAGGCCGTCTCCGACGACCGCGACCGCTGGGTGGTCGGCACCAAGTACACCCTCGCGTCCCGCGACGACGACCTGAACGCCGCTGGCAACTCGCTGAAGAATCTCCGCCGCACCGTCGAGACGTCCCTCCGCCGGCTGCGTACCGACTACATCGACGTCCTGTGGCTGCACGCCTGGGACGACCTGACCCCGGTCGAGGAGGTCATGCGGGGCCTCGACACCCTGACCCGCGCCGGGAAGGTGCTCTACGTGGGCATCAGCGACTCGCCCGTCTGGGCGGCCTCCTACGGCCAGGCGCTGGCCCACCTGCGAGGCTGGTCGCCGTTCGTCGGACTGCAGGTGCCCTGGTCGCTCGCGGACCGTGACGTCGAGCGCGAGTTCGTCCCGATGGCCCAGGCCCTGGGCATGGGTGTCTGCGCCTGGGGGCCGTTGTCCGGCGGCCTGCTCTCCGGGAAGTACGCCGAGGGACAGCCCGCCGCGGGAACGACCCGGCGGCCCCGGCAGAACGCGGACCGGCTGAAGATCGCCGCGCGCGTCCACGAGCTCGCGCGTGAGCGCGGTATCGGCAGCGCCGAGATGGCTCTCGCCTGGCTGCGGTCGCGCGGCGCGATCCCGTTGATCGGTGCGCGTACCGCCGATCAGCTCGAGTCCAACCTGGCGTGCGTCGACATCGACCTGGAGCCCGGCGAGGTCGAGTCCCTCGAGGCCGCGTCGCCCGTGGACCTGGGCTTCTCGCGGGGATTCCTCGACTCGATGACGAACGTCATCCACGGCCCCGGGCTGCGCTCCAGGATCGACGTCCCCCCGTCGTACCGGCGGTGACGCCCGCGTCACCCCAGCAGTTCCAGGACGTCGTCGAGCCTGCCGTTCACCACGTGGGCAGCCTGCTCACGGACCGCCGGCTTGGCGCGGAAGGCGACGCCCACGCCCGCCGCGCGGATCATGTCGAGGTCGTTGGCGCCGTCACCGACCGCGACCGTGGCGGTCATCGGGACGCCCTCGGCGGCGGCCCACTCCCGGAGGGTCGCCTCCTTCGCGGCACGGTCGATCACCGGCCCGAGCGTGCGGCCGGTCAGGACGCCGTCCGCGACCTCCAGGCGGTTCGCGCGGATCAGCCGGACCCCCAGCCCTTCCGCGATCGGCCGGACGATCTCCTCGAAGCCGCCCGAGACCAGGCCGAACGCCCAGCCCCGCGCCTGGCACCCCGCCACGAGCTCGGCCGCGCCGGGCATGAGCTCCACCGCGTCCCGGACCTTGTCCAGCGCCGCGACGGGCACGCCCCGCAACGTCGTCACCCGGTCACGCAGCGATCCCGCGAAGTCCAGCTCGCCGCGCATCGCGCGCTCGGTCACGGCGGCGACCTCGTCGCGGGTCCCGGCATGGTCCGCGATGAGCTCGATGACCTCCTGCTGGAAGAAGGTGGAGTCGACGTCGGTCACGATCAGGCGCTTCACGCGCAACAGTGTGCCTGACGGCCGCCGCCGGACGCGCGGGCGTCCGCCGGCGTCACTCGACGACGGTCCCCTTCGGCACCACCGTCAGTCCCGACTCCGTCACCGTGAACCCGCGCCAGATGTCCTCCTCGTGGTCGACGCCGATCCGCGCGCGCTCCGACACGATCACGTTCTTGTCCAGGATCGCCCGGTGCACCTGCGCGTAACGGTGCACCTGCACGCCGTCCATGATGACCGAGTTGCCCACCGACGACCACGAGTGCAGGTGCGTGCCCGGTGACAGCACCGAGCCGACGGCCTGCGCCCCGGAGATCAGGACGCCCGGCGACACGATCGACTCCACGGCGTGCCCCATGCGGCCCGCGCCGGCGTGCACGAACTTCGCCGGAGGGAGACCCGTGTACCCCGTGTACAGCGGCCACTCGTCGTTGTACAGGTTGAACACCGGCTGCACCGCGATGAGGTCCATGTTCGCCTCGAAGAACGAGTCGATGGTCCCCACGTCACGCCAGTAGGCGCGGTCCCGGTCGGTGGAGCCGGGCACCTCGTTGCGGATGAAGTCGTAGACCCCGGCCTCGCCTGCGGCGACGAACGCGGGGATGATGTCGCCGCCCATGTCGTGCCGCGAGTCGTTGCTCGACGCGTCGAGGGTCACGGCCTCGACCAGGGCGTCGGCGTCGAACACGTAGTTCCCCATGGACGCGAGCACCTTGTCCGGGGCGTCGGGCAGGCCGGCGGGGTCGGTCGGCTTCTCGAGGAACTCGCGGATCCGCGTGGGGTCGTCGGGCTGCACGTCGATGACGCCGAACTGGTCCGCCATGGACAGCGGCTGCCGGATCGCGGCGACGGTCGCCCGGGCGCCGGACTCGATGTGCGCGTCCACCATCTGGGAGAAGTCCATGCGGTACACGTGGTCCGCGCCGACGACGACGACGATGTCCGGCCGCTCGTCCTCGATGACGTTCAGGCACTGGTAGATCGCGTCCGCGCTGCCGAGGTACCAGTGCTTGCCGACGCGCTGCTGCGCCGGGACCGGCGCCACGAAGTTGCCCAGCAGCGGCGACATGCGCCACGTCTTGGAGATGTGCCGGTCCAGGGAATGAGACTTGTACTGGGTCAGCACGATGACGTGCAGGTACCCGGAGTTGACGATGTTGGAGAGCGCGAAATCCACCAGGCGGTAGATCCCGCCGAACGGGACGGCGGGCTTGGCGCGTGCCGCGGTGAGCGGCATGAGGCGCTTTCCCTCGCCTCCGGCAAGAACGATCGCGAGAACACGAGGAGCGGCCATGGCTCAGACGATATTGCCTCGGGCGACCTCGGCGAAACCCTCACCGCGGGAACTGGTCATGAAGAAATATCGGTAACGTCAGGACTGTGACAGCCCTGGAACCGCAGCCGTCGTCGTCCCGTCTCACCGTCGACCTCCTGACCCGCGAGTACCCGCCGCACGTCTACGGCGGCGCGGGGGTGCACGTCACCGAGCTGGCGAGCGTGCTCGCGCCGCTCGCCGACGTGCGGGTGCGCCACTTCGGCCAGGAGGCCGGGGGCGCCGTCGTCGGACCCGACCGGCCCGCGCCGGCGGTGACCGGCTACACCACCCCCGCAGAACTGACCGGAGCGAACGCGGCGCTCGCCACCCTCGGCACCGACCTCACCATCGCCCGCGACTGCGCCGGTGCCGACGTCGTGCACTCCCACACCTGGTACGCCAACATGGCCGGCCACCTGGCCGGGCTCCTGCACGGCGTCCCGCACGTCGTCACCGCGCACTCCCTCGAACCGCTGCGGCCGTGGAAGGCGGAACAGCTCGGCGGCGGGTACGCCGTCTCGTCCTGGGCGGAGCGGACCGCGTACCTGGGCGCGGCGGCCGTCATCGCCGTCTCGGCCGGCATGCGGGACGACATCCTGCGCTGCTACCCCGAGCTCGACCCCGCCCGCGTGCACGTGGTGCACAACGGGATCGACCTGACCGGGTGGCGGCGGCCGACCGGCGACGCGGCGCTCGCGGACGCCGACCGGACCGTCCGGCGCCTCGGGATCGACCCGGACCGCCCGGCGGTCGTGTTCGTCGGGCGGATCACGCGCCAGAAGGGGCTGCCGTACCTGCTGCGGGCCGCCGCCGGGCTGCCGCGCGACGTGCAGTTGGTGCTGTGCGCGGGCGCGCCCGACACGCCGGAGCTGCTGGACGAGGTGAAGGCACTGGTGAGCGGGTTGCGGGAGGCCCGCGCCGACGCGGGGCCCGCGCGCGCCTCGCGCGACGGCGGGATCGTCTGGATCGAGCAGATGCTGCCGCGGGAGGAGCTCATCGCGGTGCTCGCGGCGGGCACCGCGTTCGTCTGCCCGAGCGTGTACGAGCCGCTCGGCATCGTCAACCTCGAGGCGATGGCGGTCGGCCTCCCCGTGGTCGGCACGGCGACCGGCGGCATCCCGGAGGTCGTGGACGACGGCGTGACAGGCGCGCTCGTCCCGATCGAGCAGGCCGACGACGGCACCGGGACGCCGCTCGACCCCGACCGGTTCGTCGCCGACCTGACCGAGGCCCTGAACCGGATGGTCGCCGACCCGGCGCGCGCCGCGGCGCTGGGCGAGGCCGGCCGGCGGCGGGCGCAGGAGCACTTCTCCTGGACGGCCATCGCCGACCGCACGATGGACGTCTATCGTCGCGTCGCGGCCGCATAGCAGCTCGGTCCGGATCGTGGTATTCCTGATGTTGGTACCCGATGTCACGATTCGATATTGTCGGAACCCCACAACGCGCGGCGCGGGGCGCATGGCACGTCGCGCAGGGCCGCCCGGCGGCTCACGCGGGTAGCGTCGCTGGCATGACCGAGAACCTGGATTCCGCCGCCGGCCGCGTCGTCGTCGTGACCGGCGCCGCACGCGGCATCGGCCGCTCGATCGCCGAACGTTTCATCGCCGAGGGAGACCGCGTCGCCACGCTGTACCGCGGCGGCGACCTGCCCGAGGGGGTGCACGGCTACAAGGCCGACATCACCGACACCGCGGCCGTGAACGACGCCTTCGCGCAGATCGAACAGGACCTCGGGCCCGTGGCGGTCCTCGTCGCCAACGCCGGCGTGACGAAGGACCAGCTTCTCCTGCGGATGTCGGACGAGGAGTTCGAGCAGGTCGTCGACGTGAACCTGACCGGCACCTTCCGGTGCGTGCGCCGCGCCGCCAAGAGCATGATCCGCAAGCGCTACGGCCGCATCGTGCTGATCGGGTCCCTCGTGGGCCTCTACGGCGGCACCGGGCAGGTGAACTACGGCGCGTCGAAGGCGGCGCTGGTCGGCATGGCCCGCTCGATCTCGCGCGAGCTCGGCGGGCGCGGCATCACCGCGAACGTCGTCGCCCCCGGCTTCATCGAGACCGACATGACCGCCGAGCTGCCCGAGAAGACCCGGGACTTCTACCTCGCTGCGATCCCCGCGGGCCGGTTCGCCCGCCCCGACGAGGTGGCCGGCGTCGTGACGTTCCTCGCATCGGACGCCGCGGCCTACGTCACGGGCGCCGTCGTGCCCGTCGACGGCGGCATGGGCATGGGGCACTGAGCGGGCCCACTGACCCGCGCGTTCACCAGCCTGGCGGGGCGCCCGTGCGCCACGCCGACAACATCTTCCACCACCCGCGTCTGCCTGGGAGTTTTCCTCGCGCGCGGTCCCACCGTTACGCTCACACCCAGTGCAGGCACGGCGTGTCGTGCCCCGCACATTCACCGGAAGGACAACATGGGTCTCCTCGAAGGCAAGAAGCTGCTCATCACCGGAGTTCTCACCGACTCGTCGATCGCGTTCCACGCGGCGCGCCTCGCGATCGAGGAGGGCGCCGAGGTGGTCCTCTCGTCGTTCGGCCGTCAGATGAAGCTGACCCAGGCGTTCGCGAAGCGCCTCCCCGGTGACACGCCGCCCCCGGTCGTCCAGCTCGACGTCACGAGCGGCGAGGACCTCGCGGGCCTCGCCGACGCCGTGCGTGAGGCCGGCTTCGACCGGCTCGACGGCGTGCTGCACTCGATCGGCTTCGCGCCGCAGAGCGTCATGGGCGGGAACTTCCTGTCGGGCGAGTGGGAGGACGTCGCCACCGCGCTGCACGTCTCCACGTTCTCGTACAAGGCGCTCGGCGTGGCCGCGCGGCCGCTGATGACCGACGGCGGCGCCATCGTCGGCCTGACCTTCGACGCGCAGTTCGCCTGGCCCGTCTACGACTGGATGGGCGTGGCCAAGGCCGGGCTGGAGGCCGCGAACCGCTACATGGCGCGCGACCTGGGCCCCGCCGGCATCCGCTGCAACCTGGTGTCCGCCGGGCCGATCAAGACCACGGCCGCGAAGTCGATCCCCGGCTTCGAGCAGATGGAGGCAAACTGGCCGGAGCGCGCGCCGCTCGGCTGGGACCAGACGACCGCGGAGCCGACGGCGCGAACCGTCGTGGCCCTGCTCAGCGACTGGTTCCCGGCCACGACGGCGGAGATCGTGCACGTCGACGGCGGCGTGCACGCCATGGGGCAGTAGCCCGCATCACGGGAGAGCCCTCGTACCATCGTGCCGCCCTGACCCGGGAGGCACCGCAAGAACAGTAAGGAGTGGATGTGGCCAGGCATCGCGAGGAGGTGGCGTCGGCGACGCCGACGCGTCGGCTCGTCCTGTTGCGTCACGCCAAGGCCGAGCCGGCCACGACCTCCGACGACGCGATGCGCCCCCTCGCACTGCGGGGGCGCACGCAGGCGGCGGGGCTGAGCGCGGCGCTCGTCGCGCTCGGCGCCGTGCCCGACGTCGTCCTCGTCTCCTCCGCGCTCCGCACGCGCCAGACGTGGGACCTCGCCAAGAACGGCCTCAACGGCCGGCGCGACGGCGGCCCGCTGGTCGTCGTCACGGACAGCCTGTACAACGCCCACGTGGGCGACGTGCTCGCGCTGGTCGGTGAGCTCGACGACAGCGCACGCACCGTGCTGGTGATCGGGCACGAACCCACGATGGCCGCCACCGCGTCCTACCTCGCCGGCCCCGGGTCCGACGACGCCGCCCTCGCCCAGGTCCGGGTCGGTGTCCCGACCGCCACCTACTCCCTCCTGGAGGCCCCGGCCGCGACCCCGTGGTCCGCCTGGGAGCGCTCCTCGGCAGTCCTCACGCACGTGGGGCGCCCGCAGGGCTGACGCCGTATCCCGGGGCCTGGCCCTCGTCAGGGCCGGACGACCCTGGCTCGCGCCGCCCGGTCGTACGGTGTGCGGCCCGCGCCCGCGAACAGGGTGACGACATACACGATCGGCAGCACGTAGGCCGCCGCGGTCAGGACCACCAGGCCGGGGCCGACGGTCAGGGACACGACGAGACCGATCGCCGCCGCGTGCCCGATCGTCCACGGCACCGCGACCTTGAGCGCGTTGCGGACGAGTGCCGCGCCCAACGAGAGCCGCCCGCCGTCCCTGGCACCGACCACCTTGAGTCCCGCCACGCGCTTGCCGATCGACGCCTGCCGCGGACCCGCCTCGAGGACGGCGAGGAAGATCGTCAGCGGGACGGCCGTGACGAGCGCGGACACGACGTTCATGATCGTGACGGACCAGTGGCCCGTCACCCCGGAGAGGTACAACGGGATGCCGACCGCGGCGAGCAGGCCGAGCCACGCGAGGAAGCACAACCAGTCGACGAGCCATGCGGCGATGCGGCGCCACGCGTCGGGGTTCACGGGGCCGAAGCTATCGTCCTGCGCGGTCCGGCGTCGACAGTTCTCCGCACGCGGTCCCAGGCCTCACACGCTTGACGGCCTCACCCTTCTCCTCTCCCTCGCCCTGCGGAGCGGAGGGGAGCGCCGCAACGCCCAGGTGGCACGCCTGTCCGCGGAACTCGGCGTCCTGCCCACCCCGGACTACGGGGTGCGCCGACGGGAGCGACGTGGAGGCCGCCCTCGGCCTCGGCCGCCGATCGGCTGGCGCCACGAACCCGACCCGTCTGGCACCGGCATCGGCGGCTGGCACCGAACAGGTGCTCAGCTCGGGGTACGACCCTGAAGTTCTTCGCGGACGCGGGTGAGCCGGTCGCGCCACCAGGTGGTGCGTTCGGGGTCGGTCAGTTCGTGGGAGTCGAGCAGGGCCGGGTCCGGTGTGGGTGCGGTGCGCGGGACGGGGAGGTATCCGTCGACCGGGCGCAGTGATGCGTCGTCGGTGACGACGTCGCCGTCCAGGAGGGACAGGGTGCCCAGTCCGCAGGCGAAGTCGAGTTCCGGTAGTGCTCCGGCCAGGGCAAGCTGCGCGGACAGTCCGACGCTGGTCTCCAGGGCCGACGAGACCACGCACGGCAGTCCGGCGGCTTCGGCGACCTCGAGCGAGCGGCGCACGCCACCCAGCGGGGTGCACTTGATGACCGCGACGTCGGCAGCACCGGCGACCGCGACCCGCATCGGGTCCTCGGCACGCCGGATGGACTCATCGGCCGCGATCCGTACGTCGACCTGACGCCGTACGGCGGCCAGGTCCTCGATGGTGGGGCTGGGCTGTTCGACGTACTCCAGACCGCCGGCCGCCTTGTCGAGCAGGCGGATGTGCGCGACGGCGGTCTCCACGTCCCACACGCCGTTGGCATCCACCCGGACCGCCCCGCCGGGTCCGAGCGCGGCGCGCACGGCCTCGACGCGGGCGAGGTCCTCGGACAGCGACTCGGGGTGATCGGCGACCTTGACCTTGGCCGTGCTGCAGCCCGACCGGGTCACGATCTCGTGCGCGCGTTCGGGGCCGACAGCCGGGACGGTGCAGTTGATCGGGACGCGATCCCGCACGGGCTCGGGCCAGCCAATGGTGGCCTGCTCGATCGTGGTAGCCAGCCAGGACGCAGACACGACGTCGTCGTAGTCGTCGAACGGGCAGAACTCACCCCACCCGGCAGGCCCTCGGATCAGCATCCCCTCACGCACGGTGATGCCCCGGAACCGGGCGGTCATGGGGATGGCATAGACGCGCGCCCCCGCGAAGTCGATCCGATCGAAGTCGATGTCGCTGATCATCAGGTGGTGGAGTCCTCGTATGGGCTGGTAGGGCTGTGTGTGAGCAGGTGAGTGATTCGCTCGTCGAGCTCGACCAGGTGGGGCGAGCCGGCCTTGAAGGGGTGGATGCGGCGTTGCAGGGTGCGCAGCCGGTCGAGTGTGCGGGTCGAGGCAACGTCGGCGGCGGTACGTACGGCGTCGCGTCCGAGAGCAGCCGCGTGCTCGTAATCACCTCGTACTAGGTGGGCGGTGGCAAGGTCGGTCTGCACGAAGCACCGGCTGCGGACCCGCCACGGCTCGTAGGTGTCCATTGCCTGGGTGATGAGGCTCGTGCCCTGCTCAGGCTCGCCGACATCGCGTAGGCAGCGACCGAGATCGGCGGCGAGTTCTGCTTGGGTGTAGAAGCTGAGCCACGTCGGCTCACTGTCGGCTTGGACGCGTTCGTAGGACCGCTCGGCGGACAGCACAGCCGTGCGCGTGGAGTTCCCGTCGCCAAGGAGTGCATGCCCGCGCGCCTCGACGGCATGAAGCAGAGCGGACAGCACAGGTGTTGCTTTGTTGTGAGCGACACTCTGACCGGCACGGGCCAGCGCGATGGCCTCGCGCGCGTGGCGTATACGATCCTCGTCGGTCGTGGCGCTCTGGCCGATCTGGACGGTCATCCGGCTCATGTGAGACAGGACGTTGGCCGCATACAACCGGTCCCCGGCGCTCATGGCCAGGTTGAGAGTCTGGATGTAATAGCGCTGAGCCAACGAGTGGCGACCGACGTCGGCGGCCATCGAACCGGCCAGCCAGGAAGCCTGCGCGACCGCGCTGAGCAACACCTTCCCCGTCTTGGCGGAGTAGCTGCCATGCATCACGTTGCTTGCTTCACGGTTCAGCAACTGCAACACCTGCTGACGCACTCGCCCCGAGCCGAACCGGTTGTCGAGCCGTCGCAGATGGGTGATGTTCTCGGTAATGATCTCCACATCGGGCATCCCGACGCGCCGACCCGCGTCACGCGCGGTGCTCTCCTCGGGCGGCACCGTCAGAGCGAACAACGCCGGCTCGGAGAATGTCGCCGCTGCAAAGGCCGAACCCAGCAAGAACTTGCGCCGGTCCATGTCCCGTCCTGACAGTTCCACCACGGTCCGGACTGTACCCTCTAGCGTCCCCGAGCAGTGGAGCCCGTCATAGCGATCAGACGCGGGAGTACGGTCCACGAATCCACACTCCGCGACACCGACCTCACGGTGCAGTTGACGCGAAAGGACCCTGGCGACGAGGCGAGGCACGGGCCAGCGCGGTTGAGAACCGTCGAGCATCCGCCTCACCGAGGTGGTGTTCGTGCCCACATGGACACCCTCCCGTGCTCCCGCCGCCACGACCGCACGTGCCAGCGCGGCGTTGCTCACCCCGGCTTCGTCGAGCAGCGCGCGCAGCGCGGTGTTGACGCCGTTCGCCTGGTTCCCGTGGCCCATCCGCTCACCATTTCGCGTAGGAATCCTGATACACGCCATTGATCCTGGCGCACCGGCTTCACTCTGGAAAGCCCGGCGCGCGAAGTGGGACCCCAGTGAGACCCCCGGATGCCAAACGGACACACTGCCATGCCTTCCCGACTGTCATCGCCCTTGCCGGAGCGCTTCTCTTGTAGGGACGGATTGGCCCGGCCGAACTACACCAGGGGAAGCAATGCGACAGGAATGCAACAAGGCGAGTGAGCAGCATCTCGTAGCCCTCGACAGTCGAGTCGGCCCGGGGCGCGGTGGCAGCGTTGCCGTTGCTCCGTTTCCCCGGGCCGCTCGCCGAACCCGCCGTGCGTATTTCGACGCAACGGGCTCTCCATGGCTGCTGCCGTGGGTTTGTTCAGGCAGAGGACCAGGGCGTGGGGATTTTGGCCCCGCGGTAGAGATGCCGGGTGACCGGTACCGAGTCCGCGTGGAACATCGTGATCCCGTCCGCTGTGATGGGACGCCACCGGCCTGTGTGGTCGGTGAGCCATCGGCGGACGTCTTTCCACTTCCAGCGGTGCCGTGCGCGCATCATCCGGATGACCCGCCACCAGGTGAAGTGGCGCAGTCGGTGGAAGACGCGTTTAGCGGATGCGTGCTTGAAGTAGTTGACCCAGCCGCGTGTGATCTGGTTGAGCCGGATCAGCACGTCTTTGAGGTCCTGCTGCGACGTTCTACGGGTCAGCGCGCGGATCTTCGCCTTCACCGCGTCCAGCGGACGCTTGCCGATGAAGGTGTAGACATACCACTTGCTGGTCCCTCGCTTGCGCTTCCACTGGATGTGGAAGCCGAGGAAATCGAACCCGTCGCTCATGTGCGTGACCTGGGTCTTGGCCTCCGAGAGGGTCAGGCCCATCGGTGCGAGCACCTGAGTGATCTCCTGGCGCAGCGCGTGCATGTTCTCGGGCGTTCCGCCCCTGGCCAGGACCACGAAGTCGTCCGCGTAGCGGACGAGTCTCGGGACCGGCAGACCAGCACGCACTCGCTTGTTGCGCTTCCAGGTGGTGGACATGTCCTCGCCCGGCTTCCAGCGTCTGGTCATGTGCTCGTCGAGCACCGACAAGGCGATGTTGGCCAGCAGCGGGGACAGGATGCCCCCTTGCGGCGTCCCGGCGTCGGTGTCCTCGTACTTGCCGAGCTCCGTGAGGACCCCGGCCTTGAGGAATGCCTTGACCAGCCGCAGCACGCGTTTGTCCTTCACCCGCAGCCGCACCCGCTCCATCAGCGCGGTGTGGTCGATACGGTCGAAGCACGCCTCGATATCCGCATCCAGCACCCATCGGTAACCGACGGTGCCGAAGTGGTGTATCTCGGTGATCGCGTCCTGCGCCCGCCGCTCGGGCCGGAACCCGTAGGAGACCGGCTCGAAGTCGGCCTCGAAGATGGGCTCCAGCACCAGCTTCAGGGCTGCCTGGACCACACGGTCCGTCACTGTCGGGATACCCAGACGGCGGACCTTGCCCGACCCGCCCGGCTTGGGGATCTTGCGTTCCCGCACCGGTTGCGGCCGGAACTCGGCGCTCTTCAACGAAGAGCGCAGAGCGTCCAGGAAGACGGGCACGCCCACGTCCTGCTCGATCCGGGCGACAGTCCACCCGTCCGAGCCTGCAGCACGCGCCCCCTGATTCGACGCGACCCGGTCCCACGCCACCCACAGCGTGGCCGGGTCATGCACCAGGTTGAACAGATCGTCGAACCGGCGACCGGGGTCGGCCGCCGCCCAACGGTGAAGTTTGGCCTGCATCCCCGATACCCGCGCCCACGGCCTGTGCAGGTCGCTCGTCGGTGCGTCGCCGTTCGGCGCCGCGTCTTTCGGCATCACAGTCTCCTCTCTTCTCGTAACCACTGCCGCCCTTCCCCATGTGTCCGGCTTTCCCGGACTCGGAGTACTACGGCGGCTCCGCCCCGCCCTGGCCCGATCGGTAGACGGTGCACCCAGCCGGGCACGCTCACGCAGGATGCGCGAGCCACCCGGCGGGACCAGGACGGTTCCCGTGTTCACTCGTTGATCGCTCAGCGAAGGAGGCACCCGACTTGGCCCCAGCGACATCGCCACGGTTACGCCGCAGGCCTTCACCGTGGCCTCCTTCGGCCCCATCAAACAGGCCTCAGGAGTTCCCCCGGGACGGCCTCCGCCTGGATGACAGAGACATCCCGAGGTACGCGTCGCGCCCGGCCCAGATCCGCCAGGTTCGAGCCGGTTAGCGTTATGAGGGGCGTAAACGCCGGTTCCTCGCGTATACCTCTTCGCTTCGTTCGCCGGACCCGCACCATCTGGCAGTACTGGCACGTCCCGGCTTTGTCAGGGCTGCTCCCACCCACTCCCGGCACCTCCCAGGAGCAGGCTGCCCTCAACTACAAGGCCCTGCTGCGACAGGACCCAGGTGCAGGTCTCTCACCTCCACTCGATCAACAAGCGCCTCACGGCGCACTCGACGGCACCCTGGCCGACGCCGAGGGCCACATCCCCGACGTCACTGTCGCTGCCGTGCGGGCGGCGGTGGCCGCGGGCCACCATGTGGTGCTCGCGAGTGGACGATCGCTGGTGGGGGTCGTTCCGGTCATCCGGCGCCTGGGGCTGCGGGCCGGCCGGGTCGTGGCGTCGAACGGTGCGGTGACCGCGCGGATCGATGACGGCGATCTCGTGATCGACGACGTCACCGCGTTCGACCCCGGCCCGGTGCTGGAGCACGTGTGCGCCACGGTGCCGGAGGTGCTGCTGGCGGCCGAAGTGGTCGGCCACGGCTATCTCGTCAGCGCTCGTTTCGACGCTGGTCTGCTGAACGGGCATCAGCGGGTCGCGAAGCGTCACTCGGAGGTGTGGGCGGCACCCACATCGCGCGCCGTCGTTCATGCCCCCGGCGCTGTCGACCTGGCACCCGAGCTGCGCCGTTTCGACGTCACAGTGAACATCTCCACGCCGGACTGGCTGGATCTCACACCGCAGGGTACGTCGAAATCCAGGGCCTTGGAGGGCGTCCGACGGCGCCTGCTGGTCCCCCCGGAGCACACGGTCGCGGTGGGCGACGGCGGGAACGATGCCGACATGATCTTGTGGGCGGCCCGCGGAGTGGCGATGGGGCATGCCGGCGAGGCGTTGAAGGCGGTCGCCGACGACGTGACCGGCAGCATCGACGACCAGGGTGTGGTCCCCGTTCTGCGAGGGCTGGTCACGGCCCCCGTCGCGGGTTCGGCGGGGAGGCGAGCCCGATGACGACGACCGCTCCGCCGGTCGATCTGGTGCGTCAGGTGCGCGCTGTCGTCGAGGAATGGCACCCGCGCGCTCATCCGCTGACCGTGCGGGTCCGGCTCGAAGGTACCGGTCCTGCGCTGGCCTCGTGCGAGGTGTGGACCGGTGTGGGCGAGGCCCCGTGGGATCACCGGGCCGACCTGCCTGCCGGCGTGGGGGCGACGATGCTCGACCTGGAACGGGCGGTGGTAGCCGCCGGGTACGCCTACGACCTGACACCGGCGGCTCGTCCGGCGTGGCGTTTCGACGCCAATGGCGGTGGCGTGTATTCGCTCAACATCGGCCGGCCGTGGTGAACCCGTCGAGCAGAGCCCTTGGATCGAAGGAGAGAAGGATGAGTGTGAGTACCGGTACGACGAACGATGCAGCTGCCCACGACGCCCGCGAGGCCATGGTCGACGCGCTGGAGGTCGGCGGGCGCCTGACCTCGGCCACCGTACTGGCCGCCT
The DNA here is from genome assembly GCF_054782975.1 of Myceligenerans halotolerans. NCBI lineage: Bacteria > Bacillati > Actinomycetota > Actinomycetes > Micrococcales > Promicromonosporaceae > Myceligenerans > Myceligenerans halotolerans. Next base: position 175,183 of record NZ_BAAGRL010000007.1, read on the forward strand.
TGCGGGCTGCGCCGCGTGAGCGGTTCGCTCCGGCCGGGACGCCGCTGGAGCAGGTGTACGACCCGGACCGGCCGGTGATCACCCGGCGGCAGGAGCATGGTGCGGCGGTCTCGTCGGTCTCGGCACCTCAGTTGCAGGGCCGGATGATCGAACAGGCCGGGATCGGCCCCGGCGACACCGTCCTGGAGATCGGCAGCGGCGGTTACAACGCCGCGCTGATCGCCGAGGTCGTGGGCGATACCGGGTCTGTGGTGAGCATCGACATCGACGAATGGGTCACCGACCGCGCCAACGAGATCCTGACCGCGACCGGCTATGCGGACAGGGTCACCGTCCTGACCGCCGACGGGGACCTGCCGGTCGAGGGGCACGGGCCGTTCGACGCGATCATCGTGACCGTCGGCGCGTGGGACATCCCGCCGGTCTGGATTGATCAGCTCGCCCCCACCGGGCGGCTCGTGGTGCCGTTGCGTATGCGCTCGGTGACCCGAACGGTCGGGCTGCGGCGCAACGGTGACCACCTCGTGGCAGAGTCCGCCGAGTCGGGCGGATTCGTTCCGATGCAGGGCATCGGGAAGCACGACGAGCACGCCCTGCACCTGCCCGACGGCACCGGGAAGCACATCACGCTGCGGTTCGACGAGACCAAGCCGGCCGACCCGCACCTGCTCGACGGCGTCCTCGCGAGCACCGAGACGTACGACTGGTCCGGCGTGCTCCTTGATGGCGGTGAGGACTTCGGTGGCCTGCACCTGTGGTTCGCCTCGTACCTGGACGGGTTCTGCCGGGTCCACGCCGACAAGGGCACCGGCCTCGCCTCGCAGATGGGCCGCACGTGGTTCCCGTTCGGTACCGCCGTCGGCGACTCCTTCGCCCTGCTGGCGGTTCGGAAGGTAGGCGACCGCTTCGAGCACGGCGCCCGCGGCTTCGGTCCTCACGCCGCTGTCGCTGCGGCGCGACTCGCAGAGCAGGTGCGCGCCTGGGACGAGAACGGCCGACCGGACGAGGCGGCGATCGGGTACTGGCCCGACGGCGCCGATCTGTCCGCCGTCCCGGCCGACGCCGTCGTGCTGCCCAAGGCACACGGCGTCGTCACGATCTCCTGGCCTCGCTGAACCGGCGTCGACCAGGTCGCAAGAAACCCACCCCGCTACACCGAGAAGCAAGGAGACCCTGATGACCCCCGCCCTGATGCTCGACGCCGTCGATACGGCGCCCGCGATGATCGAGGACGACTTCGAGCTGGACCTGCGCGTGATCGAGTCGACCATTCCGCTGGTCACGATGCTGTGCGACACCGGCGACGGCTGCGGCAGCACGTGTGAGAAGAGCGCCTGCACCACCAACGCCGCCCAGCCCTTCTGACCTGAGAGATCCGCACCCCCGGCTGGTGGCGCGCCCTGGCGCGCCACCAGCACCCCTTCCCGTTGGGAGACCGCCCCCCATGCCTGCACGGCTACGCACCGCCGGCCCGCTGATCGTGCGGGCATCCACCGGCCCCGCCGACCTCCCCGTGCCGACCGACCTGGACCCCGACCACGACCCGTTGACCGTCGTGGCGAACTGGCTGTCTGCTGCGTGGGTCCGCCATGACGTGCGCGAGGCGGTCAGGGTCGCCAGTCCCGATCTGGCCGACCGCATCGCCGCCCTCCTGGACGTCCCCAATCCTGTACCGCGTACGGTCCGCCGCGCGGCGCGCAGCCTCGCGACCTACCTGCTGCGCTGGCAGCGGCGCACGACACCGTTCGGCTTGTTCGCCGGTATCACCACCGCCGGCACCGGCGTCCCGACCCGAGCCGGCATACGCGGTACGCGTGCCGTGGCACGCCCGGATGCTGAATGGCTGGCACGGATCGCAACCCGCCTTCAGGAGCAGCCCGAGGTCCGGCCGTATCTGTTCGTCGCGGCGAACCCGCTAGCGGTGGAGCGTGACGACCGGCTCCTGCTCGAAGTGCGCCTGAAGGGCGTGGACCCTACGGAGAAGCCGCGCGACACATCCATCCGGCTCACCGCCCCGGTGCGCACCGCGCTGGGTGCAGCACGCGAACCCATCGCCTGGGACGATCTCGTCGATCACGTGGCCACCGCGGCCGGAGCCGACTCCGCAAGAGTCACCGGCCTGCTTGGCACGCTCCTGTCCCAGAACTTCCTCATCTCCTCGGTCACGTCGACCACAGCCCACGAACCGCTCGCGACGCTGGCTGAGCTTGCTGCGAGGGCCTGCGCCCCGGGCGCTCGGCGGCTTGCCCGCGTCAGGAACCTGCTCGCCGAACACAACGCACCGAGCGGGCGGACCGACGTCGCCGGGCTCCGCACCGAAGCAGCCGACGTCATGCGTGCACTCGCGCCGGACATCGCGCGGCCGTTGGCGGTCGATGTCCGCCTCGATACGTCGATCACACTCCCGCAGGCGGTGATCGACGAGGCCGAACGCGCGGCCACGACCTTGTTGAGCTTGTCGACGGAGCCGTTCGGCGCGGTGCGGTGGCTCGATTACCACGCCCGATTCCGCGCCCGCTACGGCGCGGGCACCGCTGTCCCGGTCCGCGAGTTGATCGCCGACGACGGCCTCGGGTACCCGACCGGGTTTCTTGACGCGCCCCGCGCCCGCCCGGCCTGGCGCGGGATCACTGAGCGTGACGGGCTCGTGCTCAACCTGCTCCACACCGCAGCCCTGGACGGGCATGACGAGGTGGTGCTGTCCGACGGCGACGTCACCGCCTTGAGCATCGGCGACCCCGAATCCGTCGTACCACCGGCCAGGTGCGAGTTCGGGTTCGCCATCCACACCCCGTCGCCCGCCGCGCTGGAGGCCGGTGACTTCTTCCTGCGCGTCACGGCCGCGCCCGCAGCCTCCACCAGCCTGACCGGCCGGTTCGCCCACCTCCTGGACCCCGCCGACCGCGACCATCTCACCGAGTACTTCGCCGCGCCTGGAACGGCGGACGACGAGCCGCTGGTCGCCCAGCTCGTTCACCGGCCGCGACAAGCGGATGCGGAAAACGTCGTACGCGTGCCGACCCTTGCGGAGGGTGTCATCGTCCTGGGCGGCCCCTACGACGGCCTTGCCACACCGATCGGCGTCGACGACCTGGCGGTGACGGCTGATGACGAGCAGATGTACCTCATCCACGCCACGACCGGCCGCCGGATCATCCCGGTGATCCCGCATGCCCTGGAACTGGCCGAACACACTCCACCTCTGGCGAGGTTCCTTGCCGAGGTCGCCGATGCCCGCAGCGCCGTGTACCGCGCCTTCGACCTCGGCGCCGCCCGCACCCTGAACCACACCCCACGTATCCGGTACGGCCGCACCGTCCTGGCGCCCGCGCGCTGGATCCTGCACACCGACAACCTCGGTGATACCGCGCGTCCCTGGGGTGAGCGGTTCGACGACTGGCGCACAGCCAACCGGGTTCCGTCAATGGTCGTGCTCGACCATGGCGGCACCCGGCTGCCGCTGGACCTGGAAACCCCGCTGGACCGTGCTGTCCTGCGCCGCGTGATCGAACGGTCGAACCGCGTCGAGTTCCAGGAGCAGATGCCCTGCGACACCACATGGCTCGGCCGTCCCGCAGAGGTCCTGGTCCCGATGACGCCCGAGCCCCCACCCGCACGCCGTCCGCCACAGGCAGTTCCCGTCACCGCATCGAGCGCCTCTCTGGAAACCGTGACGGTGCGCTGGGCAGGAAACCCCGCCCGGTTCGACCATCTCGTCGTCGAACACCTGCCCCACCTGGCCGACCTCCTCGCCCCGGCCGGGCTGCGCCGCTGGTGGTTCGCACGCATCCGGGACCTCATCCTGCCCGAACGCGACCAGTTCCTCGCCCTCACCCTCCAATTCGGTGACGCGACCGCCGCAGGAAGCGCACTACCGCTCCTGACGGCGTTCCGTGACGATCTCGCCCGCAGGGGCCTGCCCGCCGAGTTCAGCGTGCACCAGTACCACCCGCACCCTGGCAAATATGGCACCGGCCCGGCCTTGGAGGCCGCGTACGACGTCTTCACCGCCGATACCTTCGCGGCCGTCGAACAGGCGCGCCTCGCACGCGACACAACCATCCCCGCCCAGGCATTCGCCGCCGCGTCCCTCGCCGTGACCGCCGCAGCCCTGCGGGTCGACCCGGAGTCGGGCTACCGGGACGTGCTCGCCTTGGTCCCGCACACCTCGACCCGCCTGGACCGTGCGATCACCGAGACCGCGTGTGCGCTGTCCAACCCCGACGACAACTACAAGGCATTGCGCGCCGCCGGTGGCGACGCGGTCGCCGACGCCTGGACAGAACGCGACGCCGCGCTGAAGTCCTACCGAAGGAGGCTTGCTCAACAGCGCGACCCCTCCGAGGTTCTGCCGCATCTGTGGCGGGACCATCACACCCGCGCCCTCGGCGTGGACCGTGACCTGGAGAACACCACCCGCCTGGTCGCGCGCCGTGCCGCGCAACGCCGCCTCGCACTCCTGGAGCACCGATGACCACCGCCCTGACCTTGCCGGACACGCTCACCCAGTCCCTGGCCACCGGGGCACCGGGCCGCGCACTGCTCGCCGTCGAACACGCACTGACCGGCGTCGCACCCTGGAAACAGGCCCAACAAGCCCTGCGAGACCTGGCACTCGCACCCATCGACGCCTCCGAACATGCCGGCCTCTACTACGGGGCGCCGGCCATCGCCTTCGTCCTGGCCGCCGCCTCGGGCGACGGACACCCCCGCGGCAGCAGGACGCTGTCCCGGCTCGACGGCCACGTCGAACGCCTCACCCACCGGCGACTCACCCTGGCCTGGGAACGACGGCGGACCGGCGCTGCCCTCCGGTTCGGCGACTACGACCTCTTCTACGGATTGACCGGCCTCGGCGCCCACCTCCTGCACCGCAACCCCGCAAGCGGTGCCCTCGCCGGACTCCTGGAGTACGTCGTCGGACTTGTTCGCCCACGCACCCTCGACGACGGTGCCGTCGTTCCCGGCTGGTGGGTGGACCACGATCCCGACACGGCCCTCGCCACGCCGGGCGGACACGCCAATCTCGGTATGGCTCACGGCGCCGCCGGACTCCTTGCGCTCCTCGGCAGCGCCACCCGCAACGGCGTCGTCGTCAACGGGCAGCTCGACGCCATCGAGACGCTGCAAGCCTTCTACGACCAGTGGCGGCACGACGGACCCGACGGGCCATGGTGGCCCCACTGGCTCACTCGCGACGCACTCCGCACCGGCCGCGTTGCAACCCAGAACCATCGTCGCCCCTCGTGGTGCTACGGCGCCCCGGGCATCGCCCGCGCGCAGCAGATAGCCGCCATCGCCACCCGCGACCATCACCGCCGCGCGTCCGCCGAAAAGGTACTCGCCGCGTGCCTGACCGCGCGACACGTCGCCCGCCTGACCGCCCCGGGCCTGTGCCACGGCCTCGCGGGCCTCTATCAGACGGCCTACCGCGCCGCAGCCGACGCCGCCGACCCCACCCTCACCCACCACCTCCCCACCGTCGCCGATGCCCTCACCCATCACGCAGCCACCGCAGATCCGAGCTTCCTGACCGGCCAGGCCGGCATCGATCTCGCCCTGAACACCCTGCGCACCGGCCAGCCACCAGCCACTGGATGGGACACATGCCTCCTGATCAGCTGACCCGCACCGAACCGCTCGCGAACGCGGTCATTGACGCCCTCACCTGCGGCGACATCGCCAAGGCCGCACGTCGCCACCGGCTCGACCAGAACGCACTGAGCGAGGCAGTCGACGCCTTCGCGACCGCCGGACTTGCCGCCCTCGGCGACGTCGCCGGGACACGATGGACACAGATATCCCTCGCATTCCCCGACGACCCCACATCACACCGAGAATCCCGGCTTGCCGTCGCCCACGTGCTCGACGATCTCGGCGACACGGGAGCACACCACGGCTGGTGGTTCATGAACAAGCCACCCGGCTGGCGGATCCGCACCCACAACGCGAACGAACCCGCCGTCGTGCACGAACTCGACCGGCTCCATGCCAACGGGACGATCACCGCCTGGACCCGCACCATCTACGAACCCGAGACCACCGCCTTCGGCGGCACCCAGGCCATGGCCGTCGTCCACGACCTGTTCCGCGCCGACTCCCACGGCGTCCTCGCGCACCAGCAGGCCCGAGCACCGGGGCTCGGCGCACGGGAAGCCTCGCTCGTGCTGCTCGGCGCACTCACCCGCGCCGCCCGACTCGACTCCTTCGAGACCGGAGACGTCTTCGCCAAGGTCGCCGCAATGCGTCCACCAGTCACGACATCGAACACCGACATCCAGAGCCTCGCCGACCAGGCCAAACCGCTCCTGCGCATCCCCACCGACGCCACGAGTCCGCTGCTGGCGCCCGACGGCCCGGCCCCGCACCTGCGCGCCTGGGCCGACGCCTTCACAACCTCAGGCAAGCAACTCGTGGACCTCGCCGATGGCGGCCGCCTCGACCGCGGGCTCCGCAGCGTCCTGGCTCAGACCGTCATCTTCCACTGGAACCGCCTCGCTCTCCCAGCACCCAGCCAGGCGACGCTCGCCACGGCCATCGTCCAGGCTTCGCTGCCCCGAGCCGATTGACCGAAGCGGGTATCCGAACCTGAGAAGCGCACCCACACCATGTGCCTCATGTCCGGGAGCTTCCGCCCACCACTTCGCTCTGACAGGCTCCGGACGTGCGCTAACAGTTGATCACCCGCACACGGTCCTGCCGTCACGGTCGATCGCGGCGACGTGGTCGACCGCGAAGCCGAGCACACCCTGGCGTCCGGCGAGAGTGAGGACGTCGCCGGCTTCGATCTCGGTCTCCCCCGCGGTGCAGCTGCTGTTGCGCCGGCCCTCGTCGTCGATGGTGAGTCCGGTCGAGTGCTCCCAGGAGGTCAGCTCCGGTCGCTCCAGGCGCCACCGGCCGCCGTCGGTGTCCTCGGCGATCCAGTAGACGCCGGTGATGCGCCTGCCGCCACGACCCCCGGTCGAGTAGGTGTACGTGCCGGACTCGACGATCGTGACGGTCGCCCCGGCGGTCTCGGCAGCGGTGAGGTTGGCGACGTTCCACACGGTCTGCCACCCGGTGGCCGCCAGGCCGACGACCAGCGCGATCGGCACCAGGACCAGCGCGATGACCTGCCCGTACCGCCCGGCTCCGGTCACGCTCGTATCGATCAAGCGACCCGCCGGGATCCAGTGTCGTCGGATCGCCCGGAGCGCCCATGCCAGGAGCAGCAGCCAGACGGCGATCCCCGCGGCCACCAGGCCGACGTGACGGCGCGAGATGGTCAGGTCGGCCAGCTCCAGGAACTCCTCGTGCGTGAACACGATCATCAGGAGCGGCCCGAACGCGAGCACCCCGGGAAGGAGCAGCCGCGGCAGCCCCAGCGCGGCGAGCAGGATCAGGACCGTACCGACGACGACCGCCCCGGCGAGCCACACGGGGACGAACCGGTCGTCGAACCCGACCATGACGGCGAGCCCGATCGGGGCCAGCACGGCTGCGAACGACCCGAGAACGAGTGCTGCCAGCGCGGCCGGGGAACGGGACGGACGGGACGGCGTGGCTTCCGGTTCGGGCACGGGGGCTCCTGCGGGTGAGAGGGTCGTTCCGACGCCGGAGCGTACTACCCGGCAGGCCAGGCGCGGCCAACCGGCCCCGAACGCCTACGCCAGCGAGACCAGCTCCGCGTAGCTCTCGTTCCAGAGGTCCTCGTCGCCGTCGGGCAGGAGGAGGACGCGCTCGGGTTCGAGGGCGTCGACGGCGCCGTCGTCGTGCGTGACCATGACGACGGCGCCCTCGTACGTCTTCAGCGCGCCGAGGATCTCCGCACGGGAGGCCGGGTCGAGGTTGTTGGTGGGCTCGTCGAGCAGGAGCACGTTGGCGCTGGAGACGACGAGCGTCGCCAGGGCGAGTCGTGTCTTCTCGCCACCGGACAGGACGTGGGTGGGCTTGTCGGCGTCGTCCCCGGAGAAGAGGAACGAGCCGAGCGTGTTGCGCACCTGGGTGTCGGTGAGGTCGGGTGCGGCGTGCCGCAGGTTCTCGACGACGCTCACGTTCATGTCGAGGGTGTCGTGCTCCTGGGCGTAGTAGCCGAGCTTGAGCCCATGACCGGCGTCGACGGTCCCGGAGTCCGGCTTCTCGACGCCGGCGAGCAGCCGCAGCATCGTCGTCTTGCCCGCGCCGTTCAGGCCCAGGATCACCACGCGCGAACCGCGGTCGATCGCCAGGTCCACGCCCGTGAACACCTCGAGGGACCCGTACGACTTGGACAGCCCGGACGCGGTGATCGGCGTCTTCCCGCACGGGGCGGGCGTGGGGAACCGGAGCTTGGCGACCCGGTCGGTCTGGCGGACGTTCTCGGCGCCGTCGAGCATCTGCTCGGCGCGGCGGATCATGTTCTGTGCGGCGGTGGCCTTGGTGGCCTTCGCCCGCATCTTGTTGGCCTGGGACAGGAGCGCGGACGCCTTCTTCTCGGCGTTGTCGCGCTCCCTGCGGCGACGGCGCTCGTCCGTCTCCCGCTGCTTCTGGTAGTTGTCCCACCCCATGGCGTACTGGTCGAGTTCGCCCCGGTTGGCGTCCAGGTGGAACACCTTGTTGACGCATGCGCGCAGCAGGTCGACGTCGTGCGAGATGACGATGAAGCCGCCGCTGTAGGTCCGCAGGTAGTCGCGCAGCCAGGAGATCGAGTCGGCGTCGAGGTGGTTGGTGGGCTCGTCGAGCAGCAGGGTGTCGACGCCGGAGAACAGGATGCGGGCCAGCTCGATACGACGGCGCTGACCGCCCGACAGGGTGTGCAGCGGCTGGGCGAGCACGCGCCCGTCGAGGCCCAGGTTCGCGGTGATGACCTGCGCCTCCGCCTCGGCGGCGTACCCGCCCGCGGCGAGGAAGCGCGCCTCCAGCCGGGGGTAGCGGTCCAGGGCCCTGGCCATGACGTCCGGGTTCTCGGAGGCCATCTCGGCCTCGGTGGTGCGCATCTTGGCGATGAGCTTGTCGAGGTCGCGGGCGGACAGCACGCGGTCCATCGCGACGACGTCGAGGTCGCCCGTGCGGGGGTCCTGCGGCAGGTAGCCGATCTCGGTGCCGCGCGTGATCTGCCCGGCGGCGGGAAGGCTCTCGCCCGCGAGGGTCTTGGTGAGCGTCGTCTTGCCGGCGCCGTTGCGGCCCACCAGCCCGATGCGGTCGCCCGGGCCGACCCGGAACGTCGCGGGCTTCAGCAGTGCGCGGGCGCCGAAGCGCAGCTCCACGCCATGGGCGGTGATCACGGGATGAGGGTCCTTCGCGGTCGCGGGGTGTGCGGGGCCCATGGCGGCCGAGCCGAACGGGGCCGGGCCAGTCTACGCAGTCGGGACGGAGAAGCGCAGTGAGTTACGTCGCGGCTAGCGGAGCTGGGAGTCGATGAGGGCGTCCTCGTCGTCGGAGTCGGCCGTGGGGCGGGACAGCAGGCCGCCGCCGCTGCCCGCGCGCCGCGCGCGCGACGTCGTGCCCCCGGTGGCGGTGTCGACGTCGGGCGCGGCCAGCAGCAGGTCCCCGGCCGACACCGTCTCGCCCCGCAGCGCTCCCCGCTCGCGCCGCCACAGCAGCACGTACCCGGCGAGCGCGCCGATCGAGAACACGCCCCACTGGAACGCGTAGCTCAGGTGGGACCCGGGGTCGGTGCCGGGCTCCGGGAGCGCGGCGGGCGCCGTCGCCGCCCGTGGCGACTCGGCACGGAGCGCGCCGTACGCGCCGACGGTCCGGCCGTCGGCCCACGCCGCGCCGTCGGGCCCGGCGGCCAGGACCTGGTCGGTGGAGATCGCCTGCACCTGCCCGTCCGGAGCGCCGCGGGACGACGACGGCTCGTCGAGGCGCATCGACGCTATTACCTCGACCTCGGCGGCCGGGGGCTCGGGCACGAAGGCGGGCGCGCTCCCGTCCGCGCCCAGGGGCACGAACCCGCGGTCGATCACCAGGACGATCCCGTCCGGCGCGTCCGGGTGCTGCGCGACGAACGGCACGAGCACGTGGTAGCCGGGCGTGGAGTGCACGGGCCGGTTGCGCAGCAGCACGGTCGCGCCGGGCTCGTAGCGGCCGGTCAGGGCGACCGGCTGCCAGACGGCGTCGTCGGGCAGGACGGCGCCCGGGCCGTCGAGGACGTCGTCGACCGGCACGGGCGCGGCCGACCAGTTCGCCTCGATCAGGTCGATCTGCGCGTTACGACCCTCGTACCGGTCCCACTGCCAGCGGCCCGCGACCAGGCAGAGCGCGGCCAGCAGCAGCGCGGCGACACCGAGGATCACCCACTGCCTGGTCGTGCGGGGCGCGCGGGACCGGCCGGCATCGCTCACGCCGGCTCCTGACTGTCCAGCTCACCGGCCGGCACGGTCTGCTTCCAGAAGTTGCGCGCCGACAGGAACTGCTCGAGGTGCTCGCGGTGGTCGTCGCAGGCGAGCCACACCTTGCGGCGCTCGGGAGTGTGCAGGCGCGGGTTGTTCCACAGCAGTCCCCAGGCGGCTCCGGCACGGCAGCCCTTCGCGCTGCAGATGAGCTCGCCGACGGGGTCGGGCGTCGCGGCGGAGCCGCCGCCCAGTCCCAGGACATCCATCAGTTCTTCTTCTCCACGGGTTCGTCGCGCACGTCGTCGACCAGGGCGTCGCCGTCGATGACGGTGTGCCCGGTGCCCGACGGCGGTCGCTCGGTGTCGCCGGCGGGCGGGAGCGCGGCCGGGCCCTCCGGTACGTAGGCCTGGGCGTCGTGCGGTGTGCGGTTCGGCCCCGCGTTGACGAAGACGACGGCCGTGTACGGCAGCACGACGGCCCCCACGGCGAGCGTCCATCCGAGCCAGGCGGGCCCCATCGTGAGGCAGAGGACCGCGGCGATGAAGCAGACGAGCCGGATCCCCATCTGGATGAGGTAGACCTTGGCGCGCCGCGCCTGGTCGTCGTCGAGCGACTCGGGGACCGACGTGATCGACTGGACCTCGGGCTCGGAACGGGGAGCCTTGCTCATCACCCCAGTCTACGAGCCGGGCCTGGGCGGATCGGACCAGGGCGTTCGTGCCGGACGGCGACGAGGACCTCTGGAACGAGAGCTAGGCGGAACTGGTCTCGCTGGCGTAGCGACGGCCTGCCGGGCCGCGCGCCTCGCGCGGCCCGGCAGGTCGTCATCGTGCGGTCAGGTCGCCGTCCTCCGCGACGTGCACGGGGAAGGGGTCGCTCCACACGAACCGGTAGGTGTCGTCGCCGGGCTCGATCTCGATCATGAGGCGAGCCGTGTAGTCGCCCTCCGGGATCCGGACGGTCTCGCCGTCCGTGGTGCGCCGGCACGAGTTCATCGCGTTCGAGGAGGCGGATCCCCATCCGTTCCCGTCGGTCACGGGATCGCGGGCGGTGAAGTCGTGCCCGTACCCGACCAGTCTGCCCTCGTCGAACAGCATGATCGTCGGTGGCGCGTAGGGGAGGTCCGTACCGCCGGTGACCCCGTCCATCAAGGTCCCCGTCGCCTGCCAGCGCCCGAGGAAAGAGGTCGGACCGCCGTCGTCCACCTCCAGCGTCCAGCCCTCGTCCGCGCGGGAGTCGGCCATCATCACGTCCTCGTCCCCGAGGCAGGCGACGTCGGAGCCGGCGAGCCAGTCGGGCTGGTATCCCTCGGCCCAGGACGAGCCCGGCTCCGTCTGCGCCGGGCCGCCGACCGGGCCACCGGCGCCGTCCGGGGTCTCGATCTCCTGCGGCTCGCTGAGGTACAGGCCGGAGGTGCCCGAGCCGTCGGTCGTCCGCACGGCGACGCGGACGTCGAACCGCCCCGCCTCACGCACATGCTGGTAGCGATCGTCGTCGAAGGGCGCGTCGGCACCCTCCGCGGGCAGGCAGCCCGTGACCCGCTGCGCGCGGACCGGCCCCCACCACTCCCCGTCGGCCGCGACCGTCTCGGGGATCTCGTACGCCCCGTCAGTCGCGTACGACCAGCCGAGGTCCACCACCGTCCCGTCCTGCGACCAGACGAGGAACGGTTCCTGGAGCGCATCGGCCGCGGCCGGGCCGGAGATCGTGGCCGGGACCCACCAGCCCTCCCGCTCCCGGTAGGCGGCCGGCTCGTCGGCCATGGCGACGGCGAGGCCGGCGGGCTCCGCGAGGTCCTCCAGTTCCGTGACCGGCATGCCGCAGGAGGCCCCGCTCCCCTTCCAGCCGTCGGGCACGTACCCGTCCTGGTACTCGACGGTCACCCCGCCCGGCAGCGGCGCGGGCTCGCTCCGGATCCACTCGGCGGCCTGCGAGCCGGTCACCGCCAGCACACCCGCCACCGCGAGCGCCCCGGCGACCCCGCCGGCCTTGGCGACGCGGCGCCGGTGCACCCTGCGGCGCATGGCGGGCAGTTCTTCGGCCAGCGTGGCCTGCCCGTCGGGGCGCGCGCCGGCGCCGTGCTCCCGCAGGAGCCCCGACAGTGCGGCGCCCTCCTCGGGGGTGGCCCACTCGTCGTGCGTGTGCTTGGCGCTCATCGTGCGTCCCCTCCTTCCAGGGTGGGAGTCATGCTGGTCGTGGTGCCGAGCAGCGTCCGCAGCGCCGGCATCGCGGCGTGCAGGTGGCGTTTCACCGTGCCCTCGGCGATCCGCAGTTCCGCCGCGATCTGCGGCACGGTCAGGTCCTCGTAGTACCGCAGCACCACGCACGCCCGCTGCCGGGGCGAGAGCTGCTTCAGCGCCGCGCTCACGTCGACGCGTGCGGACGCGGGGACGTCCGCGCCCCGCACGCTCTCGTCCGCGCCGAGCAGGTGGTGCACGCCGAACCACCGCCGCCGGCGCCGGTACCCGTCCAGGAAGAGGGTCAGGATCGTGCGCCGCACGTAACCTTCGATGTTCCGCACCGGCACGGTGACGTCCAGCGTCGCCATGCCGGCCGTGCCCGCGGGCCGTGGCCGCCGGAACTTGGAGTACACCTTGACCAGGGCGTCCTGGACCAGGTCCTCGGCCTCGCGGCGATCTCCGGCCAGCACGAAGGCGTAGCTCACCAGGGCCCCGCCGCGATGGGTGACCAGTTCGGTCAGCTCGGCGTCCCACCCCGCCGTCATGGCCGACTCCGCATCGTCCTCATTGCGCCCCTCCCGGGTCCGGGGCGCGGGTCTGCTCCCGCGCCTCTACCCGCCATGACGCTCCGCCCGAGTGGAACCGTTGAGGTCGGCGATCAGGTCAGCTTCTTCTCCAGGCAGTCCGTGAAGCGGCCGAGCATCTTGTTCGAGACCTCCTGGACCAGGCCGCGGCCCAGGCTCGCCACCTTGCCGCCGATCTGGAGGTCGGTCGTCACCTCGACGTCGGTCGTCGGGCCGTCGCCGTCCGCCGGGCCGGCCCCGGGACGCAGGACGACGACGGCCTCCGCGCCCGCGGTGCCGTTGCCGCGCTTGTCCTTGCCCTTCGCGGTCAGGACCATGCGCCCGGAGCCGCCGTCCGCGGCGAGGTCCTTCTCCGTGAACTGGCCGGAGCCGTTGAACGTGAGCGCGATCGGGCCGAGCTTGATCTTCACCGAGCCTGTGAACGCGTCGCCGTCCACGGAGGTCACCTGCGCGCCGGGGAAGCATTCCGCCACGGACTCTACCCGCGCGAACGTCGCGAACGTGGTCGCGACGTCGGCGGGCACGGTGAACGCGTGCGTCAGCTCCATGCGCGGCCGCCTTCCCCGGCGCCCGGCGCCCTCACGCGGCCCCCGCCGCTCCGAGCACCGCCCGCCGGGCGAGCACGGTCACGAGGTGCCGCCGGTAGCCGGCGTCCCCGTTGAGGTCCGACGGCGGGCTGGTGCCGTCGGCCGCCCTCGCGCAGACCTCGCCCACGGCCTCCGGCGTCGGCGCCACACCCACGAGCGCCTCCTCCACGCCGCGGGCGCGCAGGGGTGTCGGTCCCATGTTGGTCAGGCCGATCCGTGCTTCGGAGATGGTCTTCCCGTCGGCCATGTGGACGCAGGCGCCGACGGCGACGACGGGCCACTGCTGGGCGGTGCGCACGAATTTCTGGTAGCTGGCGCCCCATCCGGGGTGGACGGGGAAGCGGATGGCGGTCAGGAGTTCGTCGTCCTCGACGGCGGTGGTGAAGAGGTCCTGGAAGAAGTCCGCGGCGGGTACGACGCGTTCCCCGGAGGGCCCGGCGATGACCATCTCGGCCTCGAGGGCGAGTGCGACGGCGCCGCAGTCCCCGGCGGGGTCGGCGTGGGCGAGCGATCCGCCGAGGGTTCCCCGGTGCCGGATCTGGGGGTCGCCGACCTCGGCGACGGCGGCGTGGAGCAGTGCGAGTTCCTGGCGGATCTCGTCGGAGGCGAGGATCTCGTGGTAGGGGGTCATGGCGCCGATCTCGATGGCGCCTCCTCCCCCGGCGACGTCGCCGCCCCCACCGATGTCGCGGATGCCGCGCAGGGAGTCGATGCGCCCGATGTCGACGACGAGCTCGGGCGCGTTCAGCCGCATGCGCAGGACGGGCAGGAGGGACTGGCCGCCGGCGATGACCTTGGCGTCGTCGGCCTGGGCGAGGAGGCGGAGTGCCTCGTCGACGCTGGTGGGCCGTTCGTAGTCGAACGCTGCGGGGATCATGGGGCGTTCCCTTCCTGGATCGCGTGCCAGACGCGGGCGGGCGTGCAGGGCATGGGGATGTCGTGCACGCCGTAGGGCCGCAGGGCGTCGACGACGGCGTTCACGACGGCGGGCGTGGACGCGATGGTGCCGGCCTCGCCGACGCCCTTGGCGCCGAGGGAGTTCGAGGTGGCGGGGGTGCTGCGGTGCGCGGCGTCGAAGCTGATGAGGTCGGCGGCGCTGGGCACGAGGTAGTCCGCGAGGGTGCTGGTGAGCAGGGTGCCGGCGTCGTCGTACACGGCCTCCTCCCACAGGGCCTGGGCGATGCCCTGGACGAGCCCGCCGTGCACCTGCCCGGCGACGATGAGCGGGTTGATGACGGTGCCGACGTCGTCGACGCACACGTACTTGCGCAAGGAGACGGCGCCGGTCTCGGTGTCCACCTCGACGGCGCACAGGTGTGTGCCGTGCGGGAAGGAAAAGTTGACGGGGTCGAACGTGACCTCGGCGTCGATGCTGGGTTCGATGCCCTCGGGGTAGTCGTGCGCGGCGAAGGCGGCCAGGGCGATCTCCTGGATGGTCTTGCCCTCGCCCGTGCCGGCCACGGCGAACCTCCCCCGGGAGAACTCGACGTCGCCGGCGTCGGCCTCGAGCAGGTGCGCGGCCCACGGCTTGGCCTTGGCCACGACCTTGTCGGCCGCGAGCGCCAGCGCCTCGCCGCCGACGGTGAGGGACCGTGAGCCGTAGGTGTCCAGGCCGCGGGGGGCGACCTGGGTGTCGCCGTGCAGGACCTCGACGTCCTCGAAGGGGACGCCGAGGCGGTCGGCGACGATCTGGCTGAAGGCGGTCTCGTGGCCCTGGCCGTGGCCGCTGGAGCCGGTGACGACCTCGACCTTGCCGGTGGGGAGCATGCGGATCTCGGCGTGTTCCCAGCCGCCGGCGCCGTAGTCGAGGCTGCCGAGGACGCGGGAGGGGGCCAGGCCGCACATCTCGGTGAAGGTGGAGATGCCGATGCCGAGCTGGACGGGGTCGCCTTCCTCGCGACGCCGCTTCTGCTCGGCGCGGAGGCCGTCGTAGCCGAAGGCTTCGACGGCCTGGGTGGTGGCGGACTCGTAGTCGCCGGAGTCGTAGGTGAGGCCGGCGACGGTGGTGAACGGGAACTCGTCGTGGGTGATCCAGTTCTGGCGGCGTACCTCGAGGGGGTCGCGGCCCAGCTCGGCGGCCAGCTCGTCCATGAGGCGTTCGACGGCGAAGGTGGCCTCGGGGCGCCCGGCGCCGCGGTAGGCGTCGGTCCAGGTCTTGTTGGTCAGGACCGTGCGGCAGTCGAACCGGTAGGCGGGGAACTTGTAGATGGCGTTGAACATGAAGGCGCCGAGCACGGGCACGCCGCCGCCGACGAGGGCGACGTAGGCGCCGAGGTCGGCGAGCAGTTCCACCTTGAGGCCGGTGACGGTGCCGTCGCCGCGCGCGGCGAGGGTGAGCTTCTGCCACTGGTCGCGGCCGTGGTGGGCGGCGAGCAGGGACTCGGAGCGGGTCTCGGTGTACTTGACGGGCTTGCCGAGGCGGCGGGCGACGGCGAACGCCGTCCATTCCTCGGGGGTGGTCTGCAGCTTGCCGCCGAACCCGCCGCCGACGTCGGGCGCGATGACCCGGATCTTGGACTCGGGGACGCCGGTGGTGGCGGCCAGGAGGAAGCGGGTGATGTGCGGGATCTGGGTGGCGGACCAGACGGTGATCTGCTCGCCGGTGGGGTCGACGACGACGGAGCGGGGTTCCATGAACGCCGGGATGAGTCGCTGCTGGCGGTACTCGCGTTCGATGACGATGCCGTCGGCCCGGGCGGCGGTGATGGCGTCCTCGACGTTGCCTCCGGTGCCGGCCTCGGCGGAGTCGAAGATCCACCGGGCGGAGTTGTTGGTCCCGAGGTCGGGGTGCGCGATGGCGCCGCCGTTCTCGGGGGTCGCGGCAGCGGCGTCCTTGAGGTCGAGCGCGGCGGGCAGTTCCTCGTAGTCGACGTCGACCAGTTCGGCGGCGTCGACGGCCGCGGCGGCGCTGCGGGCGACGACGACGGCGACGATCTCGCCGGCGAACGCGACCCGGTCGACGGCGACCGGCTTGTGCTCGGGCGCGACCTGGTCGGGCGTGATGGGCCAGGCGTTGGCGAGGACGCCCTGCGTGCCTGCTAGGTCGGTACCGGTCAGGACGGCGACGACGTTCGGGGACTGCTCGGCGGCGCGGGTGTCGATGCCGGTGATGTTCGCGTGCGCGTGGGGGCTGCGCACCATGGCCAGGTGCAGGGTGCCGGGCGGGGCCAGGTTGTCGGTCCAGCGGGTGCGGCCGGTGATGAGCCGCCGGTCCTCCTTGCGGCGCCGGTCGCGGCCGATCTCCCGGCCGGCTTCGGCGGTGGCAAGGGCCTCTTCCGTGGCGGTCATGCCGTGCCTCCGTCCGTTCCGTGTGCGGCGGGAGCACCTGCCGCGTACTGCACCGCGCGCACGATGTTGTGGTAGCCGGTGCACCGGCAGAGGTTGCCCTCCAGGCCCTGGCGGATCTGGTCCTCGGTGGGGTCGGGGTTCTCGGTGAGCAGGTCGGCGGCCTGCATGATCATGCCGGGCGTGCAGTATCCGCACTGCAGGGCGTGGCACTCGTGGAAGGCCTCCTGGACGGGGTGCAGGGCCCCGTCGGACGGGAGTCCCTCGATGGTGGTGACCGTGGTGCCGTCGGCCTGCACGGCCAGGACGTTGCACGACTTGACGCTGTGCCCGTCCAGGTGGACGGTGCAGGCGCCGCAACTGGCGGTGTCGCAGCCGATCACGGTTCCGGTCTTGCCGAGCTGCTCGCGCAGGTACTGCACGAGCAGCAGGCGGGGTTCGACGTCGTCGGACACCTTGGCGCCGTCGACGGTGAGCTCGATCCTGGTCATGGACGCTCCTCTGCCACTGCGTTGTGACGGTGTGACAGGCATCACGGTACGCCGGGGCCGCCGCCCTCCGCCACAGCAGCGGCTCAGGAGAACCGCAGAGTCTGCTCCCCGCGTCCGGGGGTGTCCAGGGTGAAGGAGAGGTGCGTTCCGTCCGGCGCGCCGGGCAGCGCGACCTCGTAGTCGCCGAGCAGACCCGTCACGTCCACGCGGCCCTCGGCGTCCGTGCGCAGGGTGGTGGGCGCCAGCCACCACTCGCCCTTGACCAGGTCGCGGAGGCGGTCGTAGGCCGGTTTGGGCGAGCCGTCCGCGCGCAGCAGGCCGCCGGGCGCGTTCAGCCACATGCCGCGGTCGCTCAGGCCCCAGTAGGTGAACGCCTCCACGCCCGGGTGGGCGAGCAGCAGCCGCAGGTGCGCCTCCAGTTCGTCGGCCTGCCGGGCCTCACCCTCGGCCGTGCTCGGCCACTCGCCGACCTGCCAGTCGTTGAGGTCCACGATGTGCTCCGGCATCAGGTCGCCCGACAGCAGTGTGGTCTCGGTGAAGTGGATCGGTATGCCGTACCGGCCGAAGCGGTCCAGCACGCGGAGCGTCTTCTCCTCGCCCCACCAGCCCTGGTGCATGTGGGACTGCAGGCCGAGGCGGTCGATCCGGATGCCCGCCTCCAGCACGGCCTCGATGAGGCACTCGTACGCCGTCGACATGTCGAAATCGTTCAGCAGGAGGGTCGCGGACGGGTTGACGGCCCGCGCCTCCTCGAAGGCCATCCGGATCATCTCCACCCGCCCGCGCGCGCGGGCGAGCGGCGTGATCGCGTTGTCCTCGGCGGTGAAGACCGGCATGATCACCACCTCGTTGATCGCGTCCCAGGTGTCGATCACGCCCGCGAGCCCCGCGACGTCGCGCCGGATGCGCTCGCGCTGCAGCCGCTCCACCTCGGCCAGGCCGGCGTCCGTCACCGCGTCGCCGTCCCCGCGGGCGACGTCGAGCAGCCATCCCGGCTGGACCGTGTGCCACACGAGCGGGTGCCCCTTGACCACGACACCGCGCTCCGCGAACCACTCGGCGGCCCGGCGCAGCCGGGCGGTGCGCGGCGCGCCCCGCACCGGCTCGAACGTGCCCCAGTAGAACGGGAGTGTGGCCTGGTTGAAGACGTCCAGCCAGGCGTCGGCGAGGCGCTGGTCGTACGCGGGGTCGCGCGAGTCGCCACCTCCGAGGTCCATCAGGTCGAACCCGATGCACCCGAACCAGAACGCGTGCCGCGTCTGTCGTACGACGACGTCCACGCCGGCCAGGGGCTCCCCGCCAGGACCCTGCAGGGTGAGGCGGGCGTCCGCGCGGCGGTGCGCGAGCGAGGGGTCGGGTCGGTGGGTCACGGGCGGCCGGAAGAGGGACGACGACGTCATGGTGGGCACCCTAGTGACGGATGCGCCGGTCCGTCAGGATGCGCCGTCCGTCAGCGATGGATGCGCCCCTCGGTCGCCGTGAGGGGTTCGCCCGAGCCGCCCCAGCGGGCCGAGACGATCTCCGCGGCGATGCTGACGGCCGTCTCCTCCGGGGTGCGGGCGCCCAGGTCGAGGCCGATCGGGCTGTGCAGGCGCGCCAGGACGTCGTCGGGCACGCCGGCCTCGCGGAGCCGGGCGAGACGGTCGTCGTGCGTGCGGCGCGAACCCATCGCGCCCACGTAGGCCACCTCGAGGCGCAGCGCCTGGTCCAGGACCGGCACGTCGAACTTCGGGTCGTGCGTGAGCACGCAGACCACGGTCCGGCCGTCGATCCGGCCCGCGGCCGCCTCCGCCGCGAGGTAGCGATGGGGCCAGTCGGTCACCACCTCGTCCGCGTCCGGGAAGCGCGACGCCGTCGCGAACACCGGTCGCGCGTCGCACACCGTCACCCGGTAACCGAGGAACGACCCGACCCGCGCCGTCGCCGCCGCGAAGTCGATCGCACCGAACACCAGCATCCGCGGGCGGGGCGCGTAGGAGGACACGAACACGCGGCAGCCCTCGCCGCGGCGCTCGCCGTCCGGGCCGTAGCCGAGGGTCTCGCTGAGCCCGCCGGCCAGCAGGCCGAGGGCGTCGTCGGCCACGGCATCGGTCAGGCGCGCCGTCCCCAGGCTCCCGGACACCCGCGAGGCCGCAGCCGCACCGTCGTCCACCACCACCGGACCAGGACCCGAACCCGAACCCGCCACCACGCGACCACCACCCCGCCGGACCACGAGACGACGCCCCACCACCCGCTCGTCCGGATGCTCCACCACGGTGGCGACCGCCACCGGACGGCCCGCGGCGATGTCCTCCGCCACCTCGTCCAGGTCCGGGAAGGTCTCCCGGTCCACCCGTTCCACGAACACGTCCAGGATCCCGCCGCAGGTCAGGCCGACGGCGAACGCGTCGTCGTCGGAGATGCCGTACCGCTCCAGCACCGGCCTGCCGGTGCCGGTCACCTCGCTCGCGAGGTCGAACACCGCGCCCTCCACGCAGCCGCCGGAGACCGAGCCCACCGCGACGGGCGGCGCGCCGTCGTCCCCCGGTCCGACCAGCATCGCCGCGCCGGGCGGGCGCGGCGCGGACCGGAACGTGGCCACGACGGTGCCCATCCCGACCGGCCGGCCCTGCCGCCACCAGGCCAGCAGTTCGTCCAGCACGTCACGCACGTGCGATCACCTCCAGCGCCTCTTCGAACGTACCCAGGGAGTGCCCCGCGAGGAAGTGGTCCACGTGCGGCAGGACGGCAACGATCCCCGCCTGCACCGGCCGGTAGCCGTCCTTGCCGCGATGCGGGTTCACCCAGACGACCGCGCGGGCCAGGCGGTGCAGCCGGGCGGCGCGGTCGGCCAGGTCCGCGGCGTCGCCGCGTTCCCAGCCGTCGCTGCAGACCACGACGACGGACCCGCGCAGCCGCGCGCCGTGCCGGTCCATCAGCGTGGCGAGCGCCTCGGCGAGCCGGGTGCCGCCCGCCCAGTCGGGGACGAGGTCCCCGGCGCGGGCCAGCGCGCGCTCCGGGTCGGCGGTGCGCAGGGCGTCGGTGACGCGGGTGAGGCGGGTGCCGAGGGTGAACGCCTCGGCGCGGCGGCCCGACCCAGCCGACCGCACGACGGCGAGCGCCCGCCGCAGCAGCGCCTCCGCGTAGGAGCGCATCGAGCCCGACACGTCGACCAGCAGTACCACGCGGCGTGGCGTGCGAGCCCGGCGCCGGCGTTCGACCCGGGCCGGCTCGCCCGCCCGGCGCAGGGTGGCGCGCAGCGTGCGGTGCAGGTCCGGGCGGCCGCGGCGCCACGGGACGGCGCGGGCGGCGCGGCGCAGCGGCGGGCGCGGGTTCAGGGCCGCGATCTGCGCGGCGAGAATGCGGCGCTCCGCCTCGGTGAGGACGGCGATGTCGCGGTGGCGGAGCACCTCCCGGTCGTCGGCGAGCAGGGGGACGACATCGCCGGGCTGCCGCGGGTCTTCTCGCGGACCGGGCTCGCGGGGGCCGGGGGCCTGGGAGCCCTGGCCTGACGGGAGCACCGTGGCGGAGGCGGCCTCGGCGGCGGCGTCCGGGGAGCCGTGGTGGGCAGGTCCGGCGGTGGCCCCGCCGCGCGGCACCGGCAGCCCGACCGTCGAGGCCCCGAACCATGCGGCGAACACCTGGTCGAACCGGGCCAGGTCGTCGGGCCCGGCGCAGAGCGTCGCCCGCCCGGCGCGATAGGTCGCGACGGCGCTTCCGGCGCCGAGCACAGCGGTGGCCTGCAAGAACATGGTCGCCCGGTCGTGCGTGACTTCTACCCCGGCCGCCCGCAGCGCCCGGGCGAACCCGAGCAGCACCCGCTCGCCGCTCACGGGACACGCTCCCGGCGACCGTCGTCGTCCCGCATCACGCCGCCAGGATTCTCGTGAGCGCCTCGCGGGCGCGGATGGTGTCCTCGCGGTACTTGACCACCGCGCCGAGCGTGCGGGAGGCGGAGTCGAGGTCGAGCGTCGCGGCGCCGAGGCGTTCCAGGGCGCGGGCCCAGTCGAGCGTCTCGGCGACCCCCGGCGGCTTGAGCAGCGGCTCCGCACGCAGGCGCTGGACGCAGCCGGCGACCTGGCGGGCGAGGGCCTCGGCGACCTCGGGCAGGCGCGCCCGCACGATCGCTACCTCGCGCTCCAGGCCCGGGTGGTCGATCCAGTGGTAGAGGCAGCGGCGCTTCAGGGCGTCGTGCAGCTCGCGGGTGCGGTTCGAGGTGAGGACGACGGCGGGCGGCGTCGTCGCGCGGATCGTGCCCAGTTCCGGGATGGTGACCGTCCAGCCCGACAGGACTTCCAGGAGGAAGGCCTCGAACTCGTCGTCGGCGCGATCGACCTCGTCCACGAGCAGCACGGACGGGGTGGTCCGCAGCGCCTGGAGGACGGGCCGGGCCAGGAGGAAGCGCTCGTCGAACAGGGAACGCTCGGTGGTCTCGACCTCCAGGGCACCCCTGTCCGACGACGACGCCGCTGCCGCCTCCAATGTCCGCAGGTGCAGGATCTGGCGGCCGAAGTCCCAG
Organism: Myceligenerans halotolerans; assembly: GCF_054782975.1. Taxonomy (NCBI): domain Bacteria; kingdom Bacillati; phylum Actinomycetota; class Actinomycetes; order Micrococcales; family Promicromonosporaceae; genus Myceligenerans; species Myceligenerans halotolerans. Next base: position 197,106 of record NZ_BAAGRL010000007.1, read on the forward strand.
TCGTACAGCGCCTGCGTGGCGTCGATGCCCTCGTAGCACTGCAGCCGGATCAGGGGCGCGTCGGTGACCTGGGCCAGCGCCTCGGCGAGCGCCGTCTTGCCGGTGCCCGGCTCGCCCTCCAGGAGCAGCGGGCGCTCCATGACCCGGGCAAGGTGCGTGACGGTGGCGAGATCCTCGTCCGCGAGGTAGCCCGCCTCCCCCAGCGCCGCCGCGAGGGCCTCGGGTGAGTTCATCCGTTCAGGTTACGGGGTGGCGCGGGCCGGGCCAGTCGTCGGCGGAGCCTGGGCCGGCGGGCGGGCGGAGTTGCGGCGGACGACCCACCAGATGACGCCGCCGATCGTCATGGCGAAGCCGAGCATCCCGCCACCGATCGCGACGAACCAGGCGCCGATCGTCCCGCCGACGCCGGTGAAGAAGCCGCCGAAGTCCTGGCCCCTGGCGACGACCAGGTAGGTACCGTCGGGCACGCCGGGATCTCCCGCGGAAAGGTCCACCGTCTCGGCCTCGCTCTCGAACTGCGCGAGCAGGCGCCCGTGGAGCCCGCCGACGCTGATCTGCCCCGACATCTCCGGCCGGCCGACGGCGAGCGACGTACCGGCGTCGTCGCCGGCGACCGTGACGGTGACGTCCTCGGCCGACATGCCCTGGGACACCGGGTCCGGGCCCACCTCCCAGACGGAGTAGATCCCGTCGTCGGGCAGGTCCACGGTCGCCGAGCCCGGCACGTCCACCGCGCCCAGCGCTCCCGGCCCCGGCTCGCCCGACGCCGTCACGAGATCGAGCGGGACCACCCGGACGAACAGCAGCACGGCGGCCACGCCCGCGGCGATCGCCACCAGGAGGAGCGCGATGCCGGAGAACGTGAGGACCTTGGGCCCGGCGCCGACTCGGCGGCGCGGCTGTGATTCTGGCAACGGGTTCACAGTTGCACTGTAACGTCGCTGGTCATGGAGCGGGACCTGCCCGCTCCAGGCACACTTCTCCTGCTGCTCGTCGCCTATGCCGTCGGCGGGCTGCTCGAGGAGATCGGCTGGACGGGGTTCCTGCTCCCCCGGCTCATCACCCGGTTCGGTGAGCACGCCGCCGCACTGCTCATCGGAGTGCTGTGGAAGGTTCTCGGTCTCACCGCGCTCGTCGTCCTGATTGCCTGGACCGTGGCCGAACGCACGCGGGGGCGGGGCGCGGTGCGGCGGGACTCCCGCCCGGCACACCATGCCTGGCGGGAGCCTGACCCTGGCCCTTGACGAACCGCACGACAGGCCGGCTGCCTGGCGTCCGGCCGGGGCATCGTCCGCGGCGACAGGAAATGTCAGCTGTCGTCGTCCATCGAGTCCTCGTCCTCCATGTTCTCGTCCATGGAGTCCTCGTCCTCGTCCATGTGTTCGTCGTCCATCGAGTCTTCGTCGTCCATGGACTCCTCGTCCATCGACTCCTCCTCGTCCATGGAGTCCTCACCCTCCATGTCTTCGTCCGACATGTCTTCGTCGGACATCTCTTCATCCGACATCTCTTCGTCGGACATCTCTTCGTCGGTCATCTCCTCGTCGGTCATCTCCTCCGTGCTCGTCGGGGACATGTCGTCCTCGGCGGGCTCGGAGTCGTTGCAGCCGGCCAGCAGGGTAGCGGCGGTGAGAGCGGACAGGGCAACGGCCGCGACGCGGCGGCTCCGGGTGATCTTCATACGACCGACGCTATGGCTCCAGGCGCCCGGATGACCCTTACGGCCTCGTTATGCGGTTCTTACAGGGATCTAACGCACGCGCCACAGGCCGGCCCGGGCCGGACGACGACCCGGACCGACCGGCGGCCACAGCGATGATCAGAACGGAGGCGAGCCCGATCCAGGTGTCGGGGGTGGCTCGGGCGGCTCGGCTGCCTCGCGCGGCTCGGCGAGTGTCATGCCCTGGGCCAGGGCGTAGCGGATGGTGGGGTCCACGATGGTGGGCTCGACGACGGCCGTCGTGCCGGTGGGCGCGACCCAGCGCGTGATCCCGGTGTCAGGATCGCGGACGACATGCCAGTTGGCATGGGTTTTGAGGTTATGGTGCTTTCTGCAGAGGGTGTGCAGATTGCCGGCGCGGGTCTGGCCGGGCTCGCCGGGCCGGTAGCGGTGGTCGGGGTCGAAGGGCTGGATGTGGTCCAGGTCGGCTGCGGTGCGCCCGCCGGTGGTGGCGGGCCGGTGGCAGCCGGGGAATCGGCAGGTCTGGTCGCGGGTCGCCACCGCGGCCCGCAGCGTGATGCCCGGGGTGTACGTGCGGGTGGAGTAGTCGGTCAGGATGCCGGTGGCTGGGTCGGTCAGGAGGCGTCGCCAGGTGGCGTCGGTGGCGATGCGGGCGGCCGCGTCGGCGGGGATGGGGCCGATGCCCT
>NZ_BAAGRL010000008.1:0-30408 GCF_054782975.1 Myceligenerans halotolerans
CAGCAAAGGTCTCTCACCTCCACACGGATAAACAGCGCCTCGTGGCGCACAACGATCTGCCGATGTTCACATGGGCCGCCACCGCTGTAGCCATGGGGCAAGCGCCCACCGTCGTCCGCATGGCAGCCGACGCCACCACCGGCACCCTCGAACAACACGGGGCCGCGTCGATCCTCGACGCCATCGCCGCAGGCAAACCCGTCACCGAACCAGCCGGCCGCCACTGAACCGGCCACCGAAGAACTTGCGGCCGGTGCACCGCCCCGCACCCGCCGCAGGGCCCGCCACCCAGACCACTGGCGGGAAAGAGGGCCGGGACCCGTGCCTCCCGCGGGTCCCGGCCCTCGTCATGTCGGCGGAAAACTGCGCCGTGCGGACCGACCCACCCGTTGGTTGTCGAAGTCACCCGAAGAGACGGGCCGCAAGCTCGCTCATCGAGCCGATCCGGTCGAAGGCTCCCAACGGCACGACGCGCAGGCCTTCCCGCTTGTTCTTGACGCCTTGGGCGTTGGCCTTTGTGTGCTTGGCGATCCTCTCCCCCAGCGGCGAGATCGGCTCGTGAGGTCCGTTACCGAGCCACCGGTATGTCAGGTCCATCCGACTCTCGCTGACCGAACGCTCCCACTCGATCACGATGACGCAAGCCGCCGGGAGGGTCTCGAGTTGCTTGCCCAAGTTGTAGCGGGCAGTCCTGGCGCGCTTCCGCTTCGTCTTGAGCTGGACGTGCCGGGTCACCGTCGGGGTCCACAGGACCAGGTCGTAGCCGAACGCGTCGACCGTGGAGTGCAGCACATCCACGACCTCACCGCGGGCGAACCACATCTCCTGCAGCAGGTCGGACAGGAACGTGGCCTCCGCCATCCGCTCGAACGCGACGGAGTTGCGGCTCACGTCGAGGTCGTCGACCGGCTCCGCCGGGTCGAACATCGAGGAGCCGTCAGGCTCGTCCACACCATGATCGTAAGGCTCCGGCCAGCACGTCGCCGTTGAGCACGGAAACATCGCCCACATGATTTCCCACGCAACCAGCGCGAGGTCAGTACCGCACGAGCACCGGAGAGGGCACGCCACTCCGCGCCCACACCTCGAGTGCACCCTCGGCCCTGTCGACGGCGCGGCGCAGGTTTGCGAACTCGTTCTCGTCGAACTCCGAGCCGTTCAGGTAGGACGAGCGCGCCTGATCCGCCACAGCGACGTCCCACAGCGCCGCCACGAAAATGTGCTGGTCACCCGCCGAGAGCTGCTCTGCGCGCGCGATCTGCTGCAGGGCAACACGGCTCCGGCCGAGTACCCCGCTGCGCACGGCGTGCGGAACGTAGAGGTCGTGGAGTTTGCTCGCGCTCCTACGTGCGAAGAGGTCGGTCACGATCGTGACCGCGACCAGGACGAGACCACCGGGTACGGCGATCATCATCGCCACGTCACCGGCGTAACCATCGCCGTCCGACAGAGCGAAACCTGCGGCGAAGGCGACCGTGAGTAGTACGAAGCCGGCGCCATGGACAGCACGTGACAGAGCAAAGCGACGGCGGGCCCGCCGCCCAGCACGTTCCGACTCCGCACGAGCAGAGGCGAGTGCCTGCGCATCCGCAGCCGGGTCGATGACGAACACACTGCGGTCCAGGGCCGAGGCGCCACCGTGCAAGAGGTTGAGCCCGATGAACACCGGCGAGCCGATGTTCTCGAAGAACCACATCACCGCCAGGAAGCGCCCGGGATACGGGGCGCACCACACTTTCGGCATGCGATTCATGTGAGAACACCGGCGAGCGCCGCTCCCCCGACAACGCAGCCAACGATGATGAAGAAGACGCCCCCCACCCTCGCGCCGACGAAGTTCGTCCGCCAGCTGTGCTGGATCCAGAGCCACTCCGGACCATTGGTCGCCCTGTCGGCGAACCTGCGCGCGAAGACCACCCATCCGGTCCCCATCACCACGGCTGCGATGCCCCAGAAAAGGGCGAATGACTGCGGAAACGTCATGGAGCGCGAAGCTAGCACAGTCGCCGCTGCACCATTACCGCACCTCAGGAGTCGGTTTCCTCGCCGTCGGCGACGGCTTCCCCAGGGAGTTCCTCCAAGAAGGATCCGGAGCCGCGGACGGTCGCGCCGAGGTCGCGAACTCGCTCCGCCAGTTCGCGATCGGAGGTGACGACCCGCACCGTCGTCGGATCGTCGGCCGTCGACACGAGATCCACGATCCGGTCGTCGGCGGCGTTGCGCCCGCCCGGCGCCCAGACGACGCGCACCCGTTCGACGACGCCGAGTTCACGCGGGTTGCCGTCGAGCACCAGGACCACGTCGTCGTCCACCTGACGCGCCCAGCGATCGATCCGGGCGGCGAGGCGCCGCATGGCGCCGGTGCGGTCCCGCCACCAGCCGTCGGGGCGGGAGCCGATGACGTTCATCCCGTCGATCAGGATCGTGCCTGCTTGCGGAGCGATCACCTCGGGTCGCGCTTCCGAGGCGGGCTCGGGCATCTGGCTCACGCTCACAGGCTGGCACAACTACCGGCCGCCATGAGACAACCGCCCCGGCGGAGCCGGCACCACTGCAGCGCAGCGACCATTGTTCCAGAGTCCTGGCGACCATTGTTCCATGAAGTTGGCGACCAAAGTTCCCCCAACCGGGCGACCAAAGTTCCACACTCGGCGTGCGAAATGGCGATCTGCATGCGACGATGGCCGCATGGCGCGCCTCCCACACCCAAGCATCGGACGAGTACTCCCCCGACATGCGGAAGCCCTCGTCACCGAGGCCATGGCGGACACACGCATCGTCCTGGTCAACGGCGCCCGTCAGAGCGGGAAGAGCACGCTGGTCGCTCAGGTGGGGCGCGAGGCCGACGCCGAGTGGTACAGCCTCGACGACCGAGAGACTCGCGACGCCGTCGAACGTGACCCGTCCGGGTTCGTCCATCAGGCCCCCCGGATGATCATCGACGAAGTACAGCGGCTCCCCGAGTTGCTGCTTGCCATCAAGTCCCTTGTCGACGCCGAGCCGACGCCGGGCCGCTTTCTCCTGACGGGATCCGCGCGCCTTCTGGGTATGCGCAACCTGCCGGACACCCTCGTGGGGCGCATGGAAACCATCGAGCTCTGGCCTCTGTCCCAAGGAGAGATCGATGGCACGCCGGACCAGTTCGTCGCCGCAGCATTCGAGCACGGGCCAGAACTGCGGCACAGCTCCGACCTGACTCGCGATGACTACATCAGTCGCATCGTCCGCGGTGGGTTCCCGGAGGCCCTCGTAAGGTCCGGCCGCCGTCGCGCAGCGTTCGTTCGTTCGTATGTAGCGGACATGATCAACCGCGATGTCATCCAGATCTCAGAGATCGAGCGAGCGGACGACATGCGCAAACTGGTCGACCTCGTCGCCGCACGCGTCGGCCAGCTCCTCGTGCCCGGAAACCTTGCGGGAACCCTGGACATCTCCAAACAGACCGTGCAGAGATACCTTCGGCTGCTTGAGGAAGTCTTCCTGATCAAGCGCATCCCGGCATGGTCGCGCAACGCGTCGAGCCGTGCCGTGAGCACGCCCAAGGCCGCGTTCGTCGACACCGGGATCGCCGCCGGGCTCCTCGGCCAGGACGAGTCGAGTCTGCGGAAGCTGAACAGCCCGCTCGGGGCGCTTCTGGAGAACTTCGTGGCCATGGAGGTCGCACGACAGCTCAGCTGGACAGACGACTGGATCGAGATGACGCATTATCGCACCAAGGACAAAGTGGAAGTCGACGTCGTGCTGGAAAACCGGCGCCAGGAAGTCATCGGCATCGAGGTCAAGGCAGCCACCACCGTCAAGGCCGAGGACTTCCGGGGCCTTGAACACCTGGCGGCGCGACTCGGTGACGACTTCATCGCCGGATACGTCCTTCACACGGGACAGCACGACCTCTCGTACGGACCGAAGCTCCGCGCACTTCCGGTCAGCGCACTCTGGTACACGAAGCCGTAGCAACATAGCTGTCGGAGGTCCCTTCGACCCCCTTCGCCCTCGATCGACCGGGAATGTCGCGCACGCGCTCTGCAGGAGGGCATGTCGACGGCCTGAATGGGAGTGCGCGTCGAGCATTTCGTCCACCTCGAATACGTGTGCGAGAGTGTCAGGATGGCATCCCCGCAGGCACTCAGTGAAGCTGATCGTCGGCTCGTGGCGCTGTGGGCCGCGCACTGCGCGGAACGCGTTCTCCCCCTGTTCGAGGCCGAGGCGCCGACCGACGGTCGCGCGCGAGACGGCATCGCCCGGGCGCGGGCATTCGGTCGTGGTGAACTCAGCGCCGCCGAAGAGATCCGTCGCCGCTTCGTCGCGGGCCGGGCAGCGCAGTCGGTGACGAGCCCCGCCGCGGTGGCGGCAGCTCGTTCCTCCGGCCAGGCGTCCGGCGTCGCGCACATGGGCGCCCATGCGCTGGGCGCGGCGGCCTACGCGGCGAAGGCCGCCGGACTGGCCGCGCCCGGCGGCACGGACGCCCGAGAGGCCGAGGTCCGCTGGCAGCTCGAGCACATGACAGCGGAGGTCCGTGCCGCACTCCGACGCCTCCCCGCCCTCGGGGAGGATTCGTCCGGGCCTCTGGGATCGGGACTCCTTGCCTCCGGCGTGCTCGCCACGACCATCCGCGAGATCCAGGCCGAGTTGTCTTCGTTGTCCTCCCCCTGACCCAGGCGGCAGGTAGCCCGCTCGCGGAGCAGCGGGACGCTACCTCGCGTCGTCGGCGGCGACCCGACGGCGTAGAGCGCGGGCCTGGGGCGCTTCCCACGCGTCGGCCCCGGCTGTGCGCGTCGGATCGGGGCCGTCCTGCGGGAGCCGCGCCATCGTCTGCTTGGTGATGCGGATGGCCTGCCGGTCGCGCCGGGTGACGCGGCGCGCCAGCCGTCTGGCCTCGACCCACACGTCGTCCGCCGGCACGACGCGGTGCACCAGGCCGCTCGCCAGCGCCTGCTCGGCGCCCACAGCGTCGCCGAGCAGCAGCATGACGCGGGTCCGGCTGGCTCCGATCTCGGCGATCACGCGATCCAGCATCTCGCTCGCGCCCACCGGTATGCCCAGGATCGTCTCGGGCGCGCGGAGGCGTGTGCCGGTTGCGGCGACCCGGAGGTCGCTCGCCGTCGCGAGCCCGAGGCCGGCACCGACGACGGAGCCGTGCAACGCCGCGACCGTCACCGGCGGACAGGTGCGCCAGGCGTGCAGCACGTGGTCGGTGAGCGCGACGAGATCCCGGTAGCCGTCGGGATCGTCCGCGGCAAGCCGGCCGAGCTCGTCCAGGTCCGCGCCCACGCAGAAGTGGCTTCCTTCGGCGCGCAGCACGACGGCATCGACGTCGTCGGGCAAAGAATCCAGCACGTCGGCCAGGGCCGTCAGCGTCGCGCGGTCGAGCCGGTTGTCGCCGTCCGGCCGTGTCAGGGTCAGCAGGAGCACCGCGTCGTCGCGCTCGACGACGACCGGCCCGAAGGCACCGGCCGGCGATGCCTCCGACACCGCTGTGCCCGCGGTCTCCGTCGTCGCGTCCGACGCCGTCGGCTGGTCCGTGGCCCTCGTCGGCTCCCCCGTCGTCCGCTCCGCCGTCGGACGGAGGCGCCGGCGCACCGGCACCGACCGTGTACCGCGGAAGGCGAGGGACTCGTCGTACCCCACCGGCCCGGCGAGCTCGAGGTCGAGGCGTCGCAGCAGCTCCGGGAACAGCGTGGTCGCCTCCAGCCGGGCCAGCGGCGCACCGATGCAGTAGTGCATGCCCACGCCGAACGCGAGGTTCCGGCGCGGCGGGCGCGACAGGTCCAGGTCGTGCGGCGCGTGGTAGACGGCGGGGTCGTGGTTGGCCGCGGCGATCACCACGTGCACGACCTGCCCGGCCGCCACCGGGACGCCGCCGGGCAGCTCGGTGTCCTCGGTCGCGTACCTGGAAAGGAGCTGCGCGGGCGTCACGAGACGCACCAGCTCTTCCACGGCGCCGTTCACGGACTCGGGGTGCTCCAGCAGCCAGGCGGCCTGGTCGGGTCGGCGCAGCAGCTGGACCAGGCCCTCGGAGAGCAGGGACGTCGTCGTCTCGAGGCCCGCCTCGATCATGACGTTGAGCTGCGATCCGGCCGCCGCGCGCACCGCCGGGTCGGTCTCCGCGTCGAGCCACCGCACCAGCGGGGAGCCTTCCGGGAGACGGGACCGCGGTTCGGTCACGAGCTGCTCCCAGTACGCGTTCCACAGCCTGCCGGCACGGTCTGCCTGCGCCAGCCGTTCCCGGCCTGGCGCCAGGTCGTGCACGTTCGAGAGCGCGCGGCTCATGTCACACAGCAGCGGGATGTCCTCGGACGGCAGCCCGAGCACGATGCAGAGCACCGCCATGGGCAGCCGGTCGCCGACCAGGGCGCCGAAGTCCGCCTCGCCGTCGGCCCGTAGCGCCGCCTCGAACCGGTCGACGTACTCGTGGACGGTCCGGACGATCTGCGGCGTCAACCCCGCGATCGTCTGCGGCGAGACGAACGCGCCGAGACTGCGGCGCAGCGCGGCGTGCCCGGGCGGGTTGGTGCCGAGCGCGGAGTCGTGCAGGAACTTCAGGCCCGGGTGGCGCGCCCACGCCGGCTGACGCTCGGTGCGCCAGGCTGCGTCCACGGTGCACCAGCCGGGTCCCCGCAGTACCTCGTGGCTCACGCTGTCCGAGGTGACCAGCCAGGCGCCCCACGGCGTGCGTACCGCAGGGCCCATGGCCCGTAGCTCGTCGTAGATCACGTGCGGGTCGGCGCGACCCTCGGGCGTGGACAGGCGGCGGATCAGTTGACGTACGCGGCGCTGGGTCTCGCGTGAGTCGTAGTCAGACGGGGCTTCGGAATCGTTCGCCGTGCGGGATCTGCCGGTGTGGTCGGGCATTGAGGACGCTCCTCTTTCAGTCAAGACAATGTCTTGTCTTCCGACGAACAGCGCTGAACATAATGTTCATACCGGACAGCCTATTGCATCCTTGCAGGTCACAGTGTGATATCTGCGCACCGCCATGACCATGAGATGGCCAAGCGCGGGCACGCGTGGTCCTACGTCGCCGTTGCGTGCGGCCGGGCGGGAAGGTCGTGCTGGTGCCCTGAGGGTGGCCTGTCGGCTCACAACCGCTTCGTCAGGTACAGCGAGTCGCCGTGCACCTCGTCCGGGTCCACCCGGCCGGTCTCGACGAACCCGACCTTCGCCAGGACCCGGAGAGACGCCGTGTTCCAGTCACGGACCGTGGCCCAGAGGCGCCGGTAGCCCGATGCCTGCGCCCAGCCGAGGACCGCCTGTGAAGCCTCGGTCGCGTACCCCTGGCTCCAGACCCTGCGAAGCAGCTCGAACGCCAGCTCGGGCTCCCCCTCCTGCCCATGGGTGTTGGCGATCAGTCCGCAGTACCCGATGACGTCACCGGATCCCTTTCGTTCAGCCGCCAGCAGCCCGAGCGATCGGGACGGGGAACTCCTGCGGATCCAGCCCTCGACGTCCTCCACGGTGGGCCGGCCGTCGGCGTCGATCCGTCGATGCGGAGGCACACGGGGATCGCGCTCGGCCCACAGCGCGCGCTGGACGACGGCTTCGGACACCCGCCACGGCCGCAGCAGCAGTCGATCGGTCTCGAGCACGATCTCCGGCACGCACGTGGTGCGATGTTCCATGGCGCCGAGGGTAGTCAGTCACGACGACTCGGCGGCGACCCGGGCGAAGGGGATCGGGCAGTCGTCGGACTCGGCGCACCGGGCGAGATCCTCGCAGCCGACGTCGTACCCGGAGATCTGTCCGGGCCCGTCGGGCGTCAGCTGTCGTAGAGGGGCTCGCCGTCGGGGCCGATGATCATCTCGGCGGTGATGTCCCAGAGCTTCTCGGGGTCAGGGGGCGTGGTGTACGTGCCGACCGCTACGTCGCCCTGGGGTTCACAGGTCCTCGGGTCGCCATCGCCGACCACAGAGCCTCCTGGCCCGGCCCCTGGTAGTGCTCGGGCAACGCCTTCCACGTCCGGACCACATTGCACCCGCCGGCGAACGAAGCCGCACCGATCCTCACACAACCACGCCACCCACGCCAGGAAAGTCCGGTATAGGTGAACCAGCCGTCGACGGCGGTGAGCGAGGGGCACCCGCGCCGACCCGCCGGATGGCGGGCGAGCAGCGGCCAGACCGCCGCGTCCGGCGGGTGCCCCTCAGTCAAACGACGGTCGAGACTGAGAGCGCACAAGCCCCCGGAACAAAGGAGTTCTCATGGCCGAGACCCTGAAGAGGCCGCCCTTCGACGCCGAGCTCGAAGCCGTCCTCGCACTGCTCGGTGAGCAGCTCCCGCCGTCGATCACGCCCGAGATGATCCCCCTCCTGCGCCAGGGCCCCGCACCGATGGAGGTCAGCGTCGACGACGTCCTCGCCGAGGCCGGCATCGAGCGCCGCGACGTGACCATCCCGGGGTACGACGGCGGTGAGATCACGGTGAGCGTGCTGCGCCGGGAAGGGCGCACCGGCACCGGGCCGGGCGTCTACCACACCCACGGCGGCGGGATGATCCTGGGCGACCGGTTCATCGGCCTCCAGCACGTGCTGCCGTGGATCACGGACCTCGACGCCGTCGTGGTGACCGTCGAGTACCGGCTCGCCCCCGAGTTCCCCGACCCGTACCCGGTGCGCGACTGCTACGCCGGCCTCCTGTGGACCGCCGAGCACGCCGCCGAGCTCGGCATCGACCTCGACCGTCTGATCATCGCCGGAGCCAGCGCGGGCGGCGGCCTCGCGGCCGGCACCGCCCTCCTCGCCCGCGACGAAGGCGGACCCGCCCCCGCCGGACAGGTCCTCATCTACCCCATGCTCGACGACCGCGACCAGACCGTCTCGACCGCACAGATCGACGGCGTCGGCGTGTGGGACCGCACCTCGAACATCACCGGCTGGTCGGCGCTGCTCGGCGACAGGCGGGGAACCGACGACGTCTCGATCTACGCGGCCCCCGCACGAGCCACCGACCTGAGCGGGCTCCCGCCCGCCTTCATCGACTGCGGCAGCGCCGAGGTGTTCCGCGACGAGGACGTCGCCTACGCCACCGCGCTGTGGCAGGCCGGCGTCCAGGCCGAACTGCACGTCTGGCCCGGCGGCTTCCACGGCTTCGACATGATGGCGCCGCACACCGCCCTCGCCCAGGCGATGACCGCGGCACGCAACGCCTGGGTGGCGCGCATACTGGGGGCGTAGACCGGCCGACGGCGGGCCTGGCCCGCCAGGAGCGCCAGGCTGAGCCGGCCCGCGCGATGGAGCGAACGATGCAGGAACTGGTAGGCCGCCTGACGGCGCTCGACCCCGAGGCCAGCGAGACCCTCAAGGTCGTGGCCTACTTCGACGCGCTCGTCGCGGGCGGCGCCGGCCTCCAGGCCCTGCTACGCGGTGCCGCCGCGCTCAGCGGCACCGTGGCCGGCGCGTCCGACGGCCGCCGGACCCACCGCATCGGGCCCGACGGCGTACCGCTCCCCGAGACCCACGCAAGCCAAGGAGCCCCGACGCCCAGCGCTCCCGCCGTCGAACTCCGACAGCACTGGCCCGCACGCCCCGTCAACGACGGAGCCGTCTGGCTCGAACGCACAGGAACCCCGCACGCGAACGACGAGATGGTCGTCGAGCGGCTGGCGCTCGCGGTCGGCCTCGTCGAGGCACGCCATCACGGCGGAGCCGGCGGCGCCCTCGAGATCGCCGTCGACGCCACCCGGGACGTCGACGAACGTCGCGCCGCGCTGCCCCGGCTCCGGCTCGATCCCGCGACGGAGGTCCGCATCGCCGTCCTTCCGCTCTCGAACACCCCGGGAGCCATGCCCTCGACGGTGGTGGCGACCCCCTACGGCCTGAGGCGCGCGGTCGTGCTCGGGCAGGAAGCGACGGTCCCCGGTCCCGCGGGCGTGGGGATCCGACGGCGGGCCGATGACCTGCCGGAGTCGTTCCGCACAGCGATGCTCGCGCTCCGGCTGCTGCCCGCGAGCACCGCCGTCGTCGACGCCGCCGACCTCGGGATCCTGCTCACCGCCGTCGTCGCGCTCGAACCCGTCGCCGCGCAGCAGCCCGACGTCGCCGCGCTCGCGCGGCTCGACGTGCGCACCCTGCAGGTGCTCGACGAACTGTCCGGGGCCGAGAGCGTGCGCGCCGCGGCAACGGCACTCGGCATGCACCACTCGACGCTGCATGCACGCCATGACGCCCTGACGAACACCCTGGGCTACGCACCGCGATCCCCGGACGGGAGGACCCGGTTCCGACTGGCCCGGCTCCTGCTGCGGCTCGTGGACGGATAGCTCCGACCGTCGTTCTGCCGCAATGATGCTGGCTAAGAACACCGCGCGAATCATGAGGCGAGGCTGCCGCAAACACCGCGCGGTCGCAGCAGCCCACGAAATCTGCCTACCCGACAATCCAGAAGTTGTAGGCTCCGGTCCCTCAAAGTTGTAGGTTGGCCCCATGGTGACTGCTCCCGTGACCTACCTGCCCCGCGTCGTCGACGACGAGCTGACCGGCGCGCTGCGCCGGATCGGTGCCGTCCTGGTCGAGGGCCCCAAGGCATGCGGCAAGACGCTCACCGCGACCCAGGTCGCCCGGACCGTGGTGCGCATGGACGACGAGAACGGCAGGGTGCGAGACGCGCTGGACGTCGACCCGTCGATGCTGCTGCAGGGCGAGACCCCGGTACTGCTGGACGAATGGCAGGCACACCCCCCGATGTGGAACCTCGTGCGCCGGGCCGTGGACGACCGCCAGGCGAAGGGGCAGTTCATCCTGACCGGTTCGGCCACACCCGACGACGACGCCCGCCGGCACACAGGCGCGGGACGGTTCGCCGTCATCCAGATGCGCCCCATGAGCCTGCATGAGACCGGCCACTCCACCGGGCAGATTTCCCTTGCCGCGATGTTCGACGGCGAAGCACCCCGCGCCTTCGACCCTGCCTGGACCGCCACGAGCGCGCGCGAACAGATCGCCGAGCGCGTCGCGGTCGGCGGCTGGCCGGTCAACGCCGGCCTGAACACCGCCGACGCGCTGCTGACGAACCGGGACTACCTGGACGTGGTGCGCCGCTACGACATCCAGCGGGCCACCGGGAGCGGCAAGGACCCCGAGGTCGCCCTGCGCGTGATGCGCTCGTTCGCCCGAGGTGTCTCTACCCCGATGAGCGAGGTCACCATCGCCAAGGATCTCCGCGAGGGCGAGGCACCGGAGAGAGGACCGGACGCGACCAGCCGGGACGCGGTCAGCTCCCACCTGGATGCCCTGCGCCGCCTGCGACTGGTCGAGGACCAGCCCGCCTGGGGGCCGAACATGCGCTCCGCGCGCCGCCTGCAAATATCCCCCAAGCGGCACTTCGTCGACCCGTCACTCGCCGTCGCCGCGCTTCAGGTCGGGACAGAACCCCTGGCCACCGATGTCAAGACACTCGGGATGCTGTTCGAGTCCCTGGCGGTGCGCGACCTGCGCGTGTACAGCCAGCCGCTGGGGGGACGCGTGTCGTACTACCGCGACCACAGCAAGCTGGAGGTCGACGCGATCGTGGAGCTGCACGACGGCCGGTGGGGCGCGTTCGAGATCAAGCTCGGCACGGCGACGAACGTCATCGACACCGCAGCGGCGAACCTGAAGAAGATGGCCGCACTCGTCGACGACAACCGGTGCGCCTTCCTCGCGGTACTGACCAACGGCGGCATGGCAACCCGACGACCCGACGGGGTCGACGTCGTCCCCCTGCGCATGCTCGCGCCATGACCGCGCGGTGGATACTCAGGGCCGATACCCAGTGAGTTCAGGAGCGCTGCTGATGAGAAGTGTCGTCGAGATCCTGGCGGAGGCCGGGATGCCCGCCGCTGTGGCCGAGCCGCTGGACGGCGGGTACTCCAACGAGACCTACCGCGTGACGGGAGGGCCGGTCGAGGCCGTCCTGCGGCTCAACGGTCACCAGAACGACGTCCTGGGGCTGAGCCGGGCCGGCGAGGCCGCGGCGATCCGCGCGGCGGCCGTCCGGGGCGTCGCTCCGCGGGTGCTCGGGGCGGGTGACGACTACCTGTTGACCGCGCTGGTCCCCGGCGCGCTGCTCACGCCGGAGCAGTGTCGCGAGCCGCGGTACATCCGCGCGATGGCGCGCGTTCTCGCCGTCGTGCACGCGATCGAGGGCAACGACCGGCGATGCGACCCGTTCTGGCTCGTGCATACCTACCTCGACGGCGCGCGCCGGCTGGGCGTGCCGATGCCCGACGGCCTGGACGAGGTGCTGCGGACCGTCGACGCGATCGAGGCCCGCGCCGCCGCGCGCGGTGACGGTACGGCCTACTGCCACAACGACTTCTACCGCTTCAACGTCATCGCCGACGACGGGCGGCTGACCGTCCTGGACTGGGAGCTCTCCGGCGTCGGGAACGTGTACTTCGATCTGGCGACCCCGGCGTTCCACGAGGGCTACACCCCCGAGGAGGAGCGCATGCTCATCGAGGCCTACTTCGGGGAGTTCGATGATCAGCACGCGGTCGCCCTGCACGACTTCAAGTACCTCAACATGGTCCGCGAGGTCGCGTGGGGGCTCCTGCACGCCGGCCTCGACGCCGCCCGCACGGACGCCACGCACGTCAACCACTCGCTCGACTACGCGCAGTCGGCCAGGTGGTTCCTCGGGCGCATCCTGGCGGGCCGCGTCACGGCGCGTGACTAGCGTGGCGACGGCCGGGCCGAACCCTCGGTGACACTGTCGTGGCCGGGTCCGGCCCACGACCGCAACGCCTACCCGCGCGATCCCCAAGCGTCCAGGAGGTACGCCGGCGACACGCTGAGCACTGCCTTTCCGTTCCGGACGCCGTCGACCGTGTCAATGACCTGGTCGTTGAACCTGATCGCGTCGCCCACCGGGAGGGGGCGTCGTCGACGGAGCTGAGCGATGAGTTTCCGGCCGTCGCGCCGTCTGCAGGGTATCCGCCGATTCCGGGAGGCCCACTCATGAAGCTCCTGCTCACGTCCGCAGGCGTCAGGAACCCGAGCATCCGGTCCGCACTGGAGGACCTGCTCGGGCGGCCGGTCGCCGACTGCACCGCCCTGTGCGTTCCCACCGCGTTGTACGGGCACCCGGCCGTCGGGCCGGGGCTCATCGCCTGGAACTTCATCACCGGCCGGTCCGATCACCTGACCGGACTCGGCTGGAAGTCCGTGGGCGTCCTCGAGCTCACGGCGTTGCCGAGCATCCCCGAGGACCGCTGGGTTCCGCTGCTGCTGGCGACCGACGTCCTGCTGGTCGCGGGCGGAGACGCCCTGTACCTCGCCCACTGGATGCGGCTGTCCGGACTGACAGACCTCCTCCCCTCGCTGGAGCGGACGGTCTACGTCGGCATGAGCGGCGGGAGCATGGTAATGACGCCACGCATCGGGCAGGACTTCGTCGGCTGGACGCCACCCGACGGCGACAACGACGGAGACGGGGACGGAGCCGACGACGCCACGCTCGGCGTCGTCGACTTCTCGATCTTCCCCCACCTCGACCACCCCGACATGCCGTCGAACGCGTCGCCCGCTGCCGAACGGTGGGCCGCCGGCCTCGGCGGTCCCGCGTACGCGATCGACGACGAGACCGCGATCGTGGTCGACGGCTCGGTGGAGGTCGTGTCCGAGGGGACCTGGCGGCACCTGACGTGAGCAGGAAGATGCTGCGCGATGGCTCTCCCGGCAGTCCACGTGCCTCACGCCGAGGGGCCCGGCCGCCGGGCCGGGTCCCACCGGTGCGTTTGTCCGGCGGTCAGGCGGTGGGCCGCTCGAACCGCTGGTTGTCACCGGCGTGGCAGCTCCACTGCTGGAGACGGGCGCCGTCGGCTGTGGAGACCGCGGCCACATCCAGACATCTGCTGCTGTGGCGGGCGACGATCCGGTACGAGCCGTCTCCCTGGTCCTCGAAGCGCCACTGCTGGTTGGCCCCGGTGCCGCAGGTCCACTGGATGACCTCGGCGCCGTCGGCCGTCGACTCTCCGGACACGTCCAGGCACTTGCCGCTGTGCTGGGCGAGGATCCGGAAGTAGCCGCCGCCCGCGTCCTCGAGTCGCCACTGCTGGTTCAGTCCGGCGCCGCATCCCCATTGCAGGACGGTCGCGCCGTCCTCGGCGGAGTTGCTCGCGACATCCACGCACTTGTCGCTGTGACGGGCCACCAGGTTGTAGTAGGGGCCACCGCCCGTACCGGCGACCGTACCGGCCTCGGTGTCGATGGAGAGCTCGGGGTACCACGGCAGGTTCATCGTGGTCCTGGTCGGGAAGGTCAGCGGCGACCAGACGTACTGCGAGTCGTCGACAGTGCCGCCCATGGAGTTGCCCCAGCGGTCGCCCATGTAGAGATATGACGTACCCGACGCGCCCTGGACCGGTAGCACGTACGCGGTCTGGGACCCGTATCCGGTGTCGTTACCGGCGTCCTTCATCTCGGTCCACGGGCCGGCGATGTTCGTGGCCGTGGCGTACCGCTGCTGGTTCGGTGACCAGCCGCTGTTGCCCGAGGTGAGCATGAAGTAGACCCCGTCGCGTTTGAACAGGGCAGGTGCCTCCCGGAACTGGCCGTCCCACGGGTTGGCGACCAGGGCGTCGTAGTCGGTGTAGTCGGCCGTGAGCCGGTAGATGCTCAGGTCGGCGTTGCCGTCGGTGGACGCGATCTGGTAAGCCGTGCCGTCGTCGTCGACGAAGACGGTCTGGTCCCGGGAGGTGGTGCCGCTCGGCGGGCGGAAGCTGCCCTGCCAGGTGTAGTCGCCATCGACCGTGTCGGATACCGCGACGGCGGCGCGGGCCTGAGAGTAGTCGCTGCCGTTCTCCTTGTGCATCCACATGACGAACTGGCCGGTGTCGCCGTTGAAGATGACCTTGGGGCGCTCGATCTTGGCGTCCTGCAGCTCCGGGTCGCTGGCCTCGGTCAGGACGTGGTTGCGAAACTCCCAGGTCTTCAGGTCGGTCGAGCGGTAGACGGAGACGGCTTCGAAGGTGTTGTCCGCGTGGCGGTTCTCCCCGAACCAGTAGTAGAAGTCGCCGGCCTTGATCACGCCACCACCGTGGGCGTGCACGACATTGTCGTCGGTGTCGGTGAACTGTGTCGCGTTGGTGACGGTGACCGGTGCGGCGTGGACCGGTGCGGCCGTGAACAGCAGCGCGAGCGCGCTCGTGACGGCTGCGAGGTACATTCGGGGTCTGCGGAACATGAGGGTCCTCCTTGCTGGCGATTCTTCGCCGGGTCCGGGCGTCACAGGCCGACGAGCTGCCATTCCTGGTTGGCCCCGCCGTTGGCGGGCCACTGGATGACGTTGGCGCCGTCGGTGGTGGAGGCTGCGTTGACGTCGGCGACCCAGCCGTTGCGGACGTTCTCCAGGCGGTAGTAGCCGCTGGTATCGGCGGGCACGAGGCGCCACCACTGGTTGTCGCTGTCGGTGTCGGCCCACTGGTCGAGCTGCGCACCCTGGTCGGAGCCACCGGGGCTCTCCAGGAGCTTGCCGCTGCGGACGTTGATCAGCCGGTAGGAGCCGTCGGTGTTCGGCGCCAGCCGCCACTGCTGGTTGGTGCCGCCGTGCCACGGCCACTGGATGATGGGCGCGCCGTCGGCGCCCGAGGCGTCGCTGACGTCCATCACCTTGCCGCTGTTGCGGTTCACCAGCCGGAAGGCGCCCAGGTCGGCGGCGAACGGCCGGTCGTAGAGCTCGAACTTGCGCAGGGATGCCCAGGTGCCGGACGGCAGGCCGGTGACGGTGACCCGTACGTATCTCGCCTCGGCGGTGAACACGGCCGCCTGGACCTGGTTGACGACGGCGGTGGACGTCCGGTCGGCAAGCACGGTCCAGCCGGCGTCGTCGGTCGATCCCTCGATCAGGTACTGGTAGTTCACGGCGTCCTTGTGCCAGGCGAGGCGAGCGCCGGTGAGAGACCTCGCCTGCCCCAGGTCGACCTTGAGCCAGTGGCCCACGTCGCCGTTGTCCGCGGCCCAGCGGGTCGCGGTGGACCCGTCGACGGCGTTCGCCGCCGTGTTGCCCTGGAAGGTCTCCTCGCCACTGGCGGTCGCCGTGGCGCCCGCGGCGATGTCGGCCGGCAGCACCGGCCGGTCCAGCACGACCGCGACGACGGTGTCCTCGGGCATCCGGGTGCGGTCGATGCCGGTGACGGTCACCCGGCGGTCCGCATCCACGGTGTAGGGCAGGTCGGTGCCGGTCGCGACGTCGAGGACGCGGGCCACCTGGGCGTCGCCGGTCGAGGGGGTGGTGAAGGCGGTGCCGGAGTAGCCGGGAAGCAGGTGGACGTAGAACGTGCTGTCGTTGTAGGTGAAGCCGTACCGGCCGTCCACCGGGTTCCACGGGCCGCCGCGGGTGCCGTAGATCGCCTCCCCGTAGGTGCCCATGAAGTCGCCGATCCGGCGGACGAGGGCGACCTGGTTCGCCGGGACGGCCCCGGTGCCGTCGGGTCCGACGTTGAGCATGCAGGTGACGTCGCGGACCCAGGCATTGACCAGGATGTCCATGGCCCTCGCGAAGCTCATCACGCTCGCGCCGGAGTTGTAACCCCAGCTGCCGCAGATGGTGAAGACCTTCTCCGCCAGGCGACCGGTGCGGATCTCGCCGGTGGGGACCGAGCCGCCCTCCTCGCTGGCGTAGTCGCCGATCCAGCCAGAGCGCAGGGTGGTGACCACGTCGGGCTGATACTTGCGGACCAGGCCGGTCAGTCCCAGCGGGCGGCCGGTCGCGTCGTCGGTCTCGCTGAACTCGGCATCAACAGGCCACTCGTTGGCCGGGTCGCGGAACATGCCCGGCTCCCAGAAGAACGCGGCGTCGGCGTCCGAGCCCTGCTGGCCCAGCCAGCCGCCGTCCCACCACAGGTCGTCGATCTCGCCGTACTGGGTCACCAGCTCCCGGACCTGCTGGTAGACCTCGTTCTTCATGATCCGCGCGTTCTCCTTGTGCGCGGGATCGGTCTGGTACCCCCAGGGATTGGCGACGGCGCCGGTACCGTTCCAGTCGTAGTAGCCGGGATAGCGCCAGCTCATCGGCGAGTAGTACAGGCCCACCCGCAGGCCGGCCTCCCGCACCGCAGCCACGTAGTCGGCGACGAAGTCGCGTTGGAGCGGCGCCTGCCCCGAATGCCAGGTGTTCGGGTGAGCGGTGCTCGGCCACAGCGCGAAGCCGTCGTGATGGCGGGCCGTCAGCACCGTGTAGCGGGCTCCGAGGTCGCGGGCCAGCTGAGCCCAGCCGGCCGCGTCGTAGGCGGCCGCCGTGAACTGCTCGCTCGTATCCTCGGTCACGAACCCCCGGTACTCCTCCGGCGGGATCGCGGCGTTGTGCATGTACCACTCGCCTCTGGCGGGGCCGGAGTACACGCCCCAGTGGACGAACATGCCCAGCTTGGCGTCGTGCAGCCACTGGATCTTCTCGTCGGGCTGCTGCTCGATTCCCTGGTCCGTCCTCGGGATACGAAGCGGTGGCAGCGGCAGCGGGGTCACCGCGGCGTACGCGGGCAAGGCGAAGGAGCTCAGGCTCTGATCGACCGCGACGGCAGCCGCCGCCGCACCCACACCGATGAACATGGTCCTACGGGTGATTCCACGAGACATCCTTGTCTCCTTTCGGGGGTGGCTGAATCGCTGATGGAGCATCTGACTTTCTTCGTAGAGCGGTCTTGCCGGCCGTCGGGTGGCCCGCGGTTCCGGTACCCGCATCGCGGCGCGATGCGGTCGTCCCCGCCGCTCGGCGATTCGTGGAGACGACCGCATCGCCCGCGAACGACGACGCCCTCAGAGGGTCCAGCGCTGGTTGGCACCGCCCCAGCACGAGTACTGGTTCAGCCGGGCGCCGTTCTCGGTCGACTGGTCACGCACGTCGAGACACTTGCCCGAGTGCCGGGCAACGATCTCGACCACCCCGTCCCCGACGTCGCGCAGCTCCCACTGCTGGTTCGTGCCACCGTGGCAGGTCCACTGGATCACCCGGGCACCGTTCTCGGTCGACGCGCCGTCGACGTCGAGGCAGAGCCCCGAGCCCTGGTTCACGACCTGGTGGTACCCGTTGCCGAGGTCGTTCAGCTGCCATTGCTGGTTCGCGCCGCCGTGGCAGGTGTACTGGATGACCTCGGCACCGGGATCCGTGGACCCGTTGACGACGTCGACGCACCTGGCGGAGCCCTCGTTCACGATCTGGGTGAGCCCGCCGGTGGCGTGCGCCACGTACCGCTGCCCTGCCTGCCCCTGGAAGACGACGAGGCCGTCCTCGACCGTCGCCTCGACGGCGTTGCCCTCGTCGTCGGTGAGCGTGAACATGCCCGGCCGGAAGATCTCGCCTCCGATCCGCAGCTCGCCGTCGTTCGCGGGCCGGATGCCGATCTCGCGGACCGATCCGCGCTCCCACGTCGCGTCGACCTCGACGTCGCCGCGGGCCTTCAGCCCCGAGTACGAGCCGTCCTGCCATGCCGTGGGCAGCGCGGGCAGCACGTCGATCCGTCCGGCCTGGCTCTGCAGCAGCATCTCCGCGACGCCCGACGTCGCGCCGAAGTTGCCGTCGATCTGGAACGGCGGGTGGTCGTCCCACAGGTTGTCCAGCGTCGAGCCCTTGAGCTGCTCGGAGAGCAGCTTGTGCGCGCGATCGCCGTCGAGCAGGCGCGCCCAGAAGTTGATCTTCCAGGCCTTCGACCACCCGGTGCCGCCGTCGCCGCGACCCTCCAGCGTGGTGCGCGCGGCCTCGGCGAACTCCGGCGTCTCGGCGGGCGAGACGGCCGCCCCCGGGAAGAGCGCGTAGAGGTGCGACACGTGCCGGTGCCGGTTCGACGGGTTGTCGAGCGCCTGCTCGACCTTCCACTCCTTGAGCTGCCCCCACGACCCGACGGCGAGGCCCGGATAGATGCCCTGCAGCTTCTGGTCGAGGTCGGCGAGGTAGGCGGCGTCTGGCTCGCCGACCAGTTCGGCGGCGTCTGCGGTCGAGGTCAGGACCTCGGTGACGATCTGCTGCGAGATCGACGCCCCGACCGTGAAGTCGCCCTGCTCGGGCGAGTAACTCGGCGTGACCACATACGTGCCGTCGGCGTCCTCCACGAGGAAGTCGATCCAGAATTCCGACACCGCCTTGAGCATCGGGTAGGCCCGCTCCCGCAGGAACTTCTCGTCCCGCGTGAACAGGTAGTGCTGCCAGTAGTGCTGCGCCAGCCACGCTGCCGCGTCCGGCTGCCAGAACGACTGCGGGTACTGGTGGAATCCCGTGAACCCGTACGGGTTCGTCTCGTTCCCCACGACCCAGCCGCGCGTCCCGTACATCTGACTCGCCGTCACCGCACCCGGCTCGACCATCGAGTCGACGAAGTCGAAGAACGGCTCCGTGGTCTCGCCGAGATTGGTCGTCTCGGCCGGCCAGTAGTTCATCTGCAGGTTGATGTTCACGTGGTAGTCGGCGTTCCACGGCGGGTTGTTCACGCGGTTCCAGACGCCCTGCAGGTTCGCCGGGAGCGAGCCGCCGCGCGAGGACGAGATGAGGAGGTAGCGGCCGAACTGGAAGTACAGCGCCTCGAGCGCGCGGGCGCTCTCGGCATCGATCGTCGACCGGTACGCGGACAGCAGTTCGTCGGTCGGGATGTCGGGAAGCCGGGCGCCGAGGTCGAGCTCCGCGCGGTCGAAGAGACTCCGGTAGTCGTCCTGGTGGCGCTCGCGGAGCTGCGCGAAACCGCGGGCGGATGCCGCGTCCACCGCCGTCGTGACCTGGTCGTGGGGGCCGGTGCCGGTGCGGTAGTCGCCCGCGTGGTCCATCGCGAAGTCGGTCGCGGCGCTGAACACGAGCGTCACCGCGTCCGCGCCCCTGACGCCGACCGTCCCGTCGCCGTTCGTCACCGACCCGCCTTCGTTGAGCACCTGCAGCTGCGACTCGAAACGGAGCCCGTTGTTCGAGAGTCGCCCCGCCGTCGCGAGCCGCCCGCCCTCGGCAGTCTGGGTCACGCCCGTGCGCCCGCCCGGCAGGTCGAGCCGCGCGTCGAACCCGATGCGGCCGGGCTCATCGGTCGTCAGGCGCACGACGATGACGTCGTCGGCCGCGGAGGCGAAGTACTCGCGGGTGTAGCCGACGCCGTCGGCGGTGAACGTCGTGGTCACGACCGAGTCGCCGATGTCGAGCTGCCGGCGGTAGTCGCTCGCCTCCCCGATACCCGTCATCGTGAGGTCGAGGTCGCCGAAGGTCTGGTACGACCCGAAGTTGAGCTTCGGCTTGCCCAGCAGGTCCGCCATCGTGCCCGGTGAGACCCCGCCGGTCGACGACTCGGCGATGAGCCGCCGGGCCTCCTCGATCGTCTGGGGGCCACGGCCGTCGGTCCAGTTGCCGTGGTCGTAGCCGCCCTGCGCGCCGGGTCCCCCCGTCCAGAGCGTCTTCTCGTTGAGCTGGAGCCTCTCGTCGGTGACCCCGCCGTAGACCACCGCGCCCATGGCGCCGTTGCCGATCGGCAACGCGCGCTGCTGCCAGTTGCGCTGATGGTCGCCGGCGGTCGACAGGGGCTCGTCGAACCAGATCGTGTCGGGCTCGCCCTCGAGACGCGTCTGGTCGTCCGCTGCGGCCGCGACGGGTGCCGCCGCGGCGGCAGACAGCGGCGCGCCGAGCAGGAGTGTCAGTGCGGTCGCGATCGCCCGCCGCCCGGGGCGGCGTGGCGGCAGTGGTCTCGAGCGGGTGGGATGCGCGGCGCCCGGCGAGCCGGGCCGCCTTTCGTCAGTCATCATCGGCCTCCGAGTCGTGGACTTCGTCGTCCTCACCGCGTCGCTCTGCCCTGGGTAGCGCTCGCAAGCATCTAAGCAGCAAGATCGGAGCTTTGTCAACGAAACACCCGATGTTTGAGAGGGGAGTCTCGCCTGAGAACTCAACATGTTCGCTGCTGATGCGGCATACTCCCGGAGACCGCTCAACAATAGATCTGATGTATAACAGATAGCGCTCCGATGTCTCGTGTGGGGCCACGCAGAGACAGGCGCAGGACACTAGGTGCCGGGACGGCCGTCTCGGGTGTCCGAGCGTCTGATAGAACTCCCCCATGACTCGTCAGCCGTTGATCGGTGTCGTCCTCCCGCGCGACCTGCCCTCCCCGCTGGTCCTGCCGTACGCGAGGGAAGCCGAGCGGCTCGGCTTCGACGAGCTCTGGGTCGTGGAGGACCTGGGCTTCCGCGGTGGGTTCGTGCAGGCGGCAGCCGCGCTGGGTGCGACCGAGCGCCTCCGTGTCGGCATCGGGATCCTTCCCGCTGCGGTACGCAACCCCGCCTTCGCCGCGATGGAGATCGCCACGCTGGAGCAGCTCCACCCCGGCCGGACGGACGTCGGGATCGGTCACGGCATGCCCGGCTGGATGCGCCAGGCGGGGTGCTGGCCCGATCGGCCGCTCACCTTTCTCTCCGAGTACGTCACGACGCTCCGGGCACTGCTGGGCGGCACGGAGTCCGGCGGCCTGCGGCTCGAGCCCTCCGCGGTGCCCGCCGTCGTACCGCCGCTGCTGCTCGGCGTGCGCGGCCCGCGGTCGCTGGCCGCGTCCGGCCAGGTAGCCGACGGGACCGTGCTCGCGGAGCCGGTCTCGCCCGAGTACGCGGCGGCGGCGCTGGGCGCGATCGCCCCGCGCGGCGAGCATCGGCTGGTCGCCTACAACATCGGTGCGGTGGACGACGACGAGCGGGCCGCGCTCCGGGCCGCACGTCCCGGACTGGCATGGATCGGCGAGCCGGACTGGGCACCGCACGTGGCGCCCCTCGATCTCGCCGGCGAGTTCGCGGCACTGCGGGAGCGGTGCGCGTCCCGGGAGGAGTTCGCGGAGCGCATGCCGGACGACTGGGTCGGCCGGCTGGCCCTGGCCGGCACACCTGACCAGGTCCGGAAGCGGATCGACGAACTCGCGCACGCGGGCGTGACCTCCAGCGTCTTCATCCCCGCGGGCCCCGACCCGCTCGCGGCGCTCGCCGCACTGGCCAGAGTGCTGTGAGTGCGCGCTGTTCACGTCGCCCGGTGAATGACCTGGGCGGCGAGCGCCGCATGGCACCGGTGCGGTCCCGCCACCAGCCGTCAGTCCGGGAGCCGATGACGTTCAGAACCGTGTGCCCCCGCTACCCGACTGGCGGCGCCACGGTCAGCTCGAACTGCCCGAGTTCCAGTTGCCGGGCGAGCTCGTCAAAGCGCTCCCACTCGGACAAGTCGCTGACCTGCACCGTGTACCCGACCGCGTCCCCGCCGCCCGTGACGTAGACGTAGACGTGCTCGGCACCGGCCTCGACGAGGGTGTACGCGTCGACGACGTGCTCGCTCCGCGTGGGTCGCGCCCACGCGACCCAGACACGTCGGACCCCGTTCTCGTCGTCGGCCACGAGGTGCAGGTCGGACCTCGGTTGCGCGGGGAACGCGGCGCCCACCTCCCAGGCGATCTCACCGGCCCGTTCCGGGGAGGCTCCCGGTTCGAGGACGACCTCCGTCACGGACCAGCTCGACCGCTCGTCGTGCACGGCGGAGTACATGCGGTGCTGCGTCGCGTCCGCGGACACGACCCCGTCGATGCTCTCCAGCCGCCAGGCCGCGAGACGCACGGAGACCGGCACGCCCCAGGGTTGCCACACGATCAGTCCGACGGCGACTCCGACCACGGTGAGGGCAGCGAGCGTCACGAGCAGGCGGGTGCGATCCATGGCGCCGAGCGCGGCAGAACACGCACCACGCTCGGTGAGCCATCCGTGCAGGATCCGGGAATATCCGACTACTGCCGGAGCGGCGAGCCGCCCGCACCTCTGTCCAGGCGGTCCTGAGCGGCCAGGAGAACCGGGGTGTTGTCTCCCCCGTAGACGTCATACGCACCGATCCGCTGGACCAGCTCGAAGCAGACGCGGCCGATGCGCGGGGTGTAGAAGTGCCAGAACTCGCCGGCCGTGGAGCGGTCGTACTGGAGCTGGTGTGCTGTCAGTCGCGCGAGCCGGCGCGGCACGAGGTTGCTTTCGCCTGAACCCCGGATAGCGAAAGCAACCTCATGCCGCGCGGGCGGCCAAGCCGTCGCCGCACCGAGCCCGCGGAGACCGTCCGGCCGTGGCCGGGCAGCAGGCGGGCCGGCTCCTGCGCCAGGACGGCCCGCAGGCTGGCGTCGAGCTGGGCCGTGTCCTGGGCGAGGAACGGCGGGCCCGGGTGATCGCGCCGCAGCATCCCGCCGGTCAGGAGGTCGCCGACCAGGACGTCACGGCTGGGCCGGTGCAGCAGGCTGATCGAGCCCGGGGTGTGGCCCGGGGTGTGCAGCACGGTCAGCGGAGTCCCGTGTTCGTCGAGGTCGGCGCCGTGCGCCAGGACGACATCGGGCGTGAACGCCGGGAAGGCCGGGCGCATGGTGCGCCGCAGCAGCCGGCCGAACGGGCGCAGCGGCTCGAAGAACTCGCTGCGCCCGTCCCTGGCCCAGCCGGCCTCGGCGTCGTGCACGGCGACCGGGACGCCCAGCAGGCGGCGCAGCGCGGCGGCGCCGCCTGCGTGGTCGGGATGGCAGTGGGTGAGGACGATCATCGAGATCTCCCCGGGCTCGACCCCGGCCCGCGCGAGGCGGCGCAGCAGCAGCCGTTCGCCTCCGGCCGGTCCGGCGTCCACCAGCACGGTCCGCTCGCCGCGGACGGCGTACGCGGTGGACTGGACCAGGTCGACGGCGACCACGTGCTCCGGTCTCCGCGCCGGCCGGCGCCCGCTCATGACCGGGCTCCCCGCGCGTCACCGGTGGGCGCGTCACCGGTGGGCACGTCACGGGTACGGGCCGCGCCCATCCGGGCGTCGTCGGTCCCCGCACCCCCGCGGCCCGCGACCCTGCGAGCAGCCGCGGGAGGGGTGAGGTACATCGCAAGGTGCTCCCGGATGCGGGCGACGTCGGGCGGGCCGGCGTCGCCGATGTGGCGGTCGGGCCGGATCAGGTAGGCGGTAGGCCCCCGTCCGTACAGGGTCGCGGCGGTGCGGCCGCGGTCGAGCAGCACCGGCAGCCCCGCCCGGACGGCGGAGTTCGCGGTGTCCCAGGCCGTGGTCAGCATTCGCTCGGCGACCACGCCGGGCCAGCGGTCCCCGATCGCGGCGGCCAGGTCGCGCGCCTGCTGCGACAGCCGCCCCGTGCGGCGATCTCCGGTGAGCAGCAAGGTGTACCGGTCGCTCGGGAGCCAGTCGTGCAGGCGGACGGGACGGTTGGCGACACCGTCGTACAGCATCGGGTCGGGCAGCCGGTCCCCCGCGCGGGGAGATCGCACAGGCCCGCGGACCGCGGACGTCGCCCGGTAGCTGTGGGCCAGCTGCGACAGCCGGCGCGCCATGGTGCGGCGCACGGGCGGGGCGGCCTGGAGCGCCGTCATGACGGCGTCGCGCAGGTGCCGGCGGGGATCGCCGCGCAGGAGCATGGCCTGGGCGCCGAGGTGGGTGAAGGCGACGACCTGTTCGGCCACGTGGTGCCGTTCGGTCTCGTAGCTGTCCAGCAGGCTCTGCGGCGCGGTCCCGTCGATCACCGCGGCCAGCTTCCAGCCAAGGTTGATCGCGTCGCCGACGCCGAGGTTCAGGCCCTGGCCGCCGAAGGGGGTGTGGACGTGGCCGGCGTCGCCCGCCAGGAACACCCTGCCCCGGCGGTAGCCGTCGGCCTGCCGGTGGGCGAGGTTGAACGTCCAGAACTCGTCGACCGTGTGGATCCTGCCCTGGATGCCGGTGCGCGCCATGGCCTGCTGGGCATCGGCGAGGTCGGGCTCGATCGGGGTGCCGTCGCTGTCGCGGCGCTGCGTGTAGGCCAGGCGGTAGCGCCGCTCGCCGGGCAGCGGGAACACGCCGTAGATGCCTTCCCCGTCGCCGCTGAACGTCATCTCGTTGCGGGGCAGCGGCCAGTCGACGACCGCGTCGCACAGCACCCAGTCGTCGGCGTAGGCGGCGCCGGCGAAGTCCTTCCCGATCAGCGCCCGCACGGTGCTCCGGGCGCCGTCGCAGCCGACCAGCCAGTCCGCGGAGATCGTCTCCGTGCCGTCGGTCGTGGCGACCGAGGCCCGTACGCCGTCGGCGGTCTGCTCGACGGCGGTGCAGGCGGCTTCGCGCTCGACCCGCACGCCCGCGTCGGCAAGCCGGTCGATGAGGATGTGCTCGGTGCGGGCCTGCGGGATGTCGATCATGTACGGGTAGGCGGTGTCGGCCAGTGCCCGGAAGTCCACGGCGATCCGGTCCCGGTAGCCGGTGCGCAGCGCGAGGACGTCGACCCGCTGCCCCTCCGCCAGGATCCGGTCGGCGACGCCGAGGTCGCGGAAGTGTTCCAGCGTCCGGGCGTGCAGGGCCGCCGACTTGGTGAGCTCCAGCACCCCGGCGTGCTTGTCGATGACGCGGCACGCGATTCCGTGGCGCCGCAGCTGGACGGCCAGGGCGAGCCCGGTCGGTCCCGCCCCGACGATCAGTACCTGGGTGCGCGGCATGGCTACCGCCTCCTTCTTCCTCGACGAGAATTAAAAGCGAGCGCTCGCTCTTTTTACTTGCCCGGCGCGGCAGACGTCAAGAGCGAGCGCTCGCTCTCTATAGACTGACCGCATGCCCAGGGTCAGCCAGGAGTACCTCGACGCCCGCCGCCGGCACATCCTGGCCGCGGCGGCCAGGCGTTTCGTCCGCGACGGCTTCCACCACGCCTCGATCCAGGACGTCATCGACGAGGCCGGCCTCTCCCCCGGAGGCGTGTACCGGTACTTCCGCAGCAAGGACGACATCATCGTCGCCATCTCGCTGGAGGCCGTCGGCGCGGTCCAGGCAGTGGTCCAGGACGCCCTGCACACCCGCCGCCCGCTCGACGAACTCGTCGCCGACCTGCCGCGCGCGATCGCGGAACTCGACCACGCCGACGACCGCATGCGGCTGGCCGTCCAGGCCTGGGGCGAGGCACTGCGCAACCCCGCCCTGGCCGGCGCCCTGCAGGACGGCGTCGCCACGGTCGTCTCGGTACTGCGCGAACGCATCCTCATCGGACAGCGCGACGGCGACGTCTCCACCCGCGCCGATCCCGACGCGACGGCGCTCGCCCTCCTCGCCCTGATCCAGGGCTTCATCCTGCAGCGAGCCTGGAACCCGGACCTGTCCGCCGACGCCTACGGCAACGGCACCGGCCACCTCGTCGCCGGCCTGCTCGCGACCTGACGTGGCGCGGCTGCCGCTGGGTCCCGATGTGGGGTCAGTTGCCTCTCGCGAGGGCCAGGGTTCCCTTGAGGTCGAGTCCGGCCTTGGTCCCGCCGTCGCAGAGGATGTCGACGCCGGTGAGGTAGCCGGGCCGGTCGCTGACACAGAAGGCGAGGACCTCGGCGATCTCCTCGGGCCGCCCGTAGCGGCGCAGGGCGGAGTACTCGACGAGCCTGTGCGATCCGCTCTTCTCCTCCAGCCTGCCCATGCCGGTGTCGAAGCTGCCCGGGGAGACGGACAGGATCCGTGCGCCCCGGGCACCGAACCGGGCGGCCATCTCCTGGGAGTACCACATGACGAAGTTCTTGCTCAGGGAGTAGGCCAGCCCGGAACGCAGGTGGCGTGGTAGCAGGTTGGCACGGGCGGTCAGCCGGGACACCAGGCGCGCGCGATCGGTGAACGCCAGCCGGTAGGCGCGGTGGGACACCAGGGCCCGGGGTGCCATGTGGGCGGCGGAGGAGGCTACGTTGACCAGGGCGAAGCCCTCACTCGCGCGCGCCAGGGCGGCCTCGGTGACATGAATGGTTCCCAGGGCGTTGATCGCGATCATCTTCTCGGCGTCGCCCATCTGCGGGCTGACGCCGGCAGTGTGCACGACTGCCCGCAGGGTGCCGTCGGAGCCGGCATCGCGGAACAGGTTCCCGACCGACTCCCGGCTGGTGATGTCGCAGCGGACAGCGGCGACATCCCCGCTCAGCTGCTCGACCGCGTCATCGAGGCGCTTCTGGTCGACGTCCGCGATGACGACGCGATGGTCACGACCGAGGATCCTCGCCGTCGCCAGCCCCATGCCGCCGGCGCCGCCGGTGATGATCGCTGTCTGGTTCATGTGTCTTCTTCCAGTAGATGCGTGGTGCGTTGCTCGGCACGGCATGCCCTACCTGCAGCATCCTGCCAATGGAAGGGTCTGTGAGCATGCCGTGCGCCGCTGACGGAGGCGATGCGCTCGGCAGTCTGTCGAGCGCATCGCCGCAACGGATCACACGCTGCCGGTCGGCTCCGGGACACGCTCGGGCTCGAGCTCGGGGCGGTGCTCCGACTCCGGCACCGGGTTCGGAGTGTGCTGCCGTTCGAGGGCGGTGCCCTCGACGTCGACGTTCGGCAGGAGGCGATCCAGCCAGCGCGGCAGCCACCACGCGCTCCTGCCGAGCAGGTGCATCAGGGCCGGCATGAGCAGCATGCGCACGACGAACGCGTCGACAAGGACGCCGAAGGCGAGACCGAAGCCGACCGAGCGGATCATGACCGACTCGGCGAAGACGAACCCACCGAAGACGGCGATCATGATCAGGCCCGCGGCGATGACGACCGAGCGGCCGGCCCGGAATCCGCGGGCCACCGCGAGCCGGGCGGGCGCGCCGTGCACATAGGCCTCGCGCATTCCGGTGGCGAGGAACAGCTGGTAGTCCATGGCCAGGCCGAACAGGATGCCGACGAGGATGATCGGCAGGAAAGACAGGATCGGACCCGTGCTGTCCAGGCCGATGAGCCCGGCACCGAACCCGTCCTGGAACACCGCCGTGATCGCGCCGTACGTCGCGAACAGCGACAGGACGAACCCTCCCGTGGCGATGAGCGGCACCAGGATCGAGCGGAACACCAGGATCAGGATCAGCAGCGACAGGCCCACCACGACGAGCAGGTACAGCGGGAGCACGTCGTTCAGGCTCTCGGAGATGTCGATGTTGATCGCGGCCTGGCCGGCGACACCCAGCGTGGCCTCGCCGTCGGAGCCGGGCAGATCGAGCGGCGGCAGCCCGCGCAGGTCGCGCACGAGTTGCTCGGTCGACTCACTGTTCGGACCATCCTCGGGAACGACCTGGAAGGCCGCCAGGGTGTCGTCCTCCGAGGTCGCGACGGGCGCGACCGCGGCGACGCCCGGGACGTCGGAGAGCGCCTGGGCGATAGCGAGCTGCGCTTCGGTCACCTCGGCGTCGTCGAGGCCGCCCGGCAGGTCGGCGGTGAGGATGAGGCGGCCGTTCGCACCGGCGCCGAACTCCTCGGCGGTGATCGTGTAGGCCCTCTCGGCCTGCGATCCATGAGGCTCGGACGAACCGTCGGGCAGGCCGACGCGCATCGACAGCACCGGCACGGCCAGGGCCAGGAGCGCGACCACCGCGATGACCGACGTCAGCACGGCCCGGGTGGTGGACATCTCGTTGACCTGCGCGACGGCGGCTTCCTGGCTCGCGGCGGCCTTCCTGGCGCGACGTCCGACGACGTGCCCGCCGGCGAGAGCGAGCAGCGCGGGCGCGAGCGTGATCGCGATGAGCACCGCGATCGCGACGCAGACGGCACCGACGGTACCCATCAGGCCGAGGAACGGGATGCCGGTGATGTTGAGCGCGAGCAGGGCGACGACGACGGTGCTGCCCGCGAAGACCACCGCGGTGCCGGAGGTGCCGTTGGCCAGTCCGATCGACTCGTGCACGTCCATGCCGTGTGCCAGCTGCTTGCGATGCCGGTTGAGGATGAACAGGGCGTAGTCGATGCCGACCGCGAGCCCGAGCATGAGGCCGAGGACCGGGGTGACCGAGGCCATCTCCACGACCCCGGAGAACGACAGCGCGCCGAGCGCACCGATTCCCACGCCGGTCAGCGCCGTCACGATCGGGATGCCCGCGCCCACCACGGTGCCGAGCATCACCAGGAGCACGATGGCCGCGACGATCAGCCCGGCCACCTCGCCGGGGCCCACCGGGCTGGGCACGGCCTGGGAGATGTCGGAGGAGACCGCGGCCTCGACCCCGTCGATCGGCGTGGCGGTGAAGTGCTCCACCACCGCTTGCTTCGACTCCTCCGACAGCTCCAGGCGCGGCTCGGTGAAGGCGATGTTCACCTGCGCGGCAGAACCGTCCTCCGACACCACGCGGACGTCCTGCGACAGGTCGAGCAGCGCGGCACCCACCTCGAGCCGCGCCGCGTTCTCCTCCAGCTCGACGGCATTCGCGTCGAGGTCCTCCTGCCCCTGCCGCAGCTCCTCACGCTGCGCGTCGATCTGCTCCTGCTGGGCGTCCAGCTGCTCCTGCTGGACATCGATCTCGGTGGTCGGGAATCCGGCAGCCTCGGCCTGGTCGCGCGCCTCGTCGAGCTGGGCCTGGGCATCATCCAGCTGCTTCTGCCCGTCCTCGAGCTGCGCGCTGCCCTCGTCCAGCTTTTCCTGGCCGTCCTCGAGCTGCTCGCGCCCGTCGGAGATCTGCGCCTCGCCGTCCTCGACTTCGGACAACCGCGTCGCGCGGTCCGACTCGGCCTCGAACGGGTCGACGACCTCCGCGACATCCGGCAGGTCACCCGCGGAATCGACCAGGTCGCTGATCCGTTCCTTCTGAGCATCCGTGAACGCCGAGCCGTCCGTGGTCCGGAAGACCACGGTGCCCGAGGCACCCGCCAGGTCCGGCAATGCCGTCTCGAGCTCCTCGACCACCTCGGAGGACGGCAGGCCCGGTACGTCGAAGCTCGTCGCGAGCTCACCCGACCAGGCGACGAAGGCGCCGGCCGCTCCCCCGAGCACCAGCACCCACACGCAGATCACCGCCCACGCGCGGCGTGCCGCGCCCTTGCCCAATCGGTACAGCAGTTCCGCCATCGGTCTCTCCTCAGTTCTGGGTCCCGCGAACGATCGCTTCAATACTACGCTACGTTGCGTCTCGCTAATCGACCGCTAGGATCGGAGCCATGACAGAAGCGGCAGCGCCCCGACGACGAGGCGCAGCGCGCAGCGAGGCCGCCAGACTCGCCATCATCCGCGCGACCGCGACCCAGTTCGCCGGCCGCGGCTACGACCACATGACCATCGAGGGCGTCGCCGCCGAGGCCGGCGTCGCGAAGCAGACCATCTACCGCTGGTGGCCGTCGAAGAGCTCCCTCGTCGCCGAGGCCCTCATCGAGGGCAATCTGCTACCCGACCATTTCGGATTCCCCGACACCGGCGACTTCCGGGCAGACGTCACCACCTGGCTCGAGAACATCCTGCGCTTCATCGACGAGCCGGGAAACACCTCGCTCGTCGGCTCGCTCATCACGGCGTCGGCCGAGAACCCGGACATCGCCCCCCTCCTCAACGACTCACTCGGCGCAGGCGATTTCATGGCGCGCACCCGCGAAGCCGTGGTCGCGGGCGACCTGGCGCAGGACACCCCCGTCCAGGAGATCGTCGACGCGCTCCTGGGGGCGATCGTCATCCAGGTGCTGCGGCGTGCGCCCTCCCGCCCCGGCGCCGCCCGGACACTCGTCGACCTTCTCCTGCACTGACATCGGCCGAGTCGCGGGAATCGCCTCCCCGGC
>NZ_BAAGRL010000008.1:30476-145363 GCF_054782975.1 Myceligenerans halotolerans
CCGTGGCACCTAGCCGCAGTCGACCGCGTCGTAGCTCGCCGTCGCGTCCGCGCCGGCACCGCCCGACACCGTCACGTCGCCGGCGGCCGCCGACGGCTGACGCGTCGCGAACGCCGCCGACGACGTCCCGCCCGGCTCGATCGCGCCGAGCCCCTTCTCGCCGAACCCGGTCGTCACGACCGCGTCGGCGGCCGAGTCGCCCGTGTTCGTGGCCGAGACCGTCACGACCGCGCGGCCCGCGACGCATCGCGTGGAGGCGGACACGTCCCACACGGACGCGTCCGGGTCCTCGCCGACGCCCGCGAAGTGGTACCTCACACGGTCGTACTCGCGCTGCGTGATCGGCAGGATCGTGCCGTGGCGCTTCCTGAGCTCACCGAAGTCGACGTCCGTGGCCTTGCTCCAGTCGGCCGCGTCCGTCGATCCGAGGTTCGTGGTACGGAACGGCAGGTAGCCCTGGCCCGCCGCGTACTGGTCCGCGATGAGCCCGTAGAGCTCCGCCGCCGCGCCCCGGTCGTCGTCGTTGTAGCGGAAGAACTCGGGACCCTCGAGACAGCCGCCCGAGTAGTTCCTCCCCGTGCCGCACGACTCGGTCGTCCCCCCGAGGATCGACTGGAGCGTGCCGACGAGCACCCACTCGTTCTCGGTGCCCGACGTCGGCGCACTCGCGGAGATCGTCGGGACGTCGATCGACCTCGACTTCTCGATCGTGATCTGGCCGTCGCCCGAAGCCCGGTAGTACCAGTCGCCGATCTTGAACATCGTCGTGTCGATGATGGAGTGGTCGCGGTCGATCCACACGTGCGGCGTCGAGAACGTCACGAAGTCGCGTGTCGTGGCGATGTACATGTTCACGGGGTCGCCGATCGTG
This sequence comes from Myceligenerans halotolerans, assembly GCF_054782975.1. Taxonomy (NCBI): domain Bacteria; kingdom Bacillati; phylum Actinomycetota; class Actinomycetes; order Micrococcales; family Promicromonosporaceae; genus Myceligenerans; species Myceligenerans halotolerans. The sequence continues at coordinate 31,348 of NZ_BAAGRL010000008.1, forward strand.
TTCTCGGGTTCCGACCTCGTCGCCCAGTACACGTAGTACTGCCGCGTGTCCTCGTCCCAGAATGCCTCCGGGGCCCACATCATGCCCGCCTCAGGGATCGGTCCCGCGATGTCCGGCAGACGCGGCTCGCTCCAGCTGACAAGGTCCGTCGACTCCCAGACAGCGATCTTCGTGGATCCGGTCGTCGTCGCCTGCGCGTTGCCCCACCCGCCGCGGTGGTAGATGCTCAGGTCGGTCGCGATGAGGTAGAAGCGGTCACCCTCCGGCGAGCGCACCAGGAACGGATCGCGCACGCCACCGTCGCCCTGGTCCTCCTCGACCGACAGCACAGGTGAGCCGTGCGGCCGTGTGTCCGTGAAGGTGGCGCCGTCCCGGCTCGTCGCGAAGTAGACCTGCTCGTCGGTGTGGCTGTGCTCGGGCCCTGTGAAGTGGGCGAAGAGGTAGTCGGTCGTCTCGGGCATGTCGTACGCCTCGCGCACGAGCAGCTCGATCGTGCGTGTTGCCGTCGCGGTGCCGTTCGTGGCCGTCGCCGTGAGCGTCACGGTGGTGTCGGCGTCAGCTCGCGTCACGACGCCGGGCGCGACGCCGGCGCCCGGGGCGACGTCGATGATCTCCGGATGGTCGGACGCCCACGTCACCGCGGACGCATGTCGCGCACCCGTCTCGGGCAGCGTGATGTTGCCCCGGATGTCGTCGGCACCGGCGATGGAGATCGCGGCGAGGTCCTGCTGCGCCTTGTCCTCCTCGCTCGGCGCGCGCAGCACCGTGACGTCGACGGTGCGGGTGGCCACGTGCCCCCGCACGTCGACCGTCGCCGTGAGGGTCACGTCGGTGTCCGTGGCCGGCTGTGTGACGGATCCGTCGGGTGCGATGACGCCGGCGGGCTCGGCCGACCAGGTCACGCTGCCGGCCGTCGGCAGCACGATGCCAGTCTCGATGGCCGAGAGGTCCTGCTCGTTGACGGCTGCGAGGTCGATCGCGGCGGCCGTCTCGGCCGCCGCGGCAGGCGCGTCGGCGTCGGCGATGGCCTGGAGGTCGGTCGCGGTCAGCGCATTGTCGTAGACGCGGAAGGACGACACCGCGCCCTGGTAGAGCCGGTCCCCGGAGTAGGCGCTCTTTCCGAGGTAGTTCATCGTGTGCACCGCGAGGTCGTCGAGGTTCGTCGCCGAGTCGGTCTTCTCGGCCCAGAGCTCGCCGTCGACGTAGAGACGCAGTGACGACGTACCGCTCGCGTCGTCGCGCTCGATCGCGGCCGCGACGGACTGCCACTGTCCCTCGACGAGTTGCCGCGACGCTCGTGCGGTCTGCTCGCCGGACCAGTTCGTCGGGGATATCGACAGGCGGGGCACAACGGGCTGGATGAACATCTGCCCCGTCTCGTCGTTGCCGGATCCGCCGATGTTCCACAGGAACTGCGCGCCGCTGAGCGCCTCGGGGCTGGTCTCGACGACGACGGTCGCGGCGTCCTGGCCCGCGAGCAGGCCGTCGGGCAGGTTGACATGGTTGTCGCCCGTGAACCGCATGAACCCGTCGTTCCAGGCCTCACCGCCGGCGACGGATCCGTCGTTGCCCGCGCCCGACGCGTCGTGCACGACCGCGCCTGTCGTCTCGGCGAAGTCGTAGGCGACGAGCAGCCCGTCGACCGGGACGTCGGCCGCGGCGGGTGTGGTCACGAGCAGCGCACCCACCACGGCGGCGCTTGCCACCCCCGCACCCGCGCGGACGGCGCGGCGCCTCGTGCGACGGGGTGCCGCCGTCCCTGTTGATCCATGATCTCGCATTGTCACTTTCCTCTCGTCCCTCCGCGGCATCTCATGAGCCGCGGCCCTCGGGCGTCCGCCCGGCGCGGCCGGGGAGAGCGCCTCGCCGACCGATGCCGGCGGGCGCCCTCCCTCGTTCACCCGCAGGTGGCCGCCGGGTAGCCGGCGGCCACGGAGCCCTCCGCGGAGGTCGCGACGACCTCGCCCGCGGGAACCGTGGCCTCGCGGGTGTTCAGCACCGCCGACGCGGTCGCGCCGGCCGCGACCTCGCCCAGGTCCTTCGTGCCGTAGTCCGTCCCGACGACGACGTCGGCCGCCTCGTCGCCCGCGTTCCGCACGGAGACGACGACGCCGACCCGCCCGCCGACGCAGCGCGTCGCGACCGCCGGCTCGAGTCCGGACGCCGCCGTCCCGACCCCGAGCGCCGGGATCTTGAGGTAGGAGCCCGGCGTCCGGAACGTGATCCGCACCGCGGAGGCGACGACGGGATCGAACGCGATCGTCGTCGGGACACCGGTGGCGCTCGGCGCGACGTCCTGCGCCGTCGTCGGGTGCCAGCCGCCCTCGTCGTCGCGGTACTCGACCGTGAGCGCGGTGATCGTGCCCTCGATGCTCGTGAAGCCGACCTGGTCGACGACGTGGTTCCCGGCCGGTTCGACCGTGAACGAGACCTCGTCCTGCGGGTTCTCTCCCGACCAGGTGGACCACGACGTCGACGCGTCGCCGTCGCACGCGTTGCCGGCCGGCATGGTGTCCCACTCGGTCTGGTGGAACGTGGCCGAGACCGTCGTGCCCTCCGCGTGGCAGAGGTCGGCGACGCCGTCGGCGCCCCAGATCTGCACCTCGGAAACCGACTGCCAGGTGTCCGTGTCCGTCGTCAGCTGCAGGCGCAGCCCGTTCGTCGCGGGCAGGTGCGACACGTCGAGGATGGCGACGGGGGCGGGGGCGCCCGCGTCCTGCGCCAGGTCGACGCTCACGTCCGCCGGCACCCACGCGCCCGACCCGTCGAGGTACTCGGCGGCGATCGTGGACGGCCACGTCGCACCGGATCCGTCCTTGTAGGTGTGCACGACGACCTGCTCGGGCTCCTGCGCCAGGGGCCACGTGAACGACAGGGAGCTGCTCAGCGGATACCCGGACGACGACCAGTCGTCCCAGCCCTTGCCCGTGGTGTTCCCGTCGACGAGCCGGGACGCCAGGTCCTGGCGGCTCGACGCGACGACGGCCGACCGCGGCGCGAGGTTCGCGACGCCCTCCTGGTGCACCTCGATCGTGCGCGTCATGGTGCGGCCGGCGGTGAAGTTCGCGTCGGCCGCGAGCGTGCCCGTGATCGTCTGCGGGCCGAGGGCGTCGTAGCTCGTCGCATCCCAGGTCACGGCGACGTCGGTCGTCGCGCCGTCGACCTCGACGGGCACCGTCCCGGGGAGCCGGTCGCCGAAGTCCTCCCCCGGCGCCACCTGGTCCGGCAGCCCGTCGTCGACGACGCTCCAGATCCGCGTACCGAGCCCCTGGTCGTCCCAGTAGGTCTCGTCCCAGCCGTCGCCCCAGCGCTCGGGATCCTCCGCGGCCGGGTTGCGCATCATGGCGCGCCCGCCCTCCCCGATCGTGATCGGCAGCCACACGTAGGTGGAGTCGGCGGCGCCGGAGTTCCAGCGGTCGCCCATGTAGACGTGGCGGCCGCCGCCGAGATCGAGCACGTTGGTCGACTGCGACCCGAAGCTCGTGCGCCGCGCGTCGCCGACGGACAGCAGCCCGTCGCCGCCCTCGGGGATCGTGTCGTACCGCACGGTCTCGTGGACGTCGTCCGGCTCGACACCGCGGATCCAGGTGCCGAGGATGCTGTCGGCCGTGTAGTACGTCTGCGGGTTCGGGGCCCACCCCGTCGCGCCGGACGCGACGGCGTAGTACTTCCCGCCGTGCCGGAAGAGCGCGGGCGCCTCGAGATGGCCGCACTCCTTGACGATCTGGAAGTCCTCGCCCCGCACGGGCGCCTCCGCCGTGCCGTCCGCGAACAGGTAGGGGAACTCCCCGTCCTCCGAGTACTGTCCCGCGTCCGCCATGTCGGTGCCGGTCGTGTGCAGGACGTTCGTGTACTCGTCGTCGAGTCTCGCGATGTAGAGCGAGTAGTTCTCCTCGGACGAGTAGACGATGTAGGCGGAGCCGTCGTCGTCCTGGTGCACGGTCATGTCCCGCGCCTGCCCGGGGACCGCCGAGGACGTGCACGCCTGGTAGTCGTCGCGGTTCGGCATGCGGTACACGCCCGTCATGCGGAACGGACCGGCGGGGTTGTCCGACACCGCGACGCCGGCCATCGACCGTGCATACATGCTGCCGCCCGGCGTGGTCCGCCCGTCCGAGTGCCACCACAGCACCCACTGGCCGGTCTGCTCGTTGTAGAGCGCCTTCGGCCGCTCGAAGATCGTCGAGTAGTCGGCCGTCTCGCTCGTGTTGAGGTGGTAGTTCAGCTCGTCGATACGGTCCTGGCGCGGCTCGCCGGCGTCGTCCACCGTGTCGTAGAGGTCGTCGAAGTACGGGGACTCGAGCTCGGACGCCGCCGACACCGAGCGCAGGACGATCCCCTGGTCGATCCAGTTCCTCGTGTCGTACGACTTGTAGGCGTGGACGCCGGGGCTGCCGTAGTACCCGTTGCTGCGGTCCTCGCCGTACCAGTAGTAGACGGTCTCGCCGGCCTCCTCGCCCTCGACGACGGCGCCCGCGTCGACGCCCAGGTCCTCCGCGGACACCGGCACGATCTGCCCGCCGTGCGCCTGGATGTGGTGCCCGGTGTCGTCGAACCAGTAGGGCTGGAAGTAGTCGTCCGCCCCGGAACCGGGATCCAGGACGGGCCGGTACGAGTCGTAGGTCGTCGGGTCGCCCTGCGGGACGTCGGCGGCGGCCGGAACCGCCAGGGGCATGACCAGCGCGGCCGCCAGCATGCCGCCGGCCGCGATCTTCGTGCGTCTCACCATCTCACTCCTTCGTGACGGGGAGCCTGCTTCGGCGCCCCACGATGTTTGCGTGAACATGACCGGCGGCGACATGACCGGCGGCGGACCGCCGGCGAATCGCCGCGCGGTGTCAGGAACCGGACGCCTCCCGGCGGCCCTCGGCACGGGCCTCGTCCAGCAGCCGCGCGAGGCGGCGTCTCGACCGGACCCGTCCCCACACGGCCGAGCCGATGATCAGGGCCACGCCGGCCAGCGCGATCAGCTGCGGCCACGGGATCGCCCAGACCCCGGCGTCGACGCGTACCGCGTCCACGGGCGTCCCCTCCCCCGCGCCGACGGCGTCCGGGGTGACCTCGAGCGTGGCGGGCACGAAGAACCACGGCCACACGTCGCCCACCCGCACGGTGAACGTGCGGCGGTCGCCCGGCAGCAGCTCCTGGTCGATCTCGCCCTCGCCGGGGAACGCCACCTGCCGGCCGGCGGCATCGGCCGCCCCCGTGACCACGAGGCGCGTGTTGCCGGAGTTCTCGACCTCGAACGTCACCTCGGCGGCGCCGGGGGACACCGGGTTCCACGACACGTCGTACGACGACGCGACGTCCGTGACCGCGACGCCCGGCGACAGCTCGCCCGTCACGCGCGTCATCACGCGGAACCCGACACGGCTCTCGACGCCCACGGTCGCGCCGTCGTCACCGGTGCTGCGGGACAGGATCGACGCCGCGACCCCCGCGGCGTGATCACCCGGGGTCGCGTTCGCCGGCACCGTCGTCGTGAACGGCACGATCGCCGTCTCGCCCGCGCCGACCGCCACCTCGTCGTCCAGGTCGATCCACGTGCCCGCGCCGACGGACTCCTCGCCCGACTCGAGCATCGCGAACCGGCCGTTGTCGCGGAAGAGCCCGTCCGCGGCCGAGAGGCGGAACGTGACATCCACGTCGCTGAGGTTCGTCACGGCCATGTGCTCGCCTCTGCTGTCGCCCGGGTCGAGCGTCTGCTCCACCCACGACCTCCCGTCCGCCTCCGACTCGCCGGCCGGGCGCACCGACCAGGTGATCGCGTCGTCCGTGGACTCGCCCTCGTCCGCCGCGGCATCGACGGGAGTACCCGCCCACAGGATGCCGAGGGAGACGATCAGCGTCAGGACACCGCGATCCCAGCCCCACGCCCGGCCGGCGGCCATCACTCGAACAGCGACAGCGTCAGCGTCGAGGAGTACGAGCCGGCCTCGGTCTCCGACGGCACCTTCAGCGTCAGACCCGCCGTCGCCTCCCACGAGCCGATCGCCTCCTCGGAGGTCATCGCCATCTCCAGCAGCTCGCGTCCCTCGAGGCCGACGTTGTTCGGTCCCTCGTCCATCACGGTGTCCACGTCGCCGCCCACGGCCACGGCACCCGATCCGTCGTCCGCCACGCTCGGCTGCCACCCCAGGTGGCCCGCGGGGATGTCGGCCTGGCCCGCGTCGCCCGTGAACGCCGACGCCGTGCCCTCGACCCACCAGAACGCGCCGTCCGGGATCTCGTCCGCCGTCCGGGTGTCCGTCACGGTCACCGTCGGCAGCTGGCCCGTGAACTCACGCACCATCGGATCGCCCGACTCGGCCTCGGTCAGCGGTGCCGACGTGCCCGCGACGCTCATCGCCAGCACGCCCTGCGACGTGTCCTCGATCGTCACGTTCACGTCGACGTCGCTGCCCGCGCCGACCTGCTCCTCCGCGAACGCCGCTCCCGCGACGCCCGACACCAGGGCGCCACCAGCCACGCCCACTCCCACGCGTGTCCACATGCTCGTCTTCCGCACAGTCGTCACTCCTCCCGCCCGGCAACGTCGCCGGGCAACGCACCGGCAGACGACGATCGTCTGCCGGAGCCGGACGACACACGCCGTCCGGCAAACCCGAGGGACCACCCCCTCGTTCCAGACCTGCGCAGATAGGCGTGGTCGGTCGTTCTGCGTGTGGTCGGTCAATCACTTGACCGACCACACGCCAGTCCCCCGACCACACGTATGAGGCCATGCCTCCCGCGCGATCTCTCAGCCGCAGGTCACCTCCCCGTACTCCACGGTCGACGCCGCCGACGTGCCGGCGGAGTCCGTCGTGGTGACCTCCACGACGCCCGCCGCGATCTCGGCCTGACGCGTCCGGAACGCCACCGAGCGCGACTCGCCGGCGCCCAGCGCGTCGAAGGACCTCTCGCCGAAGGCCGTCGACACCGTCGCCGACACGTCCTCCTCGCCCTCGTTCGTCACGGACACCGTGAGGACGACGCCGCCCGCGATGCAGCGCGACCCGATCTCGGTGGCGACGTCGGCCCCCGCCGCGGGAACGGTCTGCGGGTCCACGCCCGTGAGCGTCGGGGTGACCGCCTGGAACAGGCCGTCCTCGCCGATCTCGAGGCGGTCGATCGTCGTCTCGCGGTGCGTGCCGTCGCCGCCGTCCAGCGCGTGCCGGTGGTAGACGATGTACCAGTCGTCGGTGCCGGGGACGTTGAGGATCGAGCTGTGTCCCGTGCCGCGGATCCCCAGTGAGGTGTCCTTCTGCAGGATCACGCCGTGGTAGGTCCACGGGCCGTCCATGCTCGTGGACGTCGCGTACCCGACCCGGTAGTTCTCGGACCGCGTGTCGTCGATCGAGTACGTCAGGTGATACAGCCCGTCGCGGTGGTTCAGGAACACGCCCTCGCGGAAGTCGGTCAGCCCCTCGATCCTCTGGAACGAGCCTGCCTTGATCGACACCATGTCGTCGCCCAGCTCCGCGAGCACGGGCCCGTTCAACGGCGTGCCGTTCCCCCACGCCAGGTAGTACTTCCCGGTGACGGGGTCATGGAAGGCGGCGGGGTCGATCGCCTGGACCGACGTGACCGCCTCGTTGTTGAGGATCATCGCCTCGGGCTGCGCGGTGAACGGCCCCTCGGGGCTGTCCGCGACCGCGACGCCGATCGTCTTGCGGTTGTAGGTGGGGTTGTGGCCGGAGAAGTAGAAGTAGTACTTCCCGTCCCGCTCGATGATCGTCGGCGCCCACGCGTTCCCGGTCGCCCACGGCACGTTGCCGTTCTCGCCGTCGAGGGTCAGGAACGGCTCGTCCGCACGCGTCCAGTCGACGAGGTTCGTCGACTTCCAGACGTAGAACTCCTTGCCGCCCCAGCCCGCGTAGCCGTCCGACGTCGCGTAGATGTAGTACGTGTCGCCGAACACCGCGATGTTCGGGTCGGCGTACAAGCCGTCGAGCACCGGCGTCGTGACCTCCTGTGCCGTGAACGTCCAGGTCGTCGTCGACCCGTCCGCGGTGATGTCGTACTCCACCGGCCCGGTCAGGTCGACGGTCGTCCCCGAGGCGGGCGTCGCCGTCGCGCCGGAGGCGATCGTGAACGTCGGCGCGAGCGCCGTGAGGTCGGTTCCCTCGACGACCGGGAACGTCACGGTGCGCGCCTCGGTGTCCACGATCGGGTCGACGGCGAGCTGGGCCGGGTCGGTGAGCGAGATGTCCGTCATGCTGTCCGTCGCGCCCGCGGCATCGAGCACCTCGGCCGCCGTGAGCGCGCGGTCGTAGATCGCGAACTCGCGGTACCTGCCGTCGAGGCGGTTGTCGGCGTCGTAGACCGAGCGGCCCAGGTAGTTCGCCGTCGTCGTGCCGAGCCCGATGTCGCCGGGGTCGTGGGTCACGCCGTCCTGCGTCGCGACCAGGGTTCCGTCGAGGTAGATCCGGGCGGTCTCGCCGGAGAGCGTGTAGACGAGGTGCGCCCACTGGCCGCGCGGCAGCGCGGACCCTGCCCGCGCCGTCTGCTCCGTCGTCCAGTTGCCCGTGGCGATGCTCGTGCGGTACTGGCTGTTGCCCGTCGTGAAGAGGTAGCCGTTCCCGACGCCGTCGCCGTCGGTGTTGCCGAGGCCCCAGATGAAGTAGTTCCCGGACTGGCTCTCGTCCACCCAGACGTCCGCCTCCACCGAGATGTCCTCCAGGCCGGGCATCAGGTTGTCGGGCAGGTCGACGTAGTCGTCGGCGCCGTCGAACACGAGGGAGTCCTCCGCCCACGTCGCACCCGCGATGGTCGCGTCGCGCCCGTTGCCGGACACGTCGGTGAGCGTCTCGCCGGCGCCGTCCGTGAAGTCGTACCGGACGACCTCGCCGTCCTCGTTCGACGAGATCGGGTCGGGCCCGGCGGAGAGTTCGTTCAGTCCTGCCAGCTCGTCCGCCGTCACCGGGATCACGGTCCCGTGGCGCGGGCTCGCGGGCAGGTCGTAGTCGGAGGCGACGGACCAGCCGCCGTTCGCGATGTTCTCCGTCTCCAGCGGGATGTAGCCGCGGCCGCCGTACTCGTCGACGAACAGGTAGTGCGTTCCGCCGCCGTTCACATCGCCCGGGTTGGACTCGAAGATCGTCGGCCCCTCGACGGCACTCGTGCCGGCGTCGCGGCCGATGCAGGAGTCGATCGCCGTCCACTCCTCGAGCGGGGCGCGGAGGGTGGTGGAGGTCTCCTGGATGATGTCCGAGCACCCCGTGGTGCCCGCGCCCTCGTCCTTCGTGAAGCGGTGGAAGACGCCGTCGTCCTCGATCACCGTCGAGTCGATGCGGGAGATGCCGTCCTGCCAGATCTGCGGCTCGCTGAACGTCACGAAGTCGCGCGTCGTCGCGTACAGCATCCGGTTGTAGGTGCTGCCCGTGTGGTCGGGGTCGTCCTCGGCGTACAGCTTGGACGCCCAGAACACGATGTACGCGCCGAGCGTGTCGTCGTAGTAGGCCTCGGGCGCCCAGGTGTTGCCCGCGGTGTCGGGCGCGACGCGCACGTGCCGCTGCTCCGACCAGTTCACCAGGTCGTGCGACTCCCACACCTCGATGTGCTTGCTCCCCTGGCGCTGGGCCTCGTCCCACGACGTGCCCGAGCCGATCGACAGGTCGGTCGCGATGAGGTAAAAGGTGTCGCCCTCGGGCGAGCGGATGAGGAACGGGTCGCGCAGGCCCTCCTCGCCGTACTCGGAGGTGAGCACCGGCTGGCCGCCGTTCAGCTCGTTCCAGTCGAGGGCGTTGTTGCCCTCGCTGGCCGCGAAGTAGATGTTCTCGCCCGCGAGGGAGTTGCCGGTGAAGTAGGAGAACGCGTAGCCCTCGAACTCGGCGAGCTCGTGGTCCGCCCGCACGGTCACGGTGATGTCGCGGGTCTCGCCGTCGGCCGACGCGGTGAGCACCACCTGCTGGTCGGTCGCACCGCGCGTCACGACGCCCGCGGCGATCTCGCCGTCGGCCGCCGTCGAGATCACGCCCTCGGGCGACGCCGACCACGTGATGGCGCTGCCGTTCACGCTGCCGGTCGCCGGGAGTGTGATGTTGCCGCGGATGTCGTCGGCGTCGGGGATGACGACCGCGTCGAGGTCGGCCTGGGCGGACGTCGCGGTCCCGTCGAGCGCGGCCGCGCGGACCTCGGTCCGGGCGGGGTCCGCGGTCGCGGGGGTGACTCCCGCGGCGAGGATGCCGAGCGTCGCCGCCGCGGCGACGAGTGCTCGCCTCGTGATCTGGGTCGCGGGTGTTCTGACGACCATGTGCTCTCCTTCGAGTCGGTCGTGCGGGGTGTTACGGGTGCCGGAGGCCGGGGACCTCGTGTGGCGCGGGCAAGGGCGGAGGCCGCCACGGCGGCGCGCCCCGGCGATGTTAACGTGAACACACCTCTCCATCAAGCCTGCGGCCAAGCTGGCGACCTGAGGTCGGCCCGATGTCGTGAGGTCGGCTGTTCGAGACGCCGATCACACGACAAGCAACCGACAACGCCGTGACCGACCGCGCCGCGGCCGACCGGCGTCAGCTCCACGAGGGCACGTCCCCTGGTGGGGACGGCCTGCCGAACCTAGGCTGAGAGCGATGACACGCCGGATCGAAGATTACGGAATTGTCGGAGATCGCCACACGGCGGCGCTGATCGGCCGCGACGGCGCGATCGACTGGTTGTGCCTGCCGCGGTTCGACTCACCGGCCTGCTTCGCCGCGCTGCTCGGGGACGACGAGCACGGCTCGTGGCGCCTCGCGCCGGAGGGAGGAGGCGAGTGCAGCCGCCGCCGGTACCGGGACGGCACGCTGGTCCTGGAGACGGAGTGGGACCTGCCCGAGGGCACGGTCCGGGTGATCGACATGATGCCGCCACGGGACTCCGTGCCGGACGTCGTCCGCATCGTCGAAGGCGTCAGCGGGACCGTCCCGATGACCACCGAGCTGCGGCTCCGGTTCGACTACGGGAGCGTCGTGCCCCGGACCTTCGAGAGCGCCGGCGCCCTGTTCGCCGTGGCGGGCCCGGACGCCGTACGGCTCGACACACCGGTCGACGTGACCCGTGAGGGCGTGGCCGACGGCGCCGTCCTGCGCGCCGCGTTCACCGTGAGCGCGGGCGACCGGGTGCCCTTCGTCCTCGCCCATCACGCTTCGCATCTGCAGGCTCCCGAGCCCGTCGACCCGGAGACGGCGCTGCGGGAGACGGAGGAGTTCTGGCGGTCCTGGATCGCGCAGTCGACCTACGACGGCCCGTGGGCCGACGCCGTGCACCGGTCCCTGATCACGCTCAAGGCGCTGACCTACGCGCCGACCGGATCCATCGTGGCGGCCGCCACGACCTCCCTCCCCGAGGAGATCGGCGGCACGCGCAACTGGGACTACCGGTACTGCTGGCTCCGGGACGCCGCGTTCACGCTCGAGGCGCTGATCGGTACGGGATACATCGACGAGGCGCGCGACTGGCGGGCGTGGCTCCTGCGGGCCGTGGCCGGCGACCCGGCGGACCTGCAGATCATGTACGGGCTGGGCGGCCGCCGTCGGCTGCCGGAGTTCACGATCGACTGGCTGCCCGGCTACGAGGACTCGGCGCCGGTGCGCGTCGGCAACGCGGCGGCCGGGCAGCTGCAGATCGACGTGTGGGGCGAGACGCTCGAGGCCCTGCACCTGGCACGCAGCGCGGGGCTGGAGACCGACCCGGACGCGTGGCAGGTGCAGAAGGCGCTCCTGGACCACCTCGAGGACCACTGGGACGATCTGGACAACGGGCTCTGGGAGGTCCGCGGCCCGCGGCGCGCGTTCGTGCACTCGCGGGTCATGGCGTGGGCCGGGTTCGACCGGGCGGTGCGCGCCGTCGAGAAGCACGGGCTGGACGGGCCGGTCGAGCGGTGGCGGGAGGTGCGCGACCGCATCCACGCCGAGGTGTGCACGCAGGGGTTCGACACGAAGCGGAACACGTTCACGCAGTTCTACGGGTCGGAGGGGCTCGACGCCGCGCTGCTGCTGATCGGGCAGGTCGGGTTCCTGCCCGCGGACGACCCGCGCGTGGTCGGCACGGTGGAGGCCGTGCAGCGCGAGCTGAGCCAGGACGGGCTCCTCCTGCGCTATCACACGCACGCCGACGACCGCGTGGACGGCCTGCCCGGCGCGGAGGCGACGTTCCTGGTCTGCAACTTCTGGCTGGTCGACGCGCTGCACGGGATCGGACGGCGCGACGAGGCCGTCGCGCTGTTCGAGCGGCTGCTCTCCCTGCGCACCGACCTGGGGCTGCTGAGCGAGGAGTACGACGTCGCCACGGGGCGTCAGCTGGGCAACACCCCGCAGGCGTTCAGCCACCTGGGGCTGGTCAACAGCGCCCTGCGGCTGAGCCGCGGATACACCGAACGTGACGTGGGGGCGGGTGCGGTCGAGCGCGACGGCGTCCCGTCCGCCGCGGCGGAGCCCGCCTGATGCGCGCGCTCACGGTGGTCCCGCGCAGCCCGGGCACGCTCGCCGTCACCGACGTCGACGAGCCCGTCCCCGGCGACGGCGAGCTCCTGGTGGACGGCCTGGCCGTGGGCGTGTGCGGCACGGACCGGGAGATCATCGCGGGCGAGTACGGCTGGGCCCCGCCGGGCCGGGACCGGCTGGTCCTGGGGCACGAGTCGCTCGGGCGGGTGCGGGCGGCGCCGGACGGCTCCGGTTTCGCACCCGGTGACCTGGTCGTGGGCGTCGTCCGCCGGCCCGATCCTGAGCCGTGCGGCGCGTGCGCGCGCGGGCAGTTCGACATGTGCCGCAACGGCGAGTACACGGAGCGCGGGATCAAGGCGATCGACGGGTTCGCCTCCGAGCGGTGGACCGTCGAGGCCGACTACGCCGTCCGGCTCGACGCGTCGCTCGCCGACGTCGGCATGCTGCTCGAGCCGACGTCGGTGGTCGCCAAGGCGTGGGAGCAGATCGAGCTGGTCGGCGGGCGGGCCTGGTTCGAGCCGAAGGTGGTCCTCGTGACCGGCGCCGGCCCGATCGGGCTGCTGGCCGCGCTGATCGGCGCCCAGCGGGGCCTGGAGGTCCACGTGCTCGATCGAGCGACCGACGGCCCGAAGCCGGCCCTCGTCAGGGACCTCGGCGCCGAGTACCACACGGGATCGGTCACGGACGTCGCCGACGCCGTGCAGCCGGGCGTGGTGATCGAGGCGACCGGCGCGAGCCGGGTGGTCCTCGACGCCCTCACCGCGACCAAGAGCTACGGCGTCACCTGCCTCACCGGCGTCACACCGGAGGGGCGGCGCTTCACCATCGACGCCGGCGCCCTGAACCGGGAGATCGTGCTGGAGAACGACGTGGTGATCGGCTCGGTGAACGCCAACCTGGACCACTACCGCACCGCCGCGGGGGTGCTGGCGCGCGCCGACACCACCTGGCTGGGCCGCATCGTGACCCGCCGGGTGCCGCTCGAGGACGCCGTCGGGTTCCTGGCGAACGACCCCGGCAGCATCAAGACGGTACTGGAGCTGCAGGACCGCTGAGACACCCGACGTTTCGGCGAGGTCTCCCGCGCGCTGTCCGGCGCTCTGGCGAGCATCCCGGGCACGGTGGACAGGGCCTACCGCCCAGAGGTCAGACCTGTCCGCGCCGCAGTGATCGGATGTGTCTCGCCGCGCAGCGGATACGATGCGGCCATGGCCGTCACCGACGTAGCGATCCTGCGCATCAGGGAGATGATCATCGCGGGCGATCTCGCCCCCGGAGACCGGCTCCCGCCCGAGAAGGAGCTGAGCGAGCGGCTCGGGCTGTCACGCTCCTCGTTGCGCGAGGCGGTCAAGGCGCTCGAGCTGATCCGCGTGCTGGACGTCCGCCGCGGCGACGGCACGTACGTCACGAGCCTCGAGCCCCGGCTGCTGCTCGAGGCGATGTCGTTCGTCGTCGACCTGCACGACGACCAGTCGGTGCTGGAGATCTTCGCGGTCCGCCGGATCCTCGAGCCCGCGGCGTCCGCGCTCGCCGCGCGGCATGCCGCGGAGACGGACCTGACGCGACTGCGCGAGCTCGTCACGAGCGTCGACGAGAGCGCCGACGTGGAGAGCCTGGTCGAGCACGACCTCGAGTTCCATCGCGGCATCGCCGAGGCGACGGGCAACACCTACCTCGCGAGCCTCATCGACTCGCTCTCCAGCCACACGGTTCGCGCGCGGATCTGGCGCGGCATCACGCAGGAGAACGCCGTGGACCGCACGCTGCGGGAGCACCACGCCATCCTCGACGCGATCGCGGCGGGCGACGCCGAACTCGCGTCCGCCCTCACGATCGTGCACGTGTCAGGTGTGGAGCAGTGGCTCCGCGGAGCCCTCTGACGGGAAGCCGCGCCGTGGTCGGGGGTTTGGCGTGTGGTCGGTCAAGTGATTGACCGACCACACGCCAAACCCCCGACCACATGGCGAGCCGCGCGATCTCCTACTCGTAGAGCACGGCCTGGATCTCGTCGTCGTCGATGTTCGACGTGTCGTACCAGTAGAAGCCGGTGTCGATCGTCGTGGGCAGTTCCTTGCCGTCGATCGCCTCGACCGCGGCCTTGACCGTCTCGTAGCCGATGCCGACGGGGTTCTGCGTGATCGCGCCGATCATGAGGCCGTCGCGGATGGCGTCCATCTGCGCCTGACCGGAGTCGAAGCCCACCACCGCGAGGGACTCGGGATCGACGTCGAGCTCCTTGACCGCCTGCACGACGCCGATCGCCGAGCCCTCGTTGGATCCGTAGAAACCCTTGAGGTCGGGGTTGGCGGACAGGATCGCCTTCGCGAGGTCGGCCGACTTCGCCTGGTCGCCACCGCCGTACTGGATGTCGACGATCTCGATGTCGGGCTCGTTCGCCTCCATGTACTCGACGAAGCCGTCACGGCGCTGCTGGCCGGTGACCGAGGTCTGGTCGTGCACGACCATCGCGACCTTGCCCTCGTGATCGACCGCGTCGGCGAGATGCTCGGCGGCCTCGGCCGCCGCGGCGAGGTTGTCGGTGGCCGCGGTGGTCAGCGGGATGTCGCTGTCCACGCCCGAGTCGAAGGCGATGACCGGCACACCCTGGTTGTCCGCCTGCTGCAGGAGCGGGCCTGCCGCCTGGCTGTCGAGCGCGGCGAAGCCGATCGCGGCGGGGTTCTTGTCGAGGGCGGTCTGCAGCAGCTGGATCTGCTGTTCGACGTCGGCCTCGGTGTCGGGCCCCTCGAACGTGACCTCGACGTCGAACTCCTCGGCGGCCTCGTCCGCGCCGGTCTTCACGGCCTGCCAGAACTGGTGCTGGAAGCCCTTCGAGACGAGCGCGACGTACGGCTTGTCGCCGCCCGAGCCGCCCGTCGGTTCGCCCTCGTCGCTCGCGCAGCCGGCGAGCGCGAGAGCGGCGGCCGTCAGGCCGACGACGGCGCCTGCAGCGCGCCTGGGGAACATCCTGTGCTTGTGGAACATGGTCACACCCTTGTGAGTCGCACTGTGGTTGTGGATTGCTGTGGTTGTGGATTGTGGATTGCTATGGTTATGGACGGTTGTGGGTTGTTGTGGTTGTGGATTGTCGTGTCTCCGGACTCCGGGGAGCCCGGGCGTCTCATGCCCGCCGGCGGCGCAGCATGTCGAGGTAGACGGCGATGAGGATCACGACGCCGACGGCGACGGACTGCCATTCCTGCGGGACCGAGATGATGCGGAGGCCGTTGGTCAGGGCGGCCATGATGAGCGCGCCGATGACGGTGCCGACGATGGACCCCTTGCCGCCCTGCAGGGAGGTGCCGCCGATGACGACCGCGGCGATCGCCTCCAGCTCGAGACCCATTCCGCCCGTCGGCTGCGCCGACGAGAGACGGGACGCGGAGAGCACGCCGGCGAGCCCGACGAACAGCCCCGACAGCGTGTAGACGAGGATCTTCCAGCGCCGCACGTTCACGCCCGAGAGCGCCGTCGCGGCCTCGTTCGAGCCGATCGAGAACGCGTAGCGCCCCACGATCGTCCTCGACAGGATCACCGCTGCCACCACGATCATGACGATGAAGATCGCCACGCCCATCGGGAAGCGCACCCCCGGGATGATCGACAGGTTCATGATGTTCTGGAACTCGGGGGTCTCGTTGAAGTAGATCGGCTTCGTGCCCGAGATCACGAGCGACAGGCCCGCGGCGATGAGCATCATGCCGAGCGTGGCGATGAACGGCGGGATGCCGAGCACCGAGACGTTGATGCCGTTGACGAGGCCGATCAGCCCACCGAACAGGATGGTCGCGGCCACGCCGGCCCACAGCGGCCACCCCCAGTAGGTGAGGAACACCCCGGCCATCACGCCGCAGAACACCATCCCGGTGCCGATGGACAGGTCGATGCCGCCGGTGATGATCACGAACGTCGTACCGAGGGCGAGGATCCCGGTCACCGTCGCGGCGGTGAGGATCGAGACGAGATTGTTCGCGGTGAAGAAGTGCGAACTCGCGAACGAGAAGAACACGACGATGACGATGAGGCTGGCCGCGGCGAGCAGCTGCTGCAGCGACCCGCGCAGGCGAGCGAACCGCAGGGCACCGGCGTCGGCCGCGGAGGCGGACGAGGCCGATGAGGTCTGGTTGGTCGTCGGGATGGTGGGGCTCATGCGAGAGTTCCTTCGGCGCTGAAGCGGGTGGCGTGGTCCATGACGATCTCCGGGGTGGCGTCGGCGTTGTCGAGCACGGCGGTGAGCCGTCCCTCGGCCATCACGGCGATCCGGTTCGCGAGGCGGAGCACCTCGGGCAGTTCGGAGGAGATCATGACGACCGCCTTGCCCTGGTCGGCGAGTTCGCGCAGCAGCACATAGATCTCCTCCTTCGCACCGACGTCGATCCCCCGGGTCGGCTCGTCGAAGATCAGCACGTCGCAGTCCTTCGCGAGCCACTTGGCGATGACGACCTTCTGCTGGTTCCCGCCGGAAAGGTTGCGCACGAGCTGCCCGGTCGACGGGGTCTTGATCCGCAGCTTGCGCACGTACTCCTGTCCGGCCTCCTCGATGCGCCGGCCATGCACGAAGCCGAGCGCGCCGACGTAGTCCTTGAGCGAGGCGAGCACGACGTTCTCGCGGACGTTGCGTTCCAGGAGGACGCCGAGATGCTTGCGGTCCTCGGAGAGATAGCCGATGCCCAGGCGTGCGGCGTCCGCGGGGTTGCGGATGTCCGCCTCGCGCCCGTGCACCGTGATCGCGCCCGACTCGGGCCGGTCCGCGCCGACGATCGCGCGCGCGACCTCGGTGCGCCCCGCGCCCATCAGGCCGGCGAAACCGAGGATCTCGCCGGCGTGCACGTCGAAGCTGACGTCGCGCAGCAGGTGCTTCGTCGTCAGCCCCCGCACGGACAGGACCGGCTCGACGTCGGCGCGGACCGGCGCCGGCCGCTGCTCGCCGCGCAGTTCACGACCGACCATCAGCGAGATCACCTCGCGCTGATCGGCCGCTGCCGTCTCGAGCGTGTCGATGTAGCGGCCGTCCCGCAGCACGGTGATGCGGTCGGAGATCCGGGAGAGCTCCTCCATGCGGTGCGAGATGTAGATCACGCCGGTGTCGGGCGAGCGGAACCGGCCGATGAGCTGGAACAGCACCTCCACCTCGGCGTCGTTGAGCGCCGCGGTCGGCTCGTCCATGATCAGGACCTTCGCGTCGAACGAAAGCGCCTTGGCGATCTCCACCATCTGCTGGCGGGCGACGGTCAGGCCGGAGACGGGTTCGGCCGGGTCGAGTGCGAGGCCGAGGCTGTCGAACAGCTCGCGGGCCCGCCGGTTGAGGGCGCGGTCGTCGAGGAACACTCCCCCCGATCGCTGCTCGCGGCCGATGAAGATGTTCTGCGCGACCGTGAGGTCGGGCATCAGGTTGAACTCCTGGTGGATGATGCTGATGCCCAGCTCCTGCGCGTGGCGCGGCCCGTCGATCACCAGTTCGCGGCCGTTCATGCGGAAGGTGCCGGCGTCGGGCGTGTGGATCCCGGCGAGGAGCTTCATGAGGGTGGACTTGCCGGCACCGTTCTCGCCGACGAGCGCGAGCACCTCGCCGTGGCGCAGGTCGAGCCGCACGTCGTCGAGCGCCTGCACGCCCGGGAATCCCTTGCTCACGCCCTCGAGTTCGAGCAGCGGGGCGGATGCGGCGGCCCTCATCGTGCGGCCTCCCTCGGCGTGTACTCGTTCACTGGTGTCTCTTCCTCGAGATCTCTCGTTCCTGGCCGATTCATCCGGTCTCTCCTCGGCGAGTGGCGTAGATGCGTTCGGCGTTGCCGCCGAGGATGGCGTCCCGCTCGCCGGGGGTGAGCCGGTCGAGGCAGGCGCGCATCACCTCCCAGGTGGGCCGGTACCCGCCGTGGGGAACCGACATCGGCCAGTCGCCGCCGTACATGATGCGGTCGGCACCGAACGCTTCGAGCGCGATATCGAGCAGGTGGCCGACGACGGCCGTCGTGAACGGCGCGCCCGGGAGGTGCAGGCCGGAGAACTTGACGACGGAGTTCGGCGCCGCGGCGAGGCGATCGAACTCGACCCGCCACGCACCGAGGTCGCCGCCCAGCGGCGGCTTGCCGAGATGGTCCAGCACGACGGTGAGCTGGGGAAGGTCCCGCGCCAGGCGCGCCGTCGCCTGCAGGTGGCGGGGCCAGGCGTCCGGCACGTCGAGGACGAGGCCATGATCGGCGACCCGGCCGAGCGAGGCCCGCACCTGCGGCAGGTCGAAGAAGTCGTCGCGCGGGTCGTCGTGCACGAGATGACGGATGCCGCGCAGCAGCGGCTCGGCGGCGAGTTCCTCGAGCGCGGCGGCGGTCCCGGGCTCGTGGTCGAGGGGCACCCAGCCGACGACACCCGCGACCCAGTCGTGCGCCCGGGCGACGTCGAGCATGAAGCGGGTGTCGTCCGCGGTGTCGTCGGCCTGCACGAGCACCGCGGCGTCCACGCCGGCGGCGCGCAGCTCGGCCTCGGCCTCGTGCGGTGCGAAGTCGCGGTGGAGCGGCCCGAGCTCGGGCGTGAGCCAGGCGTAGGAGCTCCGCCCGAGGTCCCAAAGGTGCAGGTGTGTGTCGATCACTCGGCTGGTCATGGGATCAGCCCTTCGTCGTGGAGCTCCGACCAGAGTTCGTCGGGGATCGTGGCGCGGACGCGCTCGGCGTTCTGGCGGACCGACTCGGCGCGGGCGGATCCGACCACGACCGACCGGACCGCGGAGTGCCGCAACGGGTACCGGAGCGCGGCGGCCGGCAGCGCGACGCCGTGACGCCGGCAGGCCGCCGCGAGCTCGCGAACCCGGCGCAGCACATCGTCGGGCACCTCGCCGTAGTCGTAGTGGGCGTCCCGCGCCGGTTCGTCGGTGGCGAGCACTCCCGAGTTGTACGGCGCCGCCACGACGACTCCGACGCCGCGCTCCACGCAGAGCGGGAGGAGTTCGTCGAGAGCGGGCTGTTCGAGCAGGGTGTAGCGGCCTGCGATCATGACGAGGTCGAGGTCGCCCTCGCGCACCGCCCGCGCCGCGGCACCCGCGTCGTTCACGCCGATGCCGATCGCGCCGACGACGCCCTCCTCGCGCAGCCGCACCAGTGCGGGCAGGCCCTCGGCGAGCCCGCGGTCGAGGTCGTACACGTCGGGGTCGTGCAGGTAGGCGATGTCGATGCGCTCCAGTCCGAGCCGCCTCTGCGAGTCGGAGACGCTGCGGCGGATCCCGGCCTCGCTCGGGTCGAACCGGCGCACGTGGTCGTCCGGTACCGCGAACCCGTGGGCAAGGTCGTCGCCCCCGGTGAACCCGGGGTTCGGTTCCAGCACACGACCGACCTTCGTCGAGACGACGACCTCGTCGCGCGGCATCTCCCGCAGGAACGCGCCGAGCCGGCGCTCGGACAGCCCCAGGCCGTAGTGCGGTGCGGTGTCGTAGTAGCGGATGCCGCTCTCCCAGGCGGCGTCGAGCGCGGCGGACGCCTCGGCGTCGGTCACCGCCCGGTACAGGTTGCCGATCGAGGCCGCGCCGAAGCCGAGCGGCCCGAGCCGCCCGGGTCCGGTCACGGTGGTTGTGGTGTCGGTCATGCCGGCTCCTCGACGTGCGTGCCGATCCAGGTGTGCGCCTCGACCGACGCGGGCAGCATCTCCGTTCCTGCTCCCGCCGCCGTGGGCGGGAGGTACCGGCCGGCCACGACCTCGGTCGGCGTCACGAAGTGCTCGTGCAGGTGGTCGACGTACTCGATCATGCGCCCCTCCATCGTGCCCGACACCGCCACGTAGTCGAACATCGACAGGTGCTGGACGGCCTCGCACAGGCCGACGCCGCCCGCGTGCGGGCAGACCGGCACGCCGAACTTCGCGGCCAGGAGCAGGTGCGCGATGTTCTCGTTCACGCCGCCCACGCGCGTGGCGTCGATCTGCATGACCTGCATGCCGCCCGCCTGCAGGAGCTGCTTGAACACGATGCGGTTCTGCACGTGCTCGCCGGTGGCGACGGGCACCGGGGCGACACCCCGGGCGATCGCGGCGTGGCCGAGTATGTCGTCGGGGCTCGTCGGTTCCTCGATCCACGCCGGCCGGAACTCGGCGAGCGCGTTCACCCAGGCGATCGCGTCGGCCACGTCCCACCGCTGGTTCGCGTCGACGGCGACGGGGAAGCCGGGGCCGACGGCGCGGCGGGCGATGCCGAGCCGGCGCACGTCGTCGTCGAGGCTCGCACCGACCTTGAGCTTGATCTGCCCGAAGCCGTCGGCGACGGCCTCGCGACAGAGCCGCTCGAGCTTCTCGTCGGAGTACCCGAGCCAGCCGGGGGTGGTCGTGTAGGCGGGGTACCCCGCCTCGATCAGGTGCGCGACGCGGTCCGCGCGACCGGGCTCCGCCTCGCGGAGGATCGTCAGCGCCTCGTCGGGCGTGAGAGCGTCGGTCAGGTACCGGAAGTCCACGAGCGACACGAGCTCCTCCGGGCCGAGGCTCGCGAGGTGCAACCAGAGCGGCTGTCCCGCGCGCTTCGCCCGCAGGTCCCACAGAGCGTTGACGACGGCGCCGATGGCCATGTGCATGACGCCCTTCTCGGGGCCGAGCCAGCGCAGCTGCGAGTCGTGGGTCAGGAGTCGCGACGCCGCCCCCATGTCGGCCAGGAGCGCCTCGGCGTCGAGTCCCACCAGGTGCCCGCGCAGGGCGTCGATGGCCGCGACCTGCACGTCGTTGCCGCGGCCGATCGTGAACACGAACGCGTGTCCCTCGTGGCCGTCGCCGGCATCGGTGCGGACCGAGACGTAGGCCGCCGAGTAGTCGGGGTCCGGGTTCATCGCGTCCGAACCGTCGAGCTCGAGGGAGGTCGGGAAGCGGATGTCCCGGGTGTCAACGCTGACGATCGTACTCATGGCGTCCTTTCGTGGGCGACTCGAGCGTAAACATCGGATGTCTTGGATGTCAACACCCGATCATGTGCAAGAATCAGCGAGAAACGGCGCACCGGTCCAGCAAGAGTTCAGACGTTCGCCGCCCACTCGATGGAGAGGACAAGAATGAGATTCGCCCGCCTCGGCACCCCTGGGAACGAGACCCCCGTCATGCTCGACGGCGACCAGGCATACGACCTGCGCGGCCTGACGGCCGACATCGACGGCGCCTTCCTCGCGTCGGACGGCCTCGAACGCAGCCGGTCGGCGCTCGCGGCAGGCGAGCTGCCGGTGTTCCCCGACGCCGCCGACACGCGGGTCGGCCCGCCGATCGCACGGCCCTCCGCGGTCTACTGCATCGGCATGAACTACGCGGCGCACGCCGCCGAGTCCGGCTCCGAGCCGCCGACGCGGCTCGTCATGTTCATGAAGGCGCCGAACACCGTGACCGGCCCGTTCGACGACGTCGCCGTCCCCCGCGGCAGCACGAAGACCGACTGGGAGGTCGAGCTCGGCATCGTCATCGGCCGCCGCGCGAGCTACCTCGCCTCCCCCGACGACGCCCGCGCCCACATCGCCGGGTACGTCCTCGCGAACGACCTCTCCGAGCGCGACTGGCAGCTCGCCGAGTCCGGCGGCCAGTGGTCGAAGGGCAAGAGCGCCCCCGGATTCTGCCCGACCGGGCCGTGGCTCGTCACCGCGGACGAGGCCGACGCCGACGACGTGCGCCTCCGCAGCACCGTGAACGGCGAGCCGCGACAGGACTCGCGCACCAGCGACCTGATCTTCGGCATCGACCGCATCGTGTACGAGCTCAGCCAGGTGCTCGCCCTCGAACCCGGCGACCTGGTCCTCACCGGGACCCCCGAGGGCGTCGCCCTGTCCGGCCGGTTCCCCTACCTCGCGCCCGGCGACGTCGTCGAACTGGAGATCGACGGGCTCGGACGCCAGCAGCAGCACGTCGTCGCCGGGTAGGGAAACGAGCTCGGCGTCCCGACGACGAGGTTGGCGCGCATCGCCCGAGAGCTGCTGTCGCGAACCTCATGCCCGGGCAGCCGACCTCGTTCCCGACGTCCCGCCCACGCTCCACACGGAAGGAACAGCCCCATGAACCACGACTTCACCGGACTCGTCGCGATCGTCACCGGCGGCGCGTCGGGCATCGGCGCCGCCGTCGCCGCACGCCTGCGAGCGGCCGGCGCGACCGTCGCCGTCTTCGACCTGCACCCGGATGCCGCCGTCGACGCCGACCTCGCGCTCGCCGTCGACGTCGCCGACGACGCGAGCGTGCGCGCCGGGATCGAGCGCGTGGCCGCCGAGCTCGGCCGCATCGACATCCTCGTGAACAACGCCGGAATCGGCGCGCAGGGGACCGTCGAGACAAACCCCGACGACGAATGGCACCGCGTGCTCGACGTGAACGTCGTCGGCATCGCCCGCGTCAGCCGCGCCGCACTCCCCCACCTGCGCCGCTCCCCGGCGGCCGCGATCGTGAACACCTCGTCCATCGCCGCGACCGCCGGCCTCCCCCAGCGCGCCCTCTACAGCGCGAGCAAGGGCGCCGTCGCCGCACTCACCCGCGCGATGGCCGCCGACCACGTGCGCGAGGGCATCCGCGTCAACGCCGTCAACCCCGGCACCGCCGACACCCCCTGGGTGAACCGCCTGCTGGACTCCGCACCCGATCCCGCCGCCGAACGCGCCGCCCTGGAGGCCCGCCAGCCGCACGGCCGGCTCGTGTCCGCCGCGGAGGTGGCCGACGCCGTCGCCCTCCTCGCCAGCCCCGCCTCCGGCTCGACGACCGGCATCGCGCTCGCCGTCGACGGCGGGATGCAGGAACTGCGGGTCAGGCCGCCGACGGACTGACGTCAGTACATGCACGCCCGGGACGCCCGGCCCCGGCTGATCCCCCACCCCGACCTCGAAAGGAACGCTCGTGACCGAGTCACTGCCGGCACTGGATCTTTCCGCACTGCCCGATCCGGTCGACGTCTCCGACAACACCCAGGCCCTCGCCGACGTCCGCGCCGTCATCGACGCGGGCCCGTACACGGACACCTGGGAGTCGCTCCGCGGCTACACCCCGCCACGGTGGTACGAGGACGCGAAGCTGGGCCTCTTCATCCACTGGGGCGTGTACTCGGTCCCCGCCTTCAACAACGAGTGGTACTCGCGCAACATGTACCGCGAGGGCAGCGCGGAGTTCGAGCACCACGTCGCGACCTACGGCGACCATCGCCAGTTCGGGTACAAGGACTTCATCCCCTCCTTCACGATGGACCGGTTCGACCCCGACGAGTGGGCGGAGCTGTTCCGGAAGGCGGGCGCGCAGTTCGTCGTACCCGTCGCCGAGCACCACGACGGCTTCGCGATGTACGACACCCGGCGTTCCCGCTGGAGCGCGGCCCGGATGGGGCCGGAGCGCGACGTGTTCGGCGACCTGTCCGCCGCCACCGACCGCGCCTGGATGGTGCGCGGCGCCTCCACGCATCGCGCCGAGCACTGGTTCTTCATGAACACCGGAACGCAGTTCGACTCCGACGTGCTCGCCGCGCAGACCCAGGACTTCTACGGTCCGGCACAGCGCGAGGAGACCGCGCCGCACGAGCGCTTCCTGGAGGACTGGCTGCTGCGCACCGTCGAGATCATCGACCGCTACCGCCCGCAGGTGCTGTGGTTCGACTGGTGGATCGAGCACCCCGCCTTCAAGCCGTACCTGGCACAGGTCGCCGCCTACTACTACAACCGCGCGGCCGCCTGGGGCCGCGAGGTCGTCATCAACTACAAGTGGGACGCGTTCGCCGAAGGCTCCGCCGTCTACGACATCGAACGCGGCACGATGGGAGCCATCCGCCCCACGGTGTGGCAGAACGACACCTCCGTGTCGAAGACCGCGTGGTCATGGGTGCGGAACCACGACCACAAGACCGCCCACGACCTGATCACCGAGCTCGCAGACGTCGTGTCCAAGAACGGCATCCTGCTCCTGAACATCGGCCCGAAACCGGACGGCACCATCCCCGCCGCGGAGCAGGAGATCCTCCTGACCATCGGTGCCTGGCTCGCCACCAACGGCGAGGCGATCTACGGCACCCGGCCCTGGGTCGTCTCCGGCGAGGGACCGACACAGGTCGCCGCCGGATCCTTCGTCGACGGGGAGTCGCGGACGTTCACCGGATCCGACTTCCGGTTCACCGCCCGCACGCACGTGACCGGCGACTACGTCTATGCGATCCCCCTCGCCGAGCCCGACGACGGCGAACTGCGCATCCGCGCCTTCGGCCGTGGCGCGGGGCTCCTCACCCGCCCGGTCAAGGAGGTCACCCTCCTCGGCGAGACCGGTCCCGTCCCGTGGGAACAGACGGCCGGCGAGCTCGTCGTCCGCACCCCGCGCGCCGCCGTCGTCCGGCTGTTCCTGGAGGCGGAGACCACTCCGCCGCGCAAGGACTACCTGCACCAGTGACCGCCCGCGACCACCGGGTCCGCAGGTGTGGTCCCGCTCACGAGGCCGGGGCGGGTACGGCCGGCCCCGCCGCCTCGGCGAGCCGGCCGTCCTCCAGGCGCAGCACGCGGTCCGCCAATGCCATGAGCGTGGGGTCGTGGGTCGCCACCAGCGCCGTCGTCCGCTCCTGTTCGACGACGCCGCGCAGCAGCGCCATGACGACCGCACCCGTCTCGGAGTCGAGCTGTCCGGTGGGCCCGGGACGGCGGGTGAGGCGCGGGGCGGTGGGGTCTGGCTCCGGAGGATCCCGCTGACGCCGGCCTGGCCGGCCGGGAGAGGGTCATTCGGCGTCCTCGTCACTACGCTTGACGGACGTGGGGCTGCGTTCCGATGGACAGTGCCTTGAAAACCAAGTCTTCGGGGGAAACCGTGATGAGCCAGAGCCTGCGACTGGGCGCGATCGGGCAGATCTCGCGCGGAGTCAGCGACATCGATCGCGCCGTCGAGTGGTACGGGGAGGCCCTCGGCCTGCCACACCTGTATACCTTCGGTGACCTGGCCTTCTTCGACTGCGGCGGGATTCGGCTGTTCCTCACCGCTTCCGATGAGGGCCGACAAGCCCCAGGCGAGTCGGTGATCTACTTCCAGGTCGAGGACATCCACGCCGCCTACGCCGAACTGCGCGAACGCGGTATCGAGTTCAGCGGCGCCCCGCACATGGTCCACCGGCATGAGAACGGCGTCGAGGAGTGGATGGCGTTCTTTCCCGACCCCGAAGGCAACCTGCTGGCCCTGATCGCACACACCGATTGAGCTTGGCGTTCAACCTCTGAAGGTGTTGCTGCTGGTCCCCGTGCACGTCGAGCGCCAGGACCCCAAGCTCCGTGGCGGGGACGTCAGTGCCGAGCGAACTGGACCGTGGTCGGCTGTACGACGTCGGCCCGCACGGCGAGCCCGCTGACGGTGAGCCGTTCGCCGTAGATGTCGGTGATCCTGATATCGCTACCGCACCCGCTGCCGTCCTCGGCGAGGAAGTAGTTGTACTCGGTACGGGGCAACGACCGCCAGCCGCCCCCGACGGCGACCTCCAGCTTCGCGACGGGGTTGCGGTGGCCGATCACCTGGATGCCGCACCACCACTGGCTCGATCCGTCCTTGTACCGGATGGAGATCGTGTCGCTCGTACCGGGGCTCAGTAGGCTCCAGGTGATCGGGATCTCGCCGACCTGCAGCTCGGCGAGCTTCGCGAATGCCTGCTTGCTGAGGTCGATCTGCCCGGGCGCGCAGGGCAGGGGGCACTCGTTGGTGATGCGTACCGTGACCGAAGCGCCGTTCTCGGCGCGCACGAGCACATAGGCGCCACACGCCTGGGAGGTCTCGTAGTCGGTCGTGTTCATCGCCGCGATCATCATGTCGTCGCTCGGGCCGAAGAGGCAGGCGCCGTTGCCGTCCGCGGCCTCGTAGTGGGTGGCGACTCCCTCGTACGTGGTCGCGGGGCGAATGCGCCCAGCCGACGCGGCCGCGGCCGTCGTCGACCGCGGGGTCGTGGTGGGCGACGGCTCCGGCGCCGGGGCGGATGGGCTGGCTGCCGGGGTCGGAGTCGGGGTTGGGGTGACCGTGGGGGTCGGGGTGGGGGTGGGGGTCGGAGTGCTCGCCTCCGGGGCACCGTCGGCGGGAACGGCCGCTGTTCGCGCGGTGTCGTCCGCGCCGTCGGAGAGCGACGCCATGACCGGGTACGCGAGAGCGCCCACGACGGCCAACGCGACCGCGGCGCCCCACAAGATCCGGTTCCTGCGCCCGCTGAGCCGTGCGACGTGCCTCGCTGTCGTCATGCTTGTCCGTTCGGAGGGTCCAGTCGCCGTGCGCGGTCCAATGACAGCGGGCCGCGCAAAGGTTACCAATGCCTCATCAAGGGGTCGTTACGGGATGCCTTCGTCGACGAGTTGCCGGCCCATCAGCACCACATCGCGGTTCAGAATGCAGATCCGGCGGCGTCGACCGCTTCGAGGACTCCCGCGACGACGGCGCCGACCGCCAAGATCGCCCCGATCAGCATCGCGGGTCACCCGGCCGGCGGTGGATGCATCTGTCCAACTACGTTCTCGGAGATTTCACCTGCCCTGAGCATGCTCGAGCTTTCTGATGACCTTCTTGGCGAGGTGCGATCCGCGGCTTCCGATCATCCCGAACCCGTTCTGTGACCAGCCTGTCATCTGGGCGAGAACGTGCGTTCGACCGTCTTCCAGTTCGGTGATGTCGATCGAGATGACGACTGGACTGCTACGGCTGTTGAACGAAAGCCTCTGCTTGTTGATGTTGCCGGGCCCGTCGATGTCGTCCCAGAGAAATCTGCCGAACGTCTTGTCGACGATCTGGTGAGCATGCTCGGGATCGAAGTTCACGATCGTCTCGTGCGGTCGCTTCGCTAGAATGGTCTGCCATCTCCCGGCCACGATCACGAGCACGAGGAGAAGTGGCAAGCCGAGCAAGACTGCGGTTGCGGCCGATCCGTCGTCCATGGGTTTCTACGTCCCTTCTGCCAGGGCTGGGCGGGTGGTGGTCTATGAGCAGCTGCCCCACTGGCAGCTGTGGCGAGACGTCGGGCGGCCGAGACGCTCTGCCTCGAGGCACCACTGGCACTTGGGCACGTCCGCATCCACACAGGCGCAGGCCATCGTCTTCTCCCTTCATATGAGGGCGCTCTTCCTGAGCACCACACAGCATTCGGTCAGGTCTGGGCACCAGCGACCTGAACTGCCACGGCGCGCGGTGGTGCGACCACCTGCCCGCGCGGCCGAGGTCGTGCAGTTCTCGCCGTGCCGCTACAGCAGCTCCAGCAGTTGCAGCACCTTGTTCACGGCGTCGAGGAGCGCTACGCCCACGACGCCCAGGGCCACCGCGATTTCCTTGCTCCTGTTGAGCGCTTGGCTGACCTTCGGGGTGGCGGTCGGACCGGCGTTCTCGATGATCGGCAGGGCTTCGTCCAGTACGGCGCCGGCGTGAGCATCGTCCTGAACGAGCGGTCGGAGCTCGCGGATCTGACTGACCACCTCGGCAAGGGCCGCCACGAGCTCGGAGTCCGAACCGTCACGGATGTTCACGGTCCCGCTCTCCCTGACGACGCCGACGACGTTCTTGCCCGAGATGTGGAAGGTATCGCCCGTCATGAGTCACCCCCGCGGATGTTCACGGCGCCGTGGCCGCCGACCTTGCCGACGGCATTCTCACCAGAGACGTTGACGGTGTCAGAGCTGTTGAATGTGTAGGAGTTGATGACACTGCCGTACTCACGCTTCGGATCGTGGATCGCGTCGGTGATCGCCTCGGAAAGCTTCCGGAGTTCCGACGCGTCGTCGGCGACGAGAGTACTTTCCGGACTTCCCGTCGTGGTGACGTCGAAGGCGTGGTACTTCGTTGCCTTCGGTTGGGGCTGGGGCTTCTTGGATTGGTTGTAGCCGTGGTAGCAGAGCGCGCCCCAGACGAGGATCCAGAGAAAGCTCCAGACGGCGAATCCCCCGTTGTCGCTGCTGACCGCGCCAATGGTGATGAGGAGCGAGATCACGCCGGCAAATGCGGAGACGCGCAGGAGCATGCCGGGCCAGCTGGGCGGGGCCGGGGCCGGCGGGCGCACGTACACGGTGCGCAGCCGGGTCCGCGCGACGTTCCGCAGCGGGTACGTGGTGTCGCCGACGAACAGGGTGCTGCGCTCTACGCGGACGTTCTGAGGTGTGGAAGTCGCCACTCCGATCCTCCTTCGGGTACGTGGTGCCTGTGACTGGAAGTCGTCCCGATCGCTCGGGGCTTCCTGTGGACAGTCGTCACGTTATCCAAGGTCAGGGCGCTGATCGGCAGGTTTGGCAGGTTCCGAACGATCCCGAACGGGCGGGGCCTGGCACAGGGTGGCGTCGTCGGGGATGGCCGGTGCGAGGGCTTGGGCCTCGGCGAGCGTGACCGGGGTGCCGACGCTCGAGCAGATCGTGGTGATGGCGCGTTCCGGATTCAGGTCCCACCACCACAGGTGGCCGCTGTAGGTCGAGGCGACCATCCGGGTGTCGTTGTCGAGGAAGGCGGCGTCGGCGATCTGAGTTCGCAGCGGGCCGACGAGGCGGAGTTCCGGCTCGGAGATCTCGTGCCCGTCGCGGCTGACGTCGCGGACCTCGACGCTGCTGGCCGTGGCGATCACGATCTGGGTTCCGGAGGAGTCGAACGCGATGTCGCGCGGCGCATCGGGGATCTCGGAGATCCGCGACAGCTCCCGAGGGTCTGACGGGTCGGAGATATCGAGGATGCCGGCCTCGCGGCTCTCGGTCGCGAATGCCATCTGCCCTGGATGGTCAGGCCGAGCGGCGAGCGCGACGGTGCGCTGGTCCCCCATCTGGACGGACCCGATCTCGCGGCCGGCGGACAGGTCCCACAGCAGCAGCCTCCAGGCGACTTCGTCGTCGACGACGGCGTTTGCCTCGTCCGTGACGACGAGGGTGTCGGCGTCCGCGAAGGCGACGTAGCCGGTGTTCACCGGGATCTTCGAGTTCATGGTGAGGCGAACGCCTGCGCCGTCGTCCGCGGGATCCGCCTCGACGTCGTACAGGATGAGCGCAGGTTCCACCGCGTTGTACACCGCGATACGGGCACCGTCGGGTGAGTACGTCGCGCTCACGATGTTCGAGTCGGTCGGGGCCACCTCGATGCTGGTCGGTTCGCTGAGCGAGGCGTCGCCGACCCGCCAGATCTGCAGGTGGCCGCTTCCCGCGCTGGCGACGAACTCACCGTCGGGCGAGACATCCACTCCGTAGGGTGTGTGGACGCTCGTCCCGGGGACGTCGAGCGAGGTTCGCGACCCGTCGGGTTCGATCCGTACTACTTGGAGCAGTCCGTCCTTGGCGCCGACGGTGGCGATGACTCTGCTGTCGAGAGCGTCCGTCTCGGCGGCGAAGACACGGCCGCGTTCGTCCGGTTCGGGGAAGGATTCCCGTGGCCAGAGCATGGTGGCGCCGCCCACTTCATAGGTTACGACGGTCGTGTCCGTGACCACGACGGCGGTCGGGATGGACGCCAGCATGCGGGCGTGGGTGGGTGCACCGCCGTCGGAGGTGAAGAAACGCAAGGTCTGGTCCGAGCTGACCGCGGCGATCCCCTCGTCCGGGAGGAACGCCACGCGGTTGACCCAGGACTCGAATCCGGTAGCCGTCCCTGTCACGGCCAGGCGCCCGCTGTCTCCGACGGTCCCCAAGGTGACGCCCGCTTCCGTCGTCGGAACGGCGAATCGCTCGCCGTCGGCGGACAACGTGACCGACAGGGCAGGCGGCACGGCCAAGGGGCGTGACCATCGTGCCCGTCCGAGAGGATCTGTGAGTGTGGCGAGCGCACCGTCGTTGCCGGCGGCGATGACCGTGCTGCCTGCGGTGTCCAGGCCCACGACCGCGGAGGGTGGCTGCTCGTCGTCGAGCTGCGGTCCCGGGATCTCGCCCAGGTCGGATGTCCGTTCGCCGTTGATCCGCAGGCGCTGAATCGCGCCGTCCGCGCCACCGAACAGCGCCCCGCTGCCGTCGGGAAGGACCGTCGCGGAGTCCGACTTCGAGGGCGTCTCGGCGCAACCGAGCAGCCGTGGGTCCGCGGAGATGTCCCAGACACAACCCTGCCCGGAGTCTCCCGAGACGTCTTCGCCGCTGGCGGCGAGCAGGCGTCGTCCGCCGGCGTCGACGACGTCAAGAGCGTAGGTGTGCGACGACGGCGCGCTGATGGTCTGCAGCGTCTCCCCCGTCTGCGGGGCGAGGAGCTTGATCGTGTAGTTCGTGCCCCCGGCGACGATCACGTCCTCGGCCGCCGCCAGGGTGCCAGGCCCGGCCGGGCCGAGGAGACGACGCGGCTGTGCCGCGGCGGTCAGCGAGAGCAGGGCCGACCGCGTCTCCGGCGTGTCGTGCATCGAGAACGCGGCAATCGCGAGTTGTGCCGCCTCGGACGGCAACGTTGCTTCGATGTCACGCGCCTGATCGGCGGTCTGGGCGACGCTCGCGGCGGTCCGCGACGCGTTCAGGCTGGCCACGACCGCGCCCACTGTCATCGTCGAGACCAGGGCGATCACCACGAGAACTGACGTCGTGACGGTCGCGATGCTCAGCCGGCGAGTCAGGCGCCGCAGTCGCGTGTTCTCCAGCCTGGACTCATGGAGCTGCCGGTCTCGCACTTCCCTGACCGCCGCGAGGAACTCGCGCTCACTGTGCGTGAGATCGTCCTCGACCTGACCGTCGCCGCCGTCCGCGGCGTTCCGCTCAGCGGCAACGACGTCCAGGGCGATTCCTGTGGCGAGCATGTCCGCGGGGCGCCCGGTCTCCTCCCAGAGAGAGGAGTATCGAACGAGTTGACGGCGTGCGTCGCTCCAGTTCCGTACGAATTCAAGCTGTTTGGCAAGTCGCGGCCAGGCGGTCAGGAGACGTTCGTGACCGATCGTGACGCCGTCGCCGTCGCTCATGAGCAGATGCGCGTCGCGCAGCGTGCTGATCACCTCGATCGAGGCGGGATCGGCGAACCGTTCGTAGGGAACGGTACGACGTCCGAAGGCTTCGGACTCCACACGGATCATCTCTCGCAGGACAGGCCACCAGACCTCTTTCGCCGCGTCGGAGAGACTCTCGTAGGCCGCATCCCCGGCGGCCTCGATCGACGTCGTCACACCCCCGGCCCGCGTGTAGTCGGCGAGCGTGATCCGATCCGCGACGGCTCTCTGCTCCCAGAGATTGCGCATGGTCTGCGACAACAGCGGAAGCGCCCCGACGAGAGCATTGACCGCGGCCCGATCCGACAATGCCGGATCTGCCCCGGCATCCTTCAGGATCACGTCCACGAGTCCCGGATCGACCGTGATCCCGCCTTCACTCGTGGGGCCGACGATGATCTCGCGTGCGTCGTCGCGAGAGATCGGCCCGACGACGAAGTGCGCGTGCTCCAGGGCACCGCGCAGCGTCGCGTTGTCCGACGCCAGTTCGATCGCGTCCGACCTCAGGATCATCACGACCGCGACATGTTCGCGGTGTTCCTGGATCTCGGCGATCGCCCGAAGAATCTCGGCGCGTCGGTCCTCGTCGTCCCCTGACCACAACGACTCCGCCTGGTCCAGGACCAGCACCGTAGGCGTTGTGGGTTGCGCGGCGCTGACCGACGCCAATGCCGCGACGGCCGACGGCGACGGCGTGACGATGACCGGCGCCTGTTCCTCGGCACCCAGCTCCCGCACCGCGGCGGCGACAAGGGACGACTTCCCGATTCCGGAACGCCCGGTGACCAGGAGCAGCGGCCGCTCCTGCCCGGCCAGCCGACGTCGGATCCGATCCCGTAGCCCGTCGACCGTCTCCGCCCGGCCAGGGAAGAACCGCGCGGTCTCCAGATCGAACGGACGCATGCCGGGATACGGAGACTCGGTGTCCAGCCCGCGGGCCCTGCGGTTTCCCTGCCGACGCAGAGCATTCCACCAGTCGTCGTGACCGACGCCCGCGGGAGTACCGGGCGGATCGACCACGTCGAGAACGTCCAGGAGCTTGTCGAACGACCCGCGGTTACCCGCCTGGGGGACGGAGACGGCCGTCAGCCAGTTCTGGATCGTCGTCTTCCCTGCAGGAGCCGCCATCTTGCTCAGCTGGCCAAGGCTCAGCCCCTTGCGGTCACGAACAGAGTTCAGCGCCCGCGCCACGGCATCGGGGTCACCATCGGCAGCCTCTTCGAAGGCTCTGCGTCGCTCGGTCCATGCTTCATTGCTCGGAACGGCATCAGGCATCAGGGGGTTCCATCATCTGGGGAGACGGGGGCGCTCGGCAGTGCACGTGGAACATGGGTGAAACATGACGACCGAGCCTCCTGCATTCGGCAAACCTGCTGGTCAACAGGCTCCCCGGCTCGGATGGGCCATACAGTACCCATCCACGCAAGTCGCGCAACCGGACGGACGGTCGGATCGGCTGCCGTCGCCAGGGCTGGGGGCTGCACTCTCGGTCATGTCTCGCGGGAGATCGGCGTACAGTGGCGGCAGGAACTGACCTTGGTTCCCCAATGATGGGAAGCCCGATTTCCGACGCCGCTCACCTGTCCCCTGCCGTCCCGGCTCTGCTCACCCTCGGGCTGCTGGCAGACTCCTCGATGGAGAACGAGCGGCGACTGCCGCTACATCCCGATCACCTGGACCGGATCGACCCGGACGTGCGCGCACGGATGATCGTCGAGCGTGGCTACGGCGCCGACTTCCAGCTGGAACCCGGTTACCTCGAGGCACGCGTGGGTCGGGTCGCGGAACGCTCCGAGGTGCTCGGATCCGCTGACGTGCTGCTTCTGCCCAAGCCGCAAGCGGCGGACGTGGCGGCGATTCCCGAGGGCCGCGTGCTGTGGGGGTGGCCGCACTGCGTCCAGGATGCCGGAATGACGCAGACGGCGATCGACAGCCGGCTCACGCTGATCGCCTTCGAGGCGATGAACCACTGGACCCGCCGGGGCGATGTGAGCCTGCACGTGTTCCACAAGAACAACGAGCTCGCCGGGTACTGCTCCGTCCTGCACGCGTTGAGTCTGGTCGGCTCGACCGGTGACTACGGGCCACGACTCAGCGCGGTCGTCATCGGGTTCGGCGCCACGGCACGAGGTGCCGTGACCGCGCTCAAGGCGCACGGGATCCATGACATCCAGGTCCTCACGCAGCGCGGTGTCGCGGCGGTCGCCTCGCCGATCCACACCGCACACATCACCCAGCTCAACACCGACGAGGGCCCGACCCACCTCAGCGAGGTCCTCACAGAGACCGGCGACGTCCTGCTCCCCGAGTTCCTGGCATCGCACGACATCGTCGTCAACTGCACGCTCCAGGACGTCGCCGCACCGTTGACCTACCTGAGGACCGAGGACCTGGAGCATTTCGCCTCGGGAAGCCTGATCGTCGACGTCTCGTGCGACGAGGGGATGGGTTTCGACTGGGCGAGGCCCACCACGTTCGACGAGCCGATGTTCACGGTCGGCCGAGGTGTGGCCTACTACGCCGTCGACCACAGCCCGTCGTACCTGTGGAACTCGGCGACGTGGGAGATCAGCGAGGCGATCCTGCCGTTCCTGCGCACCGTCATGGAAGGTCCGACGGCGTGGGAAGAGAGCCTCACGCTCTCCCGCGCGATCGAGATCCGCGACGGCGTCATCCAGAACCAGAGCATCCTGAGTTTTCAGGACCGCGAGCCGGCGTATCCGCACGCTCGGACTGCCTAGGGATTCCGTGCCGGCACGTCGGTGACGCCGGCGCGAGGCCGAACGAACGGCACAGGATCATGCTCGGATCCGGTCGGTCATCGGGCGCTCCGGCAACGCCGGCTCACGCCCCGTCGTCGAGCCGCGCCGCCCGACTCCGGGCCGGCACCGCTACGTGCAGGGCGTTGCGGTCGACCCGGAACGCCGCCGGGGTCGTCGCCGCGAGCTCACCGTCCAGGTTGACCGGCATCGGCTCGGTCGTGACGACGTCGACGGCCCTGGTCACGACGTGCCGCACCCGGTCGTGCTCGATGAGGCTGCCGTCCCGGAGCAGCCGCGCGATGGACACGTGGTCACGCAGCCGGCCCTTGACGATGGCGTACACGTCCAGCAGTCCGTCGTCGAGCGACGCCGTCGGCGACACGCTGTTGCCGCCGCCGTAGTGCCTCCCGCTCCCGACGGCGACCTGCAGCAGCTCGTCGAGTTCCAGCGGCTCATGGTCGCCGTCGGGAAACTCCAGCCGGGCCGCGAACGGCCGGTGGTGCCGGAACGCGCACACCGTCGCCACCGCGTAGGCCGCCGGGCCGAGGAAACGCTTCAGGCGCGGCGCCAGCCGGCGGGTGACCTCCACCGACAGGCCGAACGAGGCGACGTTCAGGTAGGTGCTCCCGTTCACCCGCCCCACGTCGAGGTCCACCACCTTCCCGCCGAGCATCTCGCGGGCGGCCACGGCAGGGTCCGGCGACAGCTCCAGCGTCCGCGCGAAGTCGTTGGCGGTGCCCAGCGGGAGCACACCCAGCACCGTCCTCGTTCCCGCGACACGGGCCGCGGCCGCGCCGGCGGTACCGTCACCGCCACCCACGACCAGCAACCGCGGCGGGTCCACCATGATCCGGTCCAGGGTCGCGACGAGCGCGTCACCCGACGTCACCTCGTGCGTCCGCAGGTCCCGGACGCCATCGGCGACGAGCACCTCCCGGACCGTCGCCAGCGCGGCCGCGCCGCTGCGCGCGCCGGTGTTGACCACGAGGTCGACGCGCGCGCCGGGCTCGGACAGCAGATTGATCGTCTTCACAAGCGTTGACCGTAGGTCGGAATCCTGGCTGCCCACTGGGTGTGCACTGCTCCCTGCCTATGAGCCGACCCGTTCCGGTCAGCCCACCGGGGCGGGGATGTCAGGTCGGGTCGGGTGCGCAGATCCGGGTGGTGACCTCGACTGCGGCGGCGTTGCCAAAAACCGCCAAAGCTCCAACCCCCTCTTGACCCATCACATCCTGCACCTTAAGGTCGGAGCGATCCAGATTTGCCAAATCCTTTTGGCATCGTGTGGCAAAGGAGCACATGACGATGGCTGAATCGAGTTCGTTCCCGCCTGCTGAAATGCCGCGCAGAGCATTCCTCTTGGTCGGCTCCGCCGCACTGGCGGCAGGGTGCGTCACCCTGTTCCCCACCCGCGCAGACGCGGCGCCGGCGCCGCCTGCGGCCGCAGTCAGCGAGACTCCGCCCACGCGCCCCCACCCGACTCTGCTCGGGGTGCTCTGAGCCTTCGCTCGAAAGTCAGTTCAGACAACGAGATGGGATGACAATGCCGTCAACAATCTACGACGTGACGACCTGGACCATTCCGGGCAGCCCCGCGACGACCGCGGAGGACGACATCGGTGCGATCATCAACAGCATCATCGCCGACATCAAGGCGAATCAGCCTTCGCAGGACTCCAAGCCCGGCGCCGTGATCTACATCCCACCGGGCGACTACTCCCTGAAGACGCGCATCCTGATCGATATCAGCTATCTGCAGATCAAGGGCTCGGGACACGGGTTCACCTCCTCCAGCATCCGGTACAACTCCGGTGACACGTCCTCCTGGCACGAGATCTGGCCGGGCGGAAGCCGCATCCGGGTCGAGAACACCGACGGGAACGCGGAAGCGATCCTCATCGACAGGGGCGGTCTCCCCCGGCTGAGCTCCATCGAGCTGGTGGATTTCTGCCTGGACGGCGTGTCGTTCACTCCGGACCAGAACAGCTACCAGAACGGGAAGACCGGAATCCGCTCGACCACGCCCACCGACTCGCTCCGGATCACCGGGATGGGGATGGTCTACCTCGAACGAGCGATCGTGATCGTCGAGGCCGACGCTCTTCACATCACGGACAACTTCCTCTGCGAATGCGGCAGCTGCGTCGAGCTCGTCGGCTCCGGGCAGGCGAGCATGGTCAACGACAACCTGATCGGGGCCGGTCCCGCAGGATTCTCGATCTTCGCCGAGGGCCACTTCGGCCTGATCATCTCCGGCAACAACATCTTCCCGCGCGGAAAGAGTTCCGTGCACCTGAAGAACGCCGTGAACAACATGGTCTCCGCGAATCGTCTGCACGCCTTCTACTCGGGCATGATCACGATGGAAGGGGGATGCCACAACAACCTCGTCTCGGCAAACCACTTCCTGCGCAACGCGGAGACGTTCCCCGTGTTCCAGAACACTCCGCACCCGGAGGACGACCTGTTCGGCCTGGTCCATGTACGGGGCTCGGGGAACACGGTCACCTCGAACCACTTCTCGTTCGACGCCCCGGGCGGCGACATCACGCCGTCCGGCGCGAAGCCGACCATGGTGCTCGTGAAGTCCGGCGACAACAACTACATCGCCACGAACCACCATGCCGCGAACGTCGCGGTGAATGCGGTCGTCCTCGACGGCAGCACCACCGACACCAAGGTCCTCGACTGCGGAAGTTCGTCAGAGTTCGAGGCCCTGGGCGGCGCGACGTTCGGATTCCGCGCGACGCCGTAGTCCGCGCACCCGCATCCGCATCCACGTCCGCATCCGACCGACAACGACGTCAGTACGGAGTCACATGTCTCTTCAACGCGCCCACCGAGGCCACGCAATCGTCACGATGGCCCTTGCACTCGTCCTTGCCGTATCGGGGCTGGTGGTCTACCCGCCGAAAGCCCCGACGGCGGCTGCCGGCACCGCGGCCGACTATCCGGAGTACCCTTACGCGGCCACCGACTACACGGAAGCTTTTCGCGGGCAGTTCCATTTCAGCCCGCAGAGCGGCTTCATGAATGACATCAATGCGCCGCTCCACTACCGGGGCGTCTACCACATCTTCTTCCAGCACAACCCGCACGGCCTCGAATGGGACACGGTCCACTGGGGCCACGCGACGAGCACCGACCTGGTGCACTGGGAGCAGCAGCCGATCGCGCTCGAACCAGGAGTCCACCCTGGCAATCTCTGGTCCGGCGCCGGCTGGGTCGACGAGGACAACGTCACGGGGCTGAAATCCGGGAGCCACGATCCGATCCTTCTGTTCACGAACACCGAGGGCGTCAGCATCGCGTACTCGACCGATGGTGCGAAGACCTTCCAGATGTACGACGACGGCGACAAGGTCATCGACAACCCGGTCGAGAGCCGTGACCCGAAAGTTCAGTGGGACGCGGCGCACGAGCGCTGGGAGATGGTGACCTATCAGGCCGGTGCCGGAGCCGTGTTCTACACATCCACCAATTTGCTCGACTGGACCCATCGCGGAGTCTACGAGGCGGACTGGTTCTCCGAGTGCCCCGATCTCTACAAACTCCCTGTCGACGGCGACCCGTCCCACGAGAAGTGGGTTCTGCAGGATGCCAGCGGCGAGTATGTGATCGGTTCCCTCGACGAGTCCGGCATGTTCGTCTCGGACTGGACGAGCCCGCAGCGCATGGAGTGGGGCATCTCCGGGGCCGCGTTCGCTCCTTCCACCTGGTACGCCCCGCTGACGTTCAACCAGCTGCCCGGCGGGAGGGTGGTGCAGATGGGCTGGCAGCCCAGCAATGCCGGCGTCACCTGGACGGGCAACGCGTCGTTCCCTGTCGATCTCGCGCTCAGGACATATCCAGAGGGCATCCGGATCACCCGCACCCCGGTACCTGAGATCGCGGCGATTCGCGAGACGACCCGGACGTGGGGACCGCGCACCATCACCACCGACGCCGCAAGCGACCCGTTCATCGGCGAGTTCGCGGACACCTACGAGATCGACGCGGTGTTCGACGTCGGCAGTGCGACGGCGTCCGAGTTCGGCTTCCGGCTGCACGCGCGCACGGACGGTTCAAGCGATCGGACCGTCTCCTACTCGGTCACCGAGCAGACGCTCTACGGGCAGTCGATGCCCCCGATCTCGGACGTGGTGAAGGTTCGGCTCCTCGTCGATCGAGGGCAGCTCGAGGTGTTCGGGAACGACGGCAAGATGGTCGTGAGTGACAACGTCTCGTTCGACTCGTCGGCAGGAAGCCAAGGAATCCAGCTCTACGCATCGGGTGGCTCGGTATCGCTGGTCTCGCTGAGCTTCTCCCGCATCGCGTCGACCTGGGAACCTGCCCCCGCGGGCACAGCACCCGACAGTGCCGTCGTGTCGACGGGGCGACAGGACAAGTGCATCGACCGGGATGTCGCCTCGGGCCGAGTACAGGTCTGGGACTGCCTCGGAAACTCCCAGCAATCCTGGGAACTGGACAATCGAGGCAGGCTCTCCACGGGCGGGGTATGCGCCGAGGTTCCGCCAGGCCAGACCTCGAATTTCACCCTGGTGAACGTCGCGCCGTGCACCGGGGCCGCCAACCAGCAGTGGCGGCAGGGCAACTTCGGATCACTCATCAATCTCGAGTCAGGGCGCTGTCTCGACATCCCCGACGCCGACTTCAGCAACGGCCGGCAACTGCAGATCTACGACTGCGTAGGCACGCGGAACCAGAGCTGGGTCGGCCCGACCTATGTCGCCGGAACCAGCGAGATCAGCTGGGGAACGACCTCGTCCTGCGTGGATCTCGATGCAGCGTCCCGAAAGGTCCAGATCTGGACGTGCAACGGACTCGGCA
The DNA here is from genome assembly GCF_054782975.1 of Myceligenerans halotolerans. Taxonomy (NCBI): domain Bacteria; kingdom Bacillati; phylum Actinomycetota; class Actinomycetes; order Micrococcales; family Promicromonosporaceae; genus Myceligenerans; species Myceligenerans halotolerans. Next base: position 70,161 of record NZ_BAAGRL010000008.1, read on the forward strand.
ACCAGATGTGGCGCCTGAACTCTGACGGCACGCTGACCTCGGACGGCCTGTGCATGCAGCTTGCCTCCGGCTACGCCAACGGGAGCGAGATCACGGCGGGATCCTGCGTCTTCGGTGCCAAGTATCAGCAGTGGAGTCGCACCGCGGACAGCGGTATCAGGAACGTCGCCTCCGGACGCTGCGTCGACCTGGACTCCGGTGACACGACGAACGGACGGCAGCTGATCACCTGGGACTGCATCGGCGGCCCGAATCAGATCTGGACAGGACCGGCCTGATCGGTAGGTGGCGCATGACCAGAGCCCGTCGTACCCCGCTTGATCTGGGTACGACGGGCTTCACCCACGACGAGCTACGAGCCGATCGCCGGCGTCGCCCGCACAGCGTTGGCGCTCCGGTCGACGACAACCTGGGCCTCGGTTCCGGAGTCGAGGACCGTGTTCCGAACCGATGCGGGGTCGACCGTCACCGTCGTCACGGTGAGACCGTCCGCGGCATCGGTCGCCAGCAAGGCATCCACCTGGGCCTCGAAGCAGGACTCGCTCGTGGCGGCATGAACATCCAGGGCGACGACGTGATTGCTGGAGACGTAGTTGCCGGACCCTGCCGCCACTCGGATGATGACCGGCGTCGAGCCCGAGGGCCGGATGCTCTGCGTATCGACGATCTCCGAGAAGTGGTTGCCGATGATCGAGTTGTTGCTGCCGCTCACGTGAAGAAGCCCGTAGGTGTCCTCCACACCGTTGTCGATCCCCAGGAAGGGCGCCCAGGGTTCTCGGTCCCGCAGGAAATGGTTGGAGGAGATGAGGTTCTCCGAGCTCATCGACTCGAGAACAACCATGCCGGGGTAGAACGAGTGCAGGCGGTTGTTGCTGACACTCGAGCGTGTCACTCCACGGAGATGAACGCTGCTCGCTCCCCGAGGGAAGACGTTGTTGGCAGTGATCAGGAGACCACCGTGATTCTCGGCATAGATCGAGTGCCCCTTGAAGCCGGCGCCGATCAGGTTGTCGGTGATCTTCGAGGCCTGCCCCCACCCGCGCAGCTCGATGCAGCTCCCGCATTCGGCGATGAAGTTGTCGTGGATGGACAACGCGTCCGCGTTGTGAATGGTGAGCGCGTGCTCGAGGTAGACGAATCCCATGCCGTTGACGCGTAACGAGTCGTTGGCACTCGCGACGTAGATGCCTGTCTTGAGGTTGCTGTAGGTGTTCTCCGGCCGCAGCTCCGAGCCGTCGGCGTCGAAGTGCAGTCCGTCGATGCAGAAGTTCGAGAACTCGAGCGAGCTGATCCGCGGGCTCCCACTGCGCTCGACATGGAAGGCCGCGCCCTTGGACTCGTCCGCGCCTGCGCCGACGGGAGTGTCGACGAGGATCCGGCTGCCTCCGGGCCACAGCTCGTGCAGGTCGGGCCACTCGTCCTCGGGAACGTTGAAGCGGATGCTCGAGGACGTGAAGCCGTGTCCCGAACCCTCGATCCTGAGGAAGCTGATGTCGATCACGACCTGCGTCCGAAGGCGGTAGTCCCCCGGCGGGATGTAGATCACCGCGCCGGGCTTTCCTCCGTCATCGACATCGGTCTCCGCCTGACGTCGCTTGACGTCCGCGATGATGCTGTTGATGACCTCGCCGATGTCCTCGACCGGGTTCCCGACGGGCCACGTCGTCACGTCGTAGTGGTTGGCGCTCGACATGGGTTCTCTCCTTGATGTCATGGCGTCTGCCGTGCCGGCGTCGAGAACGAGCTGGTCCGGCGGCGCTCGAACGCGCCCGTTTTCACGAGAGGACTCCGCTTTCAGCCGGAAGCGCGCTGCTCTCAAGGATCGTGAGCCGTCCATCGACCCAGCCGACTGGCTGCGGGTCCGTGATCTCCCCTACCCAGCCGCCGTGTCCGTCGTCGTTCCGGAACGCCAGCAGCCGCCACTGCCCGGCGCGGTCCTCGACAAGCCGCCCGACGTAGAGGCGCTCGTCGGTGATCCGGTACGACTCCTCCGTCGGGAACGGCCCGGCGAGAGAGTCGGTCGGGAAAGCCCACACGCCGCCGATCGGATCACCCGCGCGACGCCCGTTCGACAGCTCGGATCCGAGGCAGGAGAAGATCCCGACCGGCTGCCCGGCGACGGTCGCGGTCTGCACGACCTCGATGTGGCCGAACCCCGCACCCGGGCGCGACAGCGGCGGCTGAACGGTCCACTCGACCAGATCGGGCGACGTCGCGTGGCCGATCACTCCCCTGTCATCGGCGTCGCCATCGTTCGCGCGCGCCGTGATCAGCATGTGCCACGTGCCGCCGTCGCGGAAGACCCACGGATCACGCCACGCCTGATCCGGCCACTTCCTGGTGTCGGCCGTTTCATACCAGTGGGGGTCGGGTACGAGGACCTGTCGTCCGGGCTCTCGGTGCCAGGTGAAGAGATCTGCCGAGACCACGGAGCTGATGCGCTGCTGCAGCCCGCCTTCGGCGCGGCTGACCGCGGTGTAGAACATCCGCCACATCCCGTCGTCGTCGCGCACAACGGACCCTGTCCAGGTTGCGAGGTCGTCGAAGGCCGGCGATTCATCGGGGATGACGGCGTCTGCGTGTTCGGTCCAATTCGTGAGATCCGTCGATGTCGCATGCCCGATGGTCGCCCGCCAGTGTCGCCGATCGGGATCCAGAAGAGCGCGTGATGCCTTGAGGAAGAAGAGGTGATAGCGATCGCCGTCATCGGCGATCCAGAAGTCCCATACCCACGACGAGGCAAGGCGAAGCATCTGTGTGTGTACCTTTCAGTTGGCGTGTGGCGTGGCGACCGAGCCTCGAACGACAAGTGGGCAGTCGAGAATCCTGGGTTCCTCGGCGAGGAGCTTGTGGTCGGCCTCGCCGTGGAGCAGGCGGACAAGAGTGTCGACCGCCCAGGCGCCCATCTCGTAGTGCGGAAGGGCGACCGTGGTCAGGCCGGGGAAGAGGTTCGCCGCAATGAGTTCCTGATTGTCGAACCCGACGATCGAGAGATCATCCGGAATGCCGAGACCGAGCTCCGTGGCCGCCCGGTAGGCGCCCATCGCCATCCGGTCGTTGTAACAGAACAGGGCCGTCGGACGATCGGTTCTGCTCAGCATCTCTCGGGCCAGCTCGTATCCGGGGAGCGTCTCCGACGGCGCCGAGGAGACGAGCGATGCGTCGTAGGGGATCTCGTGCTCTTCCAGAACCCGTCGATACCCCTCGAGCCGGCCATGGGTGGCCGGAACATCGTCATCGTTGTTGAGGAAGCCGATCCGAGTGTGCCCTGCTTCGACGAGATGCGTGACCGCGGCGATCGCGCCGCCCACCTCATCCGGAACGACCGCGGGGACGATCCCCGCCCTGTCGGTCGAGTCGATGAGGACCGTGGGGAGGTCCTGCAGATTCGGCGGGAGGAAGACTCTTCGGTGATACATCGTGGCGTACAGCACCGCGTCGACCTGCCGGTCGATCAGCGCCTGCACATCGTCCTTGTGCGCATTGGCTCCGGACTCCCGATCGGTGTTGATGATGACCAGCGTCAGGTCATGCTCACGAGCAGCATTCTGAGCGCCCAGAATGATCCGCCCGGCGTGCGGGGTGGTAGCGATTTCCTCGCTGAGAAGCCCGACGAGCCCGGAACGGTTCGTGCGCAGTGCTTGGGCTGCACGGTTCGGTCCGTATCCGAGAGTCTTCGCCGCATCACGCACGCGCGCTTTCGTCTCTTCGGCGACCCTCGTATGCGGTGTGTTGTTGAGTACGTGCGAGACGGTTGTCACCGACACGCCGGCAAGCTCGGCGACATCCCGGATTCCTGCACTTTTCACGGCCACAGTTCTTCCTCCTCCATCAGACCGGCACGCTCTTTCGCCACGGTGATCGTGACCCGCCGGACACGCGGGTGTGACGCGAGCGCAAATTCTCCGCGTGCGGACTGGTGACGTTCATATGTCATGAATTATCCCTTGACCGCACCGAGGGTGAGTCCCGCGACGATGTGTCGCTGCAGGAAGAGGGTGAGCAGGATGACGGGGATCGAGTAGACCGCGGCGAGGGCCGTCATCCCGCCCCAGTCGAGCCCGAACTGGCTCTGGAAGTTCGCGATCACGACAGGAGTCGTCTGGGCACGCACCGAGGTCAGGAGCAGGGCGAACAGGAACTCGTTCCAGGAAGCCAGGAAGGCGAAGATCGCGGTCACGGCCAAGCCGCCGGACACCATCGGCAGGACGACGCGCATCATCGCCTGCAGGCGGTTGCACCCGTCGATGCCCGCCGCCTCGCTGAGTTCGTCCGGCACGGCCTCGAAGAAGCTCGCCATCAGCCAGATCGAGAGGGGAAGCGAGATCGTTGTGTGAGCCAACGCGAGACCGAAGGAGGTGTCCGTCACCCCGAGGCCGCGCATGGTCGCGACGAGCGGCGCGCCGACGGCAATGGTCGGCACCATGCGCGTCACCAGTGCGGCGACGATGAACACCCGACCACTGGGGGTGCGGAACCGTGTGATCGCGTAGGCGGCCGGTACCGCGAGGACGAGCGAGAGCGCAGTCGAGATGATCGCCGTCACCACGCTGTTGATCAGCGCGGCCGGCACCCCTTCTCGAGTGAGCGCAGAGACGTAGTTCTCGAGGGTCCACACCTCGGGAAGCACGCCGGGCGGCACGGCGATGGCGTCGAGCGGCGTCTTGAAGGAGGTGAAGAGGAGGTAGATGAACGGGAAGCCGTAGAGGATGATCGTGGAGGCGAGGAGAACCCAGAGGATGATCCGGCTGCGGCCGCGGGTTTCGAGTGGATTCATCGTGCACTGCTTCCTGGACGCCAGATGAGGGTGATTGCGGCGATGGCGACTGCCAGCATCACGATGAGGTAGATGGTGCCCATCGCGCTGGCGAGCCCGGGATCACCGAATCGGGTCATGGTTCTGTAGATCAGGAGGCTCAGTGTGGTCGTGCTCCCCTGCGGTCCCCCATCGGTCTGGATGAGGATGATGTCGAATGCTCGAGCAGCATCGATACCGCGGACGATCAGCGCGACCGCGATGACGGGTCGCAGCAGCGGGATGATGATGCTGAACAGGATGCGCGGATACTTTGCGCCATCGATTCGTGCGGCCTCGATCACTTCTCCCGGGATGTTCTGCAGGCCGGCGAACAGCACCAGAGTGATGAACGAGGTCGTGAGCCAGATGTCGGGGATCGCGACGGAGAACAGCGCGATGTCGGGGTCGCTCAGCCACTGGATCTGATCCGGGCTGGCGAGGATGTTCGACTCGAAGAGCAGCTGGTTGATGATCCCCAGGTTGTCGATCAGCAGGAAGCGCCACAGGAGGCCTGCCACGACGGGAGCGATCATGAGCGGGTACATGAACACCGTGCGGAACACCGCCGATCGCTGACCGAGCGCCGTGAACAGCAGAGCCACGGCAAGTCCGAGGACGAACTCCATGGCAACGACGATGAGCGTGTACGCGACGGTACGAACCGACGCCGAGAGGAACGCCTCTGAGGCGAAGACGGTCGCGTAGTTCGCGAATCCGACGAATGTCCTCGGTGCGCCCGCGAACGGAGAGATCTCGAAGAAGCTGTCATAGACGAACCGCGCGAGTGGCCACAGCACGAACATCGCGAGGAAGATCGCCGCCGGCGCCATGAGCAGCAGGGCGAACCGGCGATCGCCCCGGTCCTTGCCGCTCGATCGAGTCCGGCCCGGGGCCGGGACAGCGCGCGCCGTCCCGGCCTCGGCGTATCGAGAAGTGGTGGAGGTGTCCACAGGTAAGTACTCCTGAACCTGGATCGTCTACTCGACGATCGCTTCGATCTGAGACTTCGCGTCCTCGAGCAGCTCGCTGGTGTCAGCGCCCGGCTCGACGGCCTTCTGCAGCATCGGCACCAGCACCGAATCGACGATCTCCTGCCAGTTCTCGGTCGCCGGACGAGGCAGCGACTGTGAAGACTCGAGCGTGGCGACCAGCGCGGGATAGTTCTCGTACCCGGCCACGCCGTCCTTGCTCTCGAAGGCGCTCTTGCGAGCCACGAGACCCAGTGACGTGTCGGCCGAGAGATCGTTGTGCTCGTAAGCGAACTGGATGAAGTCCTTCGCTGCCTCTTGGTTCTTGCCGGTGGACGGGGCCGACAGGTACCAGGCTCCCGGGACGCCGGCGACACCGCCCGATCCGCCGATCATCGGCGCGACACCGATGTCATCCTTGATGGGCGAGTCATCCGGGGTCTGACGATAGGCGTGGCCCCAGAACCGCACCATCGCGAGCTGCCCCTGGTAGAAGAGGTTCTGCGATCCCGCCCAATCGAGCTGGGCAGCCCCTGAGGGGGCGTACGGGAGAAGGCTGATGTAGTAGTCGAGCGCCGCCTTGTGCGCTTCGTCGTCGATGGTCACCTCGTTGGTCTCGGCGTCGAGGACCATGTGCTCCTCACCGGCCTGAGACACGGTGGCCAGCCATTCGGTCTCCACCGCACCCTTGACGTCGGTGCCGTAGAGATCGGTCTTGCCGTCTCCGTCGGTGTCGCGCGTGAAGAACTCAGCGACGTCCTTGTACTCCTCCCAGGTGGTAGGAGGAGCGAGGGGGTAGCCGTACTTCTCCTCGAAGTCGGTCATGTTCGTCGGGTCCTCGAAGAGATCAGTGCGATAGAAGAGGATCTCCGAGTTCGTCCAGACCGGCATCCCGACGAAGTGGCCGTCGACCTGAGCCTCCGAGACGAGGCCACCGAACAGATCAGCTGTCACGTCGTCGGTGAAGAGATCGTCGATCGGGGCGAGCCCGGGGGCGAAGGCAGTCAGCCAGATGGCGTCGAGCGCGGCGACGTCGAATGACGGTTCTCCAGCCTTCAGCTCCGAGGACACCCGGTCGTAGAGGCCGGCGTACGGCAACTCGACGAGCTCGACCTCCGTGCCCGTCTCCTCCTTGTAGAGGTCGGCGACAGGCTGAAGCTCGGCCTTGCCACCTCCTTCGACCACGACGGTCAGCGTCTGGCTGCCCGAGCCCGTCTCGGCCGCACCCCCGCCTCCGGCGCCGCAGCCACTCAGCACGAGGGCTGCAGCGGCAACTGTTGAGGTGGCAGCAAGGACGCGACGGGCGCGGCCCTCTGCGCGCATGCGAAGCTTCATCACTTCGAACTCCATTCGTCATCGAGATAGAGAGGCGACTCGACGTCGCCGCCAAAACGTCTTGGCAAAACGTCTTGGCACGACAGTAGCGGCGCCGTCCGCCTGACGCAACCAACCTCCACCAATTCCAGCGCGAAGAGGAGTCGTCGGGGCGGGTCCCGGACCCGCGCGAGCCTCGCACCGGGCACGGCCCGCGCCCATGCCCATGCCCATGCCCATGCCTACTTGCGGCACCCGCTTCGGTGATCGGTGATCGGTGAGCACGCTCACAGAATGCGCCGGCCGCGAGAGGCAAGACTGCGTTCATGCCGCGACGTGCCACTACGCTTGATGCCCGGCGCGCCGCCGTACGCCCGACTCGCCCGGCCGGCGCTGATCGGTTCGCAGGTCTGGCACGAGGCCGCGGCTCTCACCGCCGGTCCAGACGCGCTCTGATCCCCCTTCGACCGGAAGGCCTGTCATGTCTAGTCCCAGGTTCAACACGACCGAAGCGCTCGCCCGCTACGACGGGGTGCGCCGCTACACGGAAGAGCTCGCGGCGCCCCTCTCACCGGAGGACCAGACCGTCCAGTCGATGCCGGACGTCTCCCCCACCAAATGGCACCGGGCCCACGTGACCTGGTTCTTCGAGACGTTCGTCCTCGCCGGGCACGAGCCCGGGTTCGCGCCGTTCCAGGACAAGTACTGGTTCCTGTTCAACAGCTACTACGAGGCCGTCGGACCCCGGTACTCGCGCCCGATGCGCGGCGTGATCAGCCGGCCCGGGGCGCACGACGTCGGCGAGTACCGCCGCAACGTGGACGACCGCATGCGCGACCTGATCGACCGGATCGACGACGGCACCTGGGAGAAGCTCGCCTACATCGTCGAACTCGGGTTCCATCACGAGCAGCAGCACCAGGAGCTGCTGCTGATGGACATCAAGCACGTGCTCTCCCTCAACCCGCTGGAGCCGGTGTACGCGGGAGTCCCCGAGCAGAGCGCCGATCCCGGGCCTCTGGGCTGGGCCGAGTGCGACGGCGGGCTGGTCGAGATCGGAAGCGAGGGCGGCGGCTTCTGCTTCGACAACGAGCTGCCGCGCCACCAGCAGTTCCTGCGGCCCTACCGGCTCGCGGACCGCCTGGTCACCAACGGCGAATGGCTGGAGTTCATGGCCGACGGCGGCTACGGGCGCCACGAACTGTGGCTGTCCGACGGCTGGGGCCGTGTCCAGTAGGAAGGCTGGGCCGCACCGTTCTACTGGTCGCACGTGGACGGCCAGTGGTTCGAGCACACGCTGCACGGCACCTGGCCCGTGGACCCGGCGCTGCCGGTGTGCCATGTCAGCCACTACGAGGCGGACGCGTTCGCGACGTGGGCGGGCAAGCGGCTACCCACCGAGGCGGAATGGGAGCACGCGGCACTGGAGGCCGACGGCGGCGCGGGCCCCGTGCACGACGGCGCCGGGCTCGCCGACCGCATCACCTACCACCCCCGCTCGGCAGGCCCGCCCACCGGAGGACCGCGGCAGATGTTCGGCGACTGCTGGGAGTGGACGTCCTCGTCCTACCTGCCCTACCCCGGCTTCCACCCGGCCGAGGGCGCGATCGGCGAGTACAACGGCAAGTTCATGTCCAGCCAGATGGTCCTCCGGGGCGGCTGCGCGCTCACCCCGCCAGGCCACGCACGGGCGTCGTACCGGAACTTCTTCCCGCCCGGCGCCCGCTGGCCGGTCACCGGCGTCCGGCTCGCGGACGACGGGGCGGCCGGGTGAACGGGCCGGCGGACCACGTGCATGGCGGCGGCACGGGCGATCGGGGCGCGCACGCGCGCCGCACGGTCGTACCGATGGACGACGACGGCCGGGTGGACGACAGCCACGGGGCACCTCGCATCGAGGTGCTGCTCACGCCCCAGGATCGCCGTCGGACCCTGGAGGCCGACGTCCTCGACGGGCTCACCCGCACCCGCAAGCAGCTCCCGCCGAAGTACTTCTACGACGCGGCCGGCAGCGAGCTGTTCGAGGAGATCACGCGATTGCAGGAGTACTACCTCACGCGCGCGGAGAGCGCGCTGCTGCACCGGTACGCCGCCGAGATCGGCCACGCGGCAGGGGCGCAGGTGCTGCTCGAGCTCGGTTCCGGATCGAGCGAGAAGACCAGGCTGCTGCTGGACGCGCTCGCGGGCGACGGCCACCTGGCCGGCTACGTCCCGGTGGACGTGAGCCAGGCCGCGCTCGGCGCGGCGGTCGCGGAGCTGCGGGGAGAGTACCCGGGGCTCGATGTCGTGGGTGTCGTCGCGGATTTCGAGCGGCACCTGGCCGACCTGCCCGCCCCCGGACGCCGCACCATCGCGTTCCTCGGCAGCACACTCGGGAACTACTCCGCCGACGGGCGGCGCCGCTGGCTCCGCGACCTGGCGTCGGGCATGGCGCCGGGCGAGACGCTGCTGCTCGGACTCGACCTGGTCAAGGCGCCGGAACGGCTGCTCGCGGCGTACGACGACGCCGCCGGAGTCACCGCCGCGTTCAACCGCAACGTGCTCCACGTCCTCAACCGGGAGCTCGACGCGGACTTCGAGCCGGACGCGTTCGACCACGTCGCCTCCTGGAACGAGGAGGAGTCCCGCATCGAGATGCGCCTGCGGGCCCGCGAGGCGATGGAGGTCAAGCTGACCGAGCTCGACCTGGTGGTCCGCTTCAGCGCGGGCGAGACCCTCCTGACGGAGTACTCGTCAAAGTTCACGCGCGAGACCGCGGAGTCGGACCTCCGGGCGGCAGGCTTCACGCCATCCCGCTGGTGGCAGGATCTGGCGGGCGACTACGCCCTCGTCCTGGCCACGCTCTGACCCGGATCCGTGGGTAGCCGGGTCTGACGATCTCGACGGTCCGTCCCTGACACCGGATGCGAAGCGAGATGCCCGCGACGAGAGTGGGATCGGTGACCGCTCAGGCCGGTTTCACAAAGTGACGGGCCTGTCCGGCGTGAAGTCTGGACCCTGTTCGGAGGTGAGTGGTGAGCCGGCAACCGATTGCGGACTACGCGCTGCTGTCCGACCGCCACTGCGCCGCCCTGGTCGGCCGGGACGGCTCGGTCGACTGGCTCGGGTTTCCCCGCTTCGACAGCCCGTCGGTCTTCGGCCGGCTGCTCGACGCCGAGGCGGGCGCCTGGACGATCCGGCCGACCGGTTCGGCCGACGGTGAAGTCCGCCGCCAATATGTGCCTGAAACCCTGGTTCTGCAGACGGTCTTCACCACCGATCGCGCGCAAGGACGCCGTCGCGAGGGACTCGTAGGTGCCGCAGGCACCGGTCACAGGTACTGGCAGACCTGGTCCGCGCGGCACCTGTCCGGGTCGGAGGTGGCCGCTCGATCTCGGAGCTCCGTCACAGTTCCGCGCAGCTCGGTCAGCCGGCGAATCTGCTCGTCGAGATCGGCGAGCTTGGTGTCCAGCGGGTCGCGGACGTGCTCGCACGGGGCCTGGTCGCGGTCCCGGATGTCGAGGATCTGCTTGATCTGCGCGAGGGTGAGCCCCGCAGCCTTCCCGCGGTGCACGAAGTCGACCCGGGCGACGGCCTCCGGTGGGTAGTCCCGGTAGCCGGCCGGGGTACGCCCGACCTCGGGAAGCAGCCCCTGTTCCTCGTAGAAGCGCAACGTCTTGGCGTTGGTACCGGCCGCGTCGGCGACCTCCCCGATCCGCATGATGACCTCCTGGTCCGACCGTACCTCGGCCTTCCTGCTGACTGGAAGGTTCTGGTCTGAGCGCTGAACTCGCCCCGCAGCGAGCGATGACCACCGATGGGCATCATCGTGGCGTCAAGGTGCGCTCATCTCTTCGGGCGTTCCTTCTGGCCTTCCTGGAGCAGGCGAACGACCTCCGCGATTCGCACCGGGCGTTGTTCGGGGCGGCGTTTGGTGGCATCGATCCAGCGCAGGTAGGCGTTGCGGTAGAACTGGGCGAGCGAGTCGAAGAAGGCACCGGCGTCGGGCGCCGCGTCGAGGGCGGCCGCGACGTCGGCAGCGAGGTCGCTGCGCTGGGGCCCCTCAGGGCCAAGGACCACGTCGGCCCGGTCCCCCGTGGTGAGTTGCGCATCCCGGCACCATGCGGGCCCCAGGACGAGTTCGGGGCCGTGCGCTGTCCGGTCGATCACGCCGCGCAGTCCCAGCCCGTTCAGGGTCCCGGTGACGTGATGACGCGGTTTTGTTCCCCAGGTCTCGTCGGGCTCGAACGGAACGGGCACATGGGTGCGGCCCCGGTCATCGATCCGCACGACGGTGGTGAAACGCTCTGCTCGCTCTGTTCCCACCCTGGCCACGGTACCCACCGTTCGGCGCCGCGGGTGCCCGGTTCTCATTCGTGGTCGAACCGGTATGCCGCTGTCGCTGCGGCGAGCATGGCGACCGCCCAGGTCGCGGCGATGAGAACTTCGGCGCCGTACTGGGTGATGGGTGCTCCGTCAAGGACGATCCCACGCATGGCTTCGATCGGTGAGGCGAACGGGACGGCGATCCGGGCGATGTCGGGTAGCGCTCCGGGCAGGACGTCGAGGGGCAGCATGGCGCCGGAGAGGAACATCAGGGGCATGCCGAGTCCGCTGCTGAGCTGGTTTGCGCTCGCCGGGTTGGGCATGAGGCCTGCGATGGTGAAGGCCAGGCCCATGTTGGTGAACATGACCAGGGCCAGGAGCGGGACCAGCCAGAGCAGGTTCGGCGTGATCTCCACATGTGCTCCCGCCAGTGCGCCGGCCAGGAGCATCGCGGCTCCCGTGACCACGCCCAGGATCGTATAGGTGAGCATCTGTACGGTGATGAGCAGGGGTGCGGAGACGGGGGTGACGGCCAGGCGGGTGAGCACGCCCCGGGCCTTGTAGATGGCACCCACCGCGACCGCGGTGTCCAGGAGGATGTGCGCGGCCGCGAACGCGGCCAGCCCTGGCAGGACGAAGTCGAACAGGTCGACGCGCTGCGCCCCGAACCGCCAGTCGACGTCCAGCAGGGCGTACACGATCACGTAGGTCGGGATGGCGACCATCACGAGGACGACGCCGCGGGAGCGCAGCATCATCGTGGTGCTGGTGCCGAAGAGGGTTGCGAACTGGGACCTCACGGTCGACTCCCGTTCAGCTCGTGAATCGATAGGTGCGGGCCGCCGCCACGGCGAGGATCGCCATCCAGGCGACGCCGACCAGCAACTGCGGCCCGAAGCCCGTCAGTCCCTGGCTGTGCACGGTCAGGCCGCGGATGGCCTCGATCAGGCCGGTGGTCGGGAGATACTCCGCGACGCGTTCGAGCCACGACGGGAACGCGTCGAGGGGGAACATCGCCCCGTTCAGCAGGAACAGCCAGAACATCGCGAACGTGTCCAGGGCGTTGGCGTTCATGGGGCTCCTGGTGAAGCCGGCGACGAAGAAGCCCCAGGTCTGGAGGGTCGCCGCGATCATCACCAGGACCAGGCCGACGCCCACGGCCTGCGCTCCGAGCGTGATCTCGACCCCCAGCGCCGCGGCGACGACGAGGTAGCCCAGACTGAGCGCGACGCCGATGGTGAGGCGGGGCACCACCTGCCCGATGATCACGGCGGCCGGGGAGATGGGCGTGACCGCGAGGCGTTTGAGGACGCCTGTGGCCTTGTAGGTGGCGATCTCGGAGACGAAGGCGTGGTTGTTCCCGACGGCCACCATCATGACGCCGGCGCCGGTGACCATCAGCTCGGTGAACCCGATGGAGCGCTCGCCGGTGGCGAAGTCGAGATCGGCGAACAGCGTCAGCACGCCCAGTACCACCAGCGGCACCACCAGCGCCGCGACGATGATGTCGCGGCCGCGCACCAGGTGCTTGGTGGCCGCGACCGTCATCCGCCAGATGCCCGTGGGCCGCAGGGCGCCGGCCATCCGCGGAGTGCTGGTCATCGGCAGGGTGCCGGTCATGATGGTGTCCTGCTGTTCTGACGGTCGTTGTGCAGGTCTCGCCCGGTGAGCGACAGGAAGACGTCCTCCAGGGTGCCCGGGACGACCTGCAGGCCGCGCAACTCCACGGCCTCGCGCTCGGCCCAGGCCAGCAACGCGGTGGCGGCCGCACCCGGGTCGCTGACCTGGAGCCGGTAGCTGGCCGGCCCGATACCCTCCGGACCCGAGCCGTCGGTCCTGGCGGTCAGGTCCCGCACACCGGCCAGGGTGGTGAGGTCACGGGCATCCACCGGGCGGGTGGTGGCGAAGTCGATGTGCCCGTGGCCGTCGAGGCGGGCGATCAGTCCGCGCGGGGTCTCGAGCGCCTGGATCTCGCCGTGGTCGATGATGGCGATCCGGTCCGCCAGCAGCTCCGCCTCCTCCATGTAGTGGGTGGTGAGCACGATCGTCTTGTGCTCGTCGCGGTTGAGCCGTTGCACCAGCTCCCAGAGGTTGCGACGCACCTGGGGGTCGAGGCCGGTGGTCGGCTCGTCCAGGAAGATGACGTCGGGATCGTTGACCAGGGCCGCGGCGACCGAGAAGCGGCGCTTCTGCCCGCCGGAGAGCTGCCGCACGTAGGCCTTGCGCTTGCCCAGCAGGCCCACGGTGTCCAGCAGTTCGGCCGGCGGGCGGCGCTTGGGATAGAACGAGCCGAACAGCCGCAGGATCTCCTCCAGCGTCAGCAGGCTGAAGTAGGAGTCCGCCTGGAGCTGCACGCCGATGACCTGCTTGATCCGGTCCAGGTCCTGGCGGGGATCCACACCGAGCACCCGGACGTCTCCCGACGTCGGCCGGCGGATCCCCTCGATGATCTCCAGCGCGGTGGTCTTGCCGGCCCCGTTGGGGCCGAGGAACCCGAAGATCTCGCCGCGCCGCACCTCGAAGGAGACGCCGTCCACGGCGTTGAACCGGCCTCCGCCGGGCTTCGGGTAGGTCTTGACGAGGTCGCGCACCTCGATCGCCGGGCTCATCGGCTGATCCCTCCTTGGATCGGGCTACCAATGTTAGCTTACGATGGCAACGCAGATCGTTCGCCTAGGATTCCAGAATGAGCTCATCAATTTCGGCAGCCCCCGCCGCGGCACGAGGAGCGCGAGTCCCGCTGACCCGGCGCCGGGTCCTGCGAGCAGCCCTGGACCGTATCGACCGTCACGGTGCCGGGAAGCTGACCATGCGCCTGGTGGGTGCCGATCTCGGCGTGGAGGCGGCCTCGCTCTACAAGCACGTCACCAGCAAGGACGACCTCGCGGCCGGAGTCGCCGAACTGATCTGGGAAGAGATCGCGCAGGCGGCACCACCCGACGACGACTGGGCCGCGTGGCTACGGGCGCTCGCCCATGCCATCCGCGACGTTATCCGCCGGCACCCCGGCACCGTCTCGCTCTGGGTCGGCCAATCGGTCGCACCCGTGCCCGCGCTCGAACTCTTCGACGCCCAGCTCCAGTGCTGCCGGCCCGACGCACGGGAGGAGGGGGCTCAGATCCTGCGCGTGGTCACCTCCTACGCCATCGGTTTCGCGACCAGCGAGCTCTCCTGGTTCCCGGCGCCCGGAGCGGGAGCCCTGGCCCCAGGGGCGACGACATCCGCGGCGCTCGAGTCCGACGCACAGCGCATCAGCCGCGTCGCCCGCGCCCTGCCTGCCGACGCCCCCAACCACCTGATCGACGTCGCGCTCCTCGTGTGCACCGGCGACACCACCGACATGTTCGAGACCGGGCTGGACCTCATGATCAAAGGCCTCGCCCTCCCCGGCACCGGCACGCCCCGGGCATGAGACCGACAAGCCCGTCGGCGAACCGCCACGCCACACAACCGACGCACGCCAAAGCTGATGCGCTTGACCTTCCAGTTCGGGGGAAGGTTTACCGTCGGTGCATGGAGATCGTGCTGCAGTACTTCGACGGCTGCCCGAACTGGAAGATCGCCCAGGAGCATGTCGACGTGATCGCCGCCGAGCGGCCGGACATCACGGTGACTCGTCAGCTGATCGAGACCTTGGACCAGGCCGAGCAGGTCGGGTTCCACGGTTCGCCGAGCATCCTGGTCGACGGCTCGGACCCGTTCGCCGGCCCGGACGCCGGCGTCGGCCTGGCGTGCCGCCTTTACCAGACCCCGGACGGCCCGGCCGGGTCTCCCACACTCGACCAGCTCCGCGCCGCCGTCGCCCGTGCCTGAAGCCCGCCCCTGGCCTCACCTCGATCCGGCGTCGGGGCGACTTTCTCGCGGCGTGTCGGGAGCGTCCCCACCCCGGCACAGGACGACGATCCCGGCGCGGACCCGGCCGCGGTCACCCCGCGAACGGCCCAGCTCGTACAACTTGAGACCGAGGCGAGCCGCGCCCTGTGGGAAGCCGCGGGACTTGCCGAGTGCGAGATCGCAGGAACCGACTCCCCCACCGTGGTCGTCACCGTTCTCGCAGGCGATGGCAGTCAGGACAGTCCGTACTCGGTCAGCACCACCGGGAACGACACCTGCCGTCAACGAACCTTCCCCGTCATCAGCGATGTCGCCCTGCTCGTCGAGGAACCCACGAACGCCATCACGTTCACGCCCACCAAACCCGACGACGAAGAACGCCCATGAACCGCCCACCGGTCTCAGCCAGACCCGACCCACCCGATCGGATCGCCCTCAGGCCCGAATGACCCGGACCTGGGCAGGCCAGCCGCCGGACTCACACTGCCGCGGGAAACCATCCGGTCAAGCCCGGGCCCGCATCCGCCACAGGAGCCAGACGAAGTACGGGGTGCCGATCACCGCGGAGACGAGGCCGGCCGGGATCTGCGCGGGCGCGATGACCACACGACCGACCACGTCGGCGCACACCACGAGCAGCCCGCCCAGCGCCACCGTCAGGGGAAGCATCACCGCGTGCCGCTTGCCGACGAGCATCCGCGCGGCGTGCGGAGCCACCAGCCCGACGAAAGCGATCACCCCCACACAGGCGGTCGCCGCAGCGGTCAGCAGCACGGCCAGCGCGACGACGCCGCGGCGCACCCGCGGCACCCGGACACCGAGGACCCGTGGAGTGACCTCGTCCCACTGCACCAGGTCGAGGTCGCGGCATAGCGGCACAAGCATCACGCCGGAGACGACGAGCACCACGAGCAGCGGGAGCAGCTGGGGAAACATCGCACCGTAGGTGGATCCGCCGAGCCAGGTGATCGCGGCGTTCTGGTTCCACGGATCGGTCCGGACAGCAGCAGGGTCGTCAGCGCGCTCGCGGCCGCGCCGACACCGACACCGACCAGCACCATGCGCCCCTGGTCCGCGCCGCCCCGGGCACCGAGGGTGAAGATGGCCAGCGCCGCCGCCGTCGCTCCGATCAGGGCACCCGTGAGGGTCTGCGCGAAGGAGACGGTCGAGAACACGACGATCGTGGTGACGGCGCCGAGCCCGGCCGACGCCGAGATGCCCAGCACACCGGGGTCGGCCAGCGGGTTGCGGGTGACGGCCTGCACCAGCGCGCCCGCGAGCGCGAGCGCCATGCCGGCCAGCAGCGCCGCGAGGACCCGGGGGATCCGGGTCTCGAGGATGATCTCGATCCGGACCGAGGCGATGCCCCGGAGCCAGTTGGCGACGTCGCCGAGCAGCACCGTGCGGTCGCCGAGCAGGACGCCGGCGATCACGACGCCGACCAGTACCGCCGGCACCCCGAGCAGCAGCGCCCGCGTCGCGATGGCGCTGCGGACGCCGCCGCGCATCGAGGCCAGCGCGTCGCCGGTGAGCCCGGTGCGCATGCGCTGGGCCAGCACGACCAGGAATATCGCGCCCAGGATCGAGGTGATGACCCCGGTCGGGAGAGTAACTCCGGAGACCGCGCCGAACATGGTCCGCACGAACACGTCGGCGGACAGCACGAGCGCGATCCCGGCGACCGCGCTCACCGGCACGAGCACGCGGTGGCGCCGCAGGGGCGGTACGACGCGTGCGATCATCCGCACGAGCACCGGTGCGCACAGGCCGACGAAGCCGATCGGGCCGGCCGCGCTGACCGCCGTCGTGGCCAGCAGCACTGCCACCGCTACCAGGCCGAGCCGTGTTCGCCCGACCGGGACCCCGAGCGAGCGGGCGGCGTCGTCGCCGAGCTGCAGCAGGTCCAGGCGGCGGCCGAGCAGGACGAGCGCGACCAGGCCGACCACGACGACGGGGGCCAGCAGGGTGATGGCGCGCGAGCCGTTCTGCGCGAGGGATCCCGCTCCCCAGGCGAACAGCCCCTGGGTCTCCCAGGGGAAGAGGAGCAGCAGCACCGAGGTGATGGCGGAGATACCCAGCGTGAGGGCGGAGCCGACGAGGACCAGCCGGATCGCCGAGACGCTCGACCCCGAGGAGATGGCGATCACCGTGATCGCGGCCAGCATGCCGCCCGCGAACGCCACGGCGGCACCGGACAGGACGCCCAGCGGGATGCCCGCGACGGCCACCACCGTGAGAGCCAGGTAGGCACCGGCGTTCACGGCCGTCGTGTCCGGGGAGGCCAGCGGGTTGCGGGCCACTCCTTGCATCGTGGCCCCGGCGGCACCCAGGGCGGCGCCGACAACGAGCGCGGCTAGCAGCCGCGGCACGCGCGACTGAGCGACGACCGCGGCTCCCTGGTCGGTCCCGGAGCCGGTGACGATCTGCCAGAGCTCGGCGACCGTGAGGTCGGCCGTGCCCTGGGTGAGGTGCACCACGACGGCGCCGAGCAACCACACCGCGATCGCCCCGACCGCCGCCGGCACCTTCCACCGTGCGACGACCCTCTCGGGCGGGGGTGGGACGCCGGCGGGTCCGGCGACCGGTCTGTCGAGCGTGGCGGCCGCGCCGTCGTGGTTCATCCTCAGGCTCCCAGGACCTGCACGAGGTCGTCGCTCCAGGCCATCATCGACGCGGGGCCGCCGTAGGCCCAGATGCCGACCGCGGCACGGTGCACCTCGCCCGCCTCGACGAATGCCAGGTTCTCCCACAGCGGGTTCCCGGCCATCTCAGCCTCGACCACGTCCTCCTCGTCGCCGTCGTTGCCCCAGTAGAGGAAGCGGGTGTCGTCGGGGAGCTGGGTCAGGCCTTCGAGGTCCAGGTAGGACAGGCCGAAACCGTCGTCGCCCGGGTCCTGCCAGGCAGCGGCCAGACCGATCTCGGCGGCGACCGCCTGGACCGCGCTGCGCGGACCGTGCATCCGGATCGAGAGGTTCGCCCCCTCCGCGTACGGGGAGGTCAGGACCACGGGCGTGCCGGCCAGACCGGCTGCCTCGATCTTCGCGGCGTTGGCGGCCAGGGTCTCGTCGAGCTCGACGAGCATGTCCTCGGCCTCGGCCTCCTTGCCCACCAGTGTGGCGACGGTACGGAACTCGTCCGTGATCGTGCCCAGCGGGTCCTCGGCGTCGGCGCTGGCCATGATCGCTACCGGGGCGATACGTTCCATCTGTTCCATCGCCTCCTCGGGGATGGAGTTCGATCCGCCGATGATGAGGTCCGGCTCGAGGTCGGCGACCGCCTCGATGCTCGGCTCACGACGCACCCCGACGTCCTCGGGGTCCGTGTCCAGCGGGGCGCCGGCCCCCACCCAGCTCTCGTAGCCGGCCGGGTCGGCCATGCCGATCAGGTCGACGCCGAGGGTCGTCACCATCTCGGCCTGGTTCCACTCGAGGGCGACGACGCGTTCCGCCGGCCCGTCCTCCAGCACGACCTCCTCGCCCCGGGCGTCGGTGACGGTGACGGGTTCGGCCTCGACCGCCGCCTCGGTGCCTTCGGCGCCGGTCTCGGGTACGGCTGCCTCGTCGGTCGTCCCGCAAGCCGTGAGTGCCAGACCCACCAGCAGCGCGGTCGACAGGGCACGAGCAGTTCTCATTCGTTCTTCTCCTTCTGGTCGAGGCCGTTCTTGGCCGTTCAGGCGTCGGCCGTCGCGGTCCGTCGCCGCAGCAGCTGCCGCGGTACGTGCACTCGTGGCACGCGGTCTTCGGCCTGGAGATCGACGACGATGTCGATCTCGAAGACCTCACTGAGCAGTTCGCCGCGCAGCGCCCGCGCGGGTACGTCGTCCGCGACCACGTGCCCGCGGCTCAGCACGACCACCCGGTCGGCGAGCGCGGCGGCCTGGTTGAGGTCGTGCAGCACGGCGCCGACGGCGATGCCGTGGTCGTCGGCCAGCTCACGGATCAGCTCGAGCACCTCGACCTGGTAGCGCAGGTCGAGATGGTTGGTCGGCTCGTCGAGCAGCAGCACGTCGGTGTCCTGGGCCAGGGCGCCGGCGATCCACACCCGCTGGAGCTGCCCTCCGGAGAGCTCGTCGATC
This sequence comes from Myceligenerans halotolerans, assembly GCF_054782975.1. Taxonomy (NCBI): domain Bacteria; kingdom Bacillati; phylum Actinomycetota; class Actinomycetes; order Micrococcales; family Promicromonosporaceae; genus Myceligenerans; species Myceligenerans halotolerans. Next base: position 89,455 of record NZ_BAAGRL010000008.1, read on the forward strand.
AGGTCCGAGGCACGGTCGGTCAGTCGCGTCAGGTGCAGCGCGTACTCGATCCGCTCCGCTCCGCCTGGGTCGCTCCCCCGCCACCGCGAGCGGTGTGGGTGACGGCCGAACTCGACGGCGTCGCGCACCGTGACGCCCACCGGCGTCGGCCGGCTCTGGGCGAGCATCGCGACCTCACGGGCGAACTCCCGGGCGCCGAGGTCACCTGCGTCCCGGCCGTCACGCAGGGTGACCGCGCCCGTCCGCAGCCGTTGCAGCCGGGCGATCCCGCGCAACAGCGTCGACTTGCCGGATCCGTTGGGCCCGACCAGCGCGGTCACCCGTCCCGGGGCGAGCGCGATCTCCGCCCGGTGGACGACGTCGTCGCCGCCGTAGGCGATCGAGACCCCTCGGGCGTGCAGCCACAGGTCCGGACCGTTCAGCTCGACCACGACACCCTCCTCACTATTGGTTAGCCTTACCTAACTAGATTGACGCGAGGTGGGCTCACAGTTCTCAACCTGCGAGACGGCCTCGGCCTCATCACCGGCGCCTCGGCCATGGGTGTGCTCTGTTCGCCGCGGCAGGCGGGCCACGGAAGTGTCCACGGCTTCCTCGGACGCGTCGAGCGTGGCGGTGGTCCACGCGACCGCTTCGGGCCCGACTCCAGGGCCGATGGCGTGCCACGTGTTCACCGCTTATGTCTTCTTGCACCGATAGGCTCGTCATGTGTGGCGACGCCGGGAAGGGGCGTGATGTCGGAAGTTTTCTGGCCGTCGGTGGGGATCGCGGTCGCAATCGTCGTTGTCAGTGTTCCGGTCATGTGGCTGGTCGCGGTCTTCGCCGCGAAGGTGCTGCGCTGGCCCTCACGCAAGACCGTCGAACGCTGGGCCCGCAGCGCGGAGAGGAACCCGAACGCGGACGGCCCGATGACGCCCCTGCTCTTCACGGTCCTGTTCCTGGGGCTCGCCCTCCCGCTCAACGTCGGCACCGCGCTGCTGTGGCACTTCGACGCGCCGACGAAACTCCCGGAGTACACCGGCCACGTCGTCGAGACCGGCACGTGTGAGCACGGGGCACTGGAGCTGTGGTGGCTGTACCGGTGCGAGGCACTCGTGGAGGTCACCGACCGCGAGGTCGCGGAACGGCCCGCCGGGACCGGGCCGGGACTGCCCGAGCCGCCCCAGGAGCCGGCGTGGGTGGAACTGCTCGCCCGGGAGCCGGTGCGCGCCGGGGCGGCGGTCGGCCTGGAGACCGAGTTCGACGACGACGGCGAGATCGTGCGGGACTGGGGCCTGACCTCGGAGGCCGACCGCCCGACCCCGATCGCGGGCGTCCTGGCGGGGACCGCCGTCGCGCTCGCCCTGTCGATCCCGGTAGGTCTCTGGTGGCGCCGCTCCCGCCCCCGAGCACGGATGACCGGCACCACCGGCAAGCCCGCGCCATCGGCCGGCACGCCGGTCTGGACCGAGGACGAGAACGAGTACCGGATCGAGGTACGCGCCAAGCGGCTGTCCATGGCCGCGCTCACGTGGCTCATTGTTCTCGGCGCCGTGATCGGTGCGGCCATCCTGCTGGCGCCGCTCATCGCACTCCAGACGGAGACCGGGATCGAACTGGGTCGTCGTGAGATCGTGCTGGTGGGCCTGCTGGTCGGTATCCCGATCGCGGGCGCCTTCCTCCTCGCTCTGCGCCACGGCATCGCGACCCACCGCGTGGAGATCACGCCCCAGGGAGTGCGCATCGCCTCGACCCAGGACTCTTTCGAGTGGACGTGGACACAGATCGACCGGCTCACCGTCCGCACGGACAGCGACTACGCCCGCGTCGGCATCAGATCCCCGCTCCACGGCAGCTTCACCCTCATGATCGGCGTCATGAACCGCGGGCGAGGCACCTCGGAACTGCCCTACCCCCTGCGCGATCTCGTCGTCGACCAGGGCTTCACCGAACAGCTCCCACCGACCAACGCCCCCGGCCTCCATCGCTTCACCTCCACAGGCGGCGGCCGCGGATCGGCACGCTAGTGTCCTGGGCCTGAGATTCGGGGTGGAGGTCTGTTGCGGTTCGTCGCGAACCGCAATCGTGTGTCGGTCGGTGTCGGCGAACCGCAGCCTGCGCCCGCCCAGCGCCGTCGAGCCGCAGCCTGCGTCTGCCGACCACGGTCGAGCCGCAGGGACACGCCGACAATTCCTAGTGTTGTCGGCGTGTCGCTGCGGCTCGGCGACGGAAACCGTCCTCGAGCTGCGGTTCGGCCGACATCGGTGAACTCAGGGTGCGGCTCGGCCGACACCAGCGAACTCAAGCTGCGGCTCGGCCGACACCAGCGAACTCAGAGTGCGGCTCGGGCAGAGGGAATCGCTGCGCGGCTGCGGTTGGACCCGTGGTGTCTGCATGCTGCTGCGGTTCGCCGGAGACAGCCCGGCATGAGGTTGCGGTTCGCGACGAAGCGCAACCGACTTCCATAACGGATCTCAGGCGCAGGACAGTAGCGAGCGATGCCACCGACGCCGACCCTGGTTGAAGTGCCGGACGGCAAGCACGACCGCGAGCGCACCGCTGACGACGACCGTCGCGAGATGCGCGACCAGGTACGCGGGGTTGAGTTGCACTCCTGGAGTGGTCAGCAGGTGCCCGGACCATGCGGCGAGCCCGTATCCGGCCTGGTCAGCCGGCCATCCATACCCACACGCCCTTCCTCTTCGTCGCGCCGGGCCACGGCCCCGTCCGTCGGGGCCGCCGAGCAGCAGCCGGATCCGCACGTCCTGGTCGGCTAGCCTGATCAGCTCCGATGTGAGGTCCATCACCTGCGCTCCGCCCACTCCACATCGACGGGCATCCGGCCCTCCGCCTCACGCCAGGACTCCGCCCACGACCGGGCCGCCTCGACACCGGCGAGCACGTGCCTCTCGGTGGGCGGCCGCAGCGCGACCGCCGGCCGGGCATCGTCACCGCCGTCAGATGAACGCGGCGATGGTGGGTTCGGATTGGACGAAGTCCGTCGCGACAGCAGAAGTGTCCGGCTCGCGCTTCGATTGCGCGGTTCGGGTCTCTACGACACCGGATGTCCGGAAGGGCCTTCGACGGCTGCCAGGAACAGATCGACGTGACTCGCCGGATTGTCGCCGGGAAACATGACGCCATCCTTCTCGTGTCGGCGCCGCGCCTTCTGTGCTCGCTTGGACGCGGTGGCACGTCGCGCGACGAGGTGCGCTGCGTCGACATGCTTGCCGTTGACCCCGTCCATCGCCTGCGCTGCCTTCACCGCCTCAGCGGTGGTGAGGAAGCCGCCGAGGTCACGGTCGTGGAGCAGCAACCAGGCTTCGAAGCACGGGTTCGAGAATGCAAGATGGACCTTTGCATGCCGAGCGGCCAGCGCGACAACCTCGACCAGCCTGGGATGCCGTCGAGGTGCCTCGACGTCCATGAGGCACCAGACCTCGTCGACGTCGCGGTCGCGCGCCTGCTCGATCGCTCCCTCGACGAGGGGGTACGGCACGGTGTGTGCGGGTGCGATCTTGATGGAGAGAGCGGTGTTCGCGCGCACGTGGTCGAGCCGCTTGAGTGCGTTGACGTACGCCGGTTCGGTGACCTCACCCTCGGTCCACACGACCATGACGCGGCGTGGAGCCTTTCTTGCGCTGGTGCGCGACAGCGACTGCTTGCGGGCCATCGGCGCTCAGCCCGCGAGACCGAGCGAGCGCAGCCGGGTGGGGTCGATCTCAGGGATCGCTCCGTACCGGCCGTGCAGGTAAGCGGACTCCAGGTTCGCCGACTTGCGCACACGCTCGCCGGCGAAGTCGGCGAGCGCGCCGAGCTCGGTCGAGCCGTCGGGACGCTTCTGGGTCAACCAGACCTCGTCGCGGTTGAGGTGGGCCAGCAGGCTGGTGTCGTGGGTGGAGAAGATCAGCTGGGCGCCGCGGGGATTGGTCCGCCGGTCGTGGAAGATCTTGACGAGCTCTGCGGACAGGACCGGGTGGAGGCTGGCGTCGAGTTCGTCGAAGACGACGGGCGCACCGGCGTTCAGGGCATCCAGGACAGGGGCGAGGAGAGCGAACCAGGTCCGAGTGCCTTCGGACTCCTGAGAGAGCTCCAGGGGAATCGATCCCTGAGCGGTCTCGTGGAGCAGTACCGGTCGTCGCCGCGTGGCGGTGCGGAGGTCCCGGTTCGGCGAACCTTCCTTGCTCTCCACGACGACATCAGCGATTCCGAGATCGGCAAGGCGAAGCAGGTCCAGTGCCTGCACTCGGCGGCCCGCAGAGGTCTCGCCGAAGAGATCTTGCTGGTCTGGTTCCTTGGGCGAGATGTCGAAAAGTCGTGTCGTAGGCCCGCTACTCATTGGCGTGACAACGGTCCGGCTGCGATTCGGAAGCTTGCCGAATGCTTCGGTCCGGGTGAACGCCTGAGCGAACCGGGCCGCGACCGGCATTTCAAAGCGGCGCGCGAGCGAGAGCAGGAGCGTCGTCGGCGTGAGTAGCTCGACGAACGGGCCACCGTTACCCAGGCTGCGGTGGAACACGACGTCGTCGCCCACCCGTTCGAAGACTCGGCGGGCACGGCCCTCCGGGTAGTGGTGGAGTTCCTCGCGCACGACACCCGCCCGGGTGAGTTCCAGCAAGTATTCGAACCTGATCCCGTTGACGACGAAGTCGACCGTGAACTCCGTCGGTGTGTCCCTCCGATCGTCGAAGGCGAACGGGTCGACGGGAATGTCGTCGTCCCATGCCTTGAGGGAGTCACGTACTGCATCGACCAGCCAGACGAGCGCCGCGAGGACGTTGGACTTGCCCGAGGCATTCGGTCCATAGATGGCGGCACGGGTGAGCAGGTGCTCACCGAGGCTCGGCATCTCATGGGCGGCCTCGCGTTCGGTATCGATCGCGACGAGCGAGAGCTCGACCGGCTCGGCGATCGACCGGAAGTTCCTGACCTCGAAGCGCGCGAGCATGCCTCGATGCTAGCCGATCTGAAGCAGGATCGACACGGATTCTGCCAACGTCATGCGCGATGGACGGTCTGCGTGCTCAAAATCTGCAGGAAGCGTGCGTGGTGTCGGTCCCTGGAGTACCGCATGGGAGGCGCACTCCCTGTTCTACGGTCGGACTGCCACCCGGTAGCAGGTGGGCAATCGTCGCGTTCACTCCTGCGGGCGGAGCCGTTTCGGGAGCGCCGCGACCACCATGCCGTAAGAGATGTCGACCAGCTCACGCAGCGCCCAGCTCACGCAGCGCCCAGGGCGCGCGGCAGTACGGGCGCTAGGTCCGCTACCGGCTTCAGGCGAAGTGCTCGTTCAGGACCGCCCGGTAGGTCTCGGCTGCCGACAGGTAGCGCTCGCCGCCCGCGTCGGTGATTGCGAGGAAGTTCGAGCGGCGGTCGAAGCCGCACTCCGCGCGCTCCACGAACCCGGCCTTTTCCAGGCGGGTGACGGTCCGTGAGAAGGCACTCTGACTGAGGTGCATCTCGGCCTCGAGATCCTTCATCTTCACCTTGCCCTTGTCCGGCCCGCAGCACCGGCAGAGCGTCTTGAGCAGCTCGAAGTCACTCAGGCCGAGGCCATGACCGGCCTGGAGCTCGTGCTCCAGCTCGTTCGAAACGGCGTGGTAGGTGCGGAGCATCTCGGACCACCGAGCGTCCACGCCGACCTCGGATGCAGCCTCCATGGCGGGGACGTTACCATGCCCGCACATCTCATGTCCACGCATTTTATGCGTTGACATCACATGCACGCGCATTTATGTTGCCACCATGGCGCTCACCGAAACAAGAACTCCGGGCACCCCGGTCCCGGAACCCGCTGATCACGCGACGCCCGCCCCGAAGCCCTGGGGGCCGCGACTGTGGGCCGTGCTCTTCGTCGCCGGCCTGGCCATGTTCCTCGACGCGCTCGACGTGTCCATGGTCGGCGTCGCACTTCCGTCGATCGGCGCCGAACTCGGCCTCGAAACGACCTCGCTCCAATGGATCGTCAACGGCTACATCCTCGGCTACGGCGGCCTGCTCCTGCTCGGCGGGCGGATGGCCGATCTCCTTGGCCGACGGCCGGTGTTCCTCACCGCACTCGTCGTGTTCGGCGCTGCCTCGCTCGTGGGCGGTCTCGTTGACAACGAGGCTCTGCTGATCGCGTCGCGCGTCGTCAAGGGCGTCGCCGCCGCGTTCACCGCCCCGGCCGCCCTGTCGATCATCACCACGACCTTCTCCGAGGGCCACGACCGCAACAAGGCCCTGTCGATCTTCACGGTCTTCGGCGCCACCGGTTACGCGTCGGGCCTCATCGCCTCCGGCGCCCTGACCAGCATCGACTGGCGCCTGACGTTCTTCGCGCCGGTCGCCGTCGTCGTCCTGGTGACCATCGCCGCGTTCATCGTGGTCCCTCGGACCTCCCGGCCGGCGGGAGGCCACATCGACTTCGCCGGTGCCATCACCCTCACCGGCGGGATGCTCGCAGCGGTCTACACCATCGTGACCGTCCCCGAGACCGGGTTCACCCCGCTGGTCACCGTGGCCGCGGTAGGGGCAGCCATCCTCCTCGGCGCGTTCCTCGTGCTCGAGAACCGGGTCCGCGAGCCACTGGTGCGGCTGGGGATCTTCCGGATCAGGTCGATCGTCCGGGCCAACCTGGCCGCGCTCGCGATCTTCGGCTCCTACATCTCGTTCCAGACGATCGTCACCCTGTACCTGCAGAACACGCTCCAGTGGGCGCCGATCCAGATGGCGCTCGCCCTGGCCCCGGCCGGCATCATCGTCGCGATCCTGTCGCCCCTCGCGGGCCGGTTCATCGACCGTTTCGGCACGACGCCGATGATCGTCACCTCGATGGCGGCGTTCGTCCTCGGCTATCTGTGGTTCATCCTGCGCGGCGACTCGGCCGAGCCGTCCTACCTCACCGACTACCTTCCGGCGTTCGCGCTGCTGGGCCTGGGTTTCGCGCTCGGCTTCTCGTCGGTGATGGTCCAGGCCACCGAGGGCATCGCCGACGACGAGCAGGGCCTGGCCTCAGGCCTGGTCCAGACCTCCGGCCAGATCGGCGGAGCCGTCGTCCTCGCGGTCGTCACCGCCCTGATCTCGGGCGGTGCCGCCACGTCGATCACCCAGTACCAGCCAGGGTTGTACATGGTGACCGCGGTGGCGGGGGCCGGGCTGATCGCCAGCGCGACCGCACTCCTCGGCCGCCGCCCCGCTCTCAGCCCCGCCCGGTAAACCGAGGGGCAAGGCGCGCGCCCGCCCGATCGAGGCGCCCGGCCCAATCAGCGTGGTCGCGGATCGCAGGCTCAGCCAGGGCTGGTGCGCGTTCCTCGATGTGAGCGAGGAGTCGTTCGACGTCGTGCCCGGCGGCCTCGGTTCTGCGCAGTTCGGTGCACAAGGATTCTCTGCACTGTGCAGGTGATGGATGTTGCCTGAGGTCAGGTTTGGGGGTGCCCCTCGCCGTCGGACACGTGGCGGATCAGGTCGCCGGGCTGGCAGTCCAGGGCGGTGCACAGCGCGTCGAGCGTGGTGAACCGGACGGCCTTGGCACGCCCGTTCTTCAGGACCGCGAGGTTGGCCGGCGTGATCCCCACACGCTCGGCGAGCTCGCCCACCGACATCTTGCGCCGCGCGAGCATGACGTCGATGTCGACGACGATCGGCATCAGATCACCTCGTCGAGCTCGGCTCGCAACGTCGTCGCCTCACCCTTCAGCCCCACGGCCTTCGCAAGGAGCGAGCGCAGCACACCGACCAGGAGGGCGACGCCCGCCGCCAGCACCGCACAACCGAACAGGACCAGCGCGACGCCCGGCTGCATCCCCATCTCCACCGTCTGCCCCGTCAGCCAGAGCAGGAGGCCGAGGGCCAGCACGCAGGCAGCGACCGCGGCCCCGATGATCCCATCGACCCAGCGGAACGCCCCGCGCGAGAAGACAGCACCGTGACGCACCAACGTCACGAGCCGCCAGACGCAGATCAGGGCCAACTGAGCGGTCGCCAGCATGACGATCGAGGTCACCAAGGTCGGCGTCCGCACGTGGGCAACCTCTGGGTACTGATCCGCGAGCGACCTGGAGATGTCGGGAAGCACTGACACCTGGGCGATCAGGATCCCCAGGAACATGAAGGCGATGACCAGCCGCAGCAGCCCCGTCACGAGAGCGCTCATAACCAACCCGCTTCCTATCGAGAAACGATAGAAAACTATCGTCTCGCAGCCTGGTTGCCAAGAGTGTGGGCCCACTGGGCATCTCCTTGGCGAGCACGGCGTCGCTAGAGTGCCGTGTCATGACGCTCGCCCGGCTGCTCCGCGTCCCGACTCACCGCCTGCTCGTTGCGCGTCTGCGTCGTGAGCTGCGAGGTTTACCCACGCCCGCTCACCTGGGGATGATCATGGACGGGAACCGGCGCTGGGCCCGCAGCGTCGGTGTGGACGATGTCCGGTTCGGGCATCGAGCAGGGGCCGAGCACCTCGACCGTGTCCTCGGCTGGTGCGCACGAGCGGGGATCGGCGCGGTGAGCGTCTACGTGTTGTCGGCCGACAACATCACCAAGCGGGACGACGAGCAGGTGCGGTTCCTGTTCCACCTGCTCGAGACACTGATCCCCGACCGCATCCGCCGACCTGACGGGCTCTGGGAACTGCACATCGCCGGGAACGTCGACATGGTCCCGGACACTACGGCACGCGCGCTCAAGGAGGCCGTGGAGGCCACGCGAGGGCGCCCCCACCGGCTCACGCTCGCGGTCGGTTACGACCCATACGGTGACGTGGTCGACGCCGTGCGCCAGGTCCTGTGGGAAGCGGCAGACCAAGGCGAGTCCGTCGACGACGTCGTGCGCACACTTGAGCCTGAGGCGATCGACGCCCGCGTGAACGCCCCCGACGACGACATCGACCTGATCATCCGCACCAGCGGCGAACGCCGGCTGTCGGGCTACTTCCCCTGGCGCTCGGTCCGCGCCGAACTCATCTTCTGCGACGTGTACTGGCCCGGCTTCCGCGAACTGGATCTGCTGCGCGCGCTACGCACCTACGCCCGACGCCGGGCGAGCACCTCATGACCTCCCTGCCGCCCTCGGAAGATCACACGGCATTTCCGCTGTTCACGGTCCTACCGCTGCCCCCTGCGATCCTCACACGTTGAACCCCAGCATCCGCAGCTGCTCTTTCCCCTCGTCCGTGATCTTCTCCGGCCCCCACGGCGGCATCCACACCCAGTTGATGCGGTGGCCGGTCACGATGCCCTCCAGGGCCTGCGCGGACTGGTCCTCGATCACGTCGGTGAGCGGGCAGGCCGCGGACGTGAGGGTCATGTCGATGGTCGCGAAGCTGTTCTGGTCGATCTGCACGCCGTAGATGAGGCCCAGGTCGACGACGTTGATGCCCAGCTCGGGGTCGATCACGTCGCGCAGCGCCTCCTCGACGTCGGCGACGTTCGCGGGCGCCCCGGCCGCGGCCGCCGCCTCCGTCACGGGAGCCTCGGTCTCCGGAGCCTGCTGTTCGACGTCGGTCGTGGTTCCCTCGGTCATGTGTGTCACCTCAGTGGTTGGTGGCCGACGCGCCGCTGCGCACCAGCGAGTCCTTGAGCGCCGCCCAGCCGAGCAGCGCGCACTTGATCCGGGCCGGGTACTTCGAGACCCCGGTGAAGGCGGTGGCGTCGCCGAGGTCGTCCTCGGCCGTCTCCCCGAGCCCCTTGCCGCGCGAGCCCATGAGGTCGTGGAACAACGCGTCCAGGCGCGCGACCTCGTCCAGCGGCTGGTCGCTGACCAGGTCCGTCATCACGGACACGGACGCCTGGGAGATGGAGCAGCCCTGTCCTTCCCAGGACACGCCGGCCACCCGCGCGGGCGCGCCGTCGGCCCCGGGTACGACGTCGACCCGCAGGGTCACCTCGTCGCCGCACGTCGGGTTCACCTGGTGCGACTCCCCGTGCAGGTGACCGCCGTCGACCGCGACGAGTCCCCGTCCCACGGGATGCTTCGCGTGATCGAGAATCACCTGCTGGTACATCTGCTCGAGCGAGCTCACGCCTGCCCCTTCCGAAAGTTCTGTCATCCCAGCCTAGGACCCGGCGGATGGTCGGTCCGTTGTCGTGCGGTCGGTCGCTTGTCGGATGATCGGTCGCTCGGGGGACCGATCATCCGACAAGCGACCGACCATCCGGCATCTATTCCGCTCCGAAGAACGCCCGGACCCCCGTCAAGGCTTCCCGGAACGTCTCGATCTCCTCGACCGTCGTGTACACCGACGCCGACGCGCGCGCCGTGGCGGCGATCCCGAACCGGCGGTGCAGCGGCTGCGCGCAGTGGTGCCCGACCCGCACGGCGATGCCGGCGTCGTCCAGCACCTGCCCGACGTCGTGCGCGTGCACGTCGTCGACCACGAACGACACGGCCGCGACGCGGTCCGGCAGCCCGGCCTCCGGGCCTGCCTCCTCGCCGAGCGTGCCGACCGACGCCGGCCCGATCACCCGCACACCCGGGATCGACGCGATCCGCAGGAGCTCCGCGGCCAGCTCGGCCTCGTGCGCGGCGACCGCGTCCATGCCGAGCTCGCGCAGGTAGTCCGCGGCCGCCCCGAAGCCGACGGCCTGCGCGACCATCTGCGTGCCCGCCTCGAACTTCAGCGGCGCCGGGGCGAACGTCGTCGCCTCCATGGTCACGACCTCCACCATGGACCCGCCCGTGGTCACCGGCGGCAGGGCCTCCAGCAGCTCGCGCCGCCCGTACAGGGCGCCCACGCCCGTGGGCCCGAGCGTCTTGTGCGCGGAGAACACCGCGAAGTCGACACCCAGCGCGTGGAAGTCCACCGGCCGGTGCGGCACCGACTGGCAGGCGTCCAGCACCGTCAGCGCGCCCACCTCGCGCGCGGCCGCCGCGATCCGGGCCACCGGCGCCACCGCACCGGTCACGTTGGACACGTGCGCGAACGCCACCACGCGGGTCCGGGCGTTGATCAGCCCGGCACCGCCACGACCGCCGTCGTCGCCGGAACCGCCGCCGGCCGCACCCTCGAGACCGGACAGGTCCAGCCGCCCGTCGTCCCCCACCGGGATCCACCGCAGCGTCGCCCCCGTCCGCGCCGCGAGTTCCTGCCACGGCACCAGGTTGGAGTGGTGCTCGGCCTCGGTCACGAGGATCTCGTCGCCCGGCCCGATCCGGAACCGTTCGGCGGCCGCTCCCCCGCGCCCGAGCGTCGCGTTCTGGATGCCCGTGGCCACGAGGTTGATCCCCATGGTGGCGCCGGGCGTCCACACGATCTCGTCGCTGTCGGCCCCCACCAGGGCCGCGACCTGCTCGCGCGCCCGCTCGAACGCCTCCGTGGCCTCCTCCGCGAGCGCGTGCGCGCCGCGGTGCACGGCGGCGTTGCGCTGCTCGTAGAAGTCGACCTCGGTGTCCAGCACCACCTGCGGCTTCTGCGAGGTCGCCGCCGAGTCGAGATAGACGAGACGTCTACCGTCACGCACCGTGCGCCCGAGCAGCGGGAAGTCCGCCCGCACGGCGGCCAGCTCGGTGGGCGTGAAGGTGCGGGCGCTGGGCCCTGCTTCAGTCGTGGTCATCATCTCTCCTCGGCACCGATGTTCTCCGGCGGCGGTGGTGACCGCCGGGTGTGTGATCGGTCGTTCCGTGAACGGTCGGCAGTTCGAACTGCCGATCATTCGCTGAACGACCGACCACGCCGGCCGGTCTCCCGGACCGCCGGCCGTATGTCAGACGGCGGCCGGGGCCGTCGTGCCGACGTACTTGTCGTAGCCCTCTTCCTCCAGGCGGTCGGCGAGCTCCGGCCCGCCCTCCTCGGCGATGCGGCCGTCGACGAAGACGTGCACGAAGTCCGGCTTGATGTAGCGCAGGATGCGCGTGTAGTGCGTGATGAGCAGCACGCCGACGTCCGTGTTCTCCTTGGCGCGGTTCACGCCCTCGGACACGACGCGCAGCGCGTCGACGTCGAGGCCGGAGTCGGTCTCGTCGAGGATCGCGATCTGCGGCTTGAAGAGCTCCATCTGCAGGATCTCGTGGCGCTTCTTCTCGCCGCCGGAGAAGCCCTCGTTCACGGAGCGCTCGGCGAAGGCCGGGTCGATGCGCAGGTTGCCCATCGCGTCCTTGACCTCCTTGCCCCAGGTGCGGAGCTTGGGGGCCTCGCCGTCGATGGCGGTCTTGGCGGTGCGCAGGAAGTTCGCCACGGACACGCCGGGCACCTCGACCGGGTACTGCATGGCGAGGAACAGGCCGGCGCGGGCGCGCTCGTCGACGGTCATCTCCAGGACGTTCTCGCCGTCCAGGGTTACGGTGCCGGAGGTCACCTGGTACTTCGGGTGGCCCGCGAGCGCCGAGGCGAGCGTGGACTTGCCGGAGCCGTTGGGGCCCATGATGGCGTGGGTCTGGCCGGACCCGATGGTCAGGTCGACGCCGCGCAGGATCTGCTTGGGGCCTTCCTTGGTCTCGACGCTGACGTGCAGGTCGCGGATCTCGAGGGTGGACATACATTTTCTCCAGGTTCTTACGGAAGCTTCGTGTGGTGTACGACGGCGGTCGTGGTGACGTCGGTCCTCGGCGTGCGGCCGTTCCCGCGCCGTCGGGCGGTCAGGAACCGCCGGCGGGTTGCCCGTCGATGTCGACGAGCACCTTGTCGCCCTCGACGTTCACGGGGTAGACGGGTACGGGCCGGATCGCGGGGAGCTGGACGGGCTGGCCGGTGCGGACGTCGAACTGCGAGCCGTGCAGCCAGCATTCGACGAGGCAGCCCTCGACCTCGCCGTCGGACAGGGACACCTGCCCGTGGGAGCAGATGTCGCTGATGGCGTGGTAGGCGCCGTCGGCGTCGCGGACGAGCGCGACGGGGACGGGTGCCCCGTCGATGCCGTCGAGCTCGACGAGCATGGCCTCCTCAGGGGCCAGGTCGTCCGTGAGGCACGCGGTCTGGAACGTCACCGGTTGCTCACTCCTCGGGGGCGCCGTCGGCCGGGCCCGCCACACCGGTGATGACGCTCATGGACTTCTCGAGCTCGGCCTCGATGGACGCGATGAGGCGTGCCTCGACGGACTCGACGCCGATCTCCTGGATGAGTTCGGCGAAGAAGCCGCGCACCACGAGGCGGCGGGCGTCGGTCTCGGGGATGCCGCGGGCCATGAGGTAGAAGAGCTGCTCGTCGTCGAACCGGCCGGTCGCGGACGCGTGGCCGGCGCCGTCGATCTCGCCGGTCTCGATCTCGAGGTTCGGCACGGAGTCGGCGCGCGCGCCGTCGCTGAGGACGAGGTTGCGGTTGAGCTCGTACGTGTCGGTGCCCTCGGCCTCGGCGCGGATGAGGACGTCGCCCACCCAGACGGTGTGCGCGCCGGAGCCCTGCAGTGCGCCCTTGTAGGTGACGCGGGACTTGCAGCGCGGCACGGCGTGGTCCACGAAGAGGCGGTGCTCCTGGTGCTGGTCGGCGTCGGCGAAGTAGAGGCCGACCATCTCGACCTCGCCGCCCTCGGCGGTGAACTCGGCGTCGGGGGTGAGGCGCACGACGTCGCCGCCGAACGTCACCACCACGTGCTTGAGCTTCGCGTCGCGGCCGATGCGGGCCCGGTGGCTGGAGGTGTGCACGGCGCCGTCGGCCCAGTCCTGCACGGAGACGACGGTGAGGTGTGCGCCGTCGGCGACGTCGATCTCGACCGTCTGGTTGAGCGTGGCGACGCCGGCGTGGTCGATGACGACGACGGCCTCGGCGTGGTGCTCGGCCTTGACGAGCACGTGGGCGGCGGAGGCCGTGCCCTCGCCGGTGCCGTCGAACCGCACGGAGGTGACGTCGGACGCGACGGCCTCGGCCGGCACGGTCACGACCGTGGCCTCGGTGAACGCGTTCCAGGCGGTGACGCCGGTGCGGTCGCCGGGCTTGCCGGACCGGCCGAGCCGGGCGTCGTCGCGCCCGACGGTCTCGACCTTGACCTCGGGGGCCGTGTCGACGGTGACCCGCACACCGGAGCCGTCCGCGCCCGCGGTCACCAGACCGCCGTCGAACAGCGGCTGGATGCGCGCGACCGGGGAGAAGCGCCATTCCTCCTCGCGGCCCATGGGCACGGGGATGTCGTCCAGGGAGAACGAGGTGAGGCGCTCGGCGCGGGAGCCCTGGGGCTTGGCGCCGACGCCGTGGGTGTGGGCGCCGTCGGCCACGGCGCGGGTGTGATCCGTGGTCAGATCAGTGGTGGTGGTCATATCAGCCGACGGAACCTTCCATCTGGAGCTCGATGAGGCGGTTGAGCTCGAGCGCGTACTCCATGGGCAGCTCGCGCGCGATGGGCTCCACGAACCCGCGCACGATCATCGCCATGGCCTCGGTCTCGGCCATGCCTCGGGACATCAGGTAGAACAGCTGGTCCTCGCTCACGCGGGACACGGTGGCCTCGTGGCCCATGGACACGTCGTCCTCGCGCACGTCCACGTACGGGTACGTGTCGCTGCGGGAGATCTGGTCCACGAGGAGGGCGTCGCACAGGACGTTGGACGCGGAGTGCGAGGCGCCCTCGAGCACCTGCACGAGGCCGCGGTAGGACGTGCGGCCGCCGCCGCGCGCCACCGACTTGGACACGATGGACGACGACGTGTGCGGCGCGGCGTGCACCATCTTGGCGCCGGCGTCCTGGTGCTGGCCCTCGCCGGCGAAGGCGATGGACAGCGTCTCGCCGCGGGCGTGCTCGCCCAGCAGGTAGATCGCCGGGTACTTCATGGTGACCTTGGAGCCGATGTTGCCGTCGACCCACTCCATGGTGGCGCCCTCGGCGGCCGTGGCGCGCTTGGTGACCAGGTTGTACACGTTGTTCGACCAGTTCTGGATGGTCGTGTAGCGCACGCGGGCGTTCTTCTTCACGACGATCTCGACGACGGCCGAGTGCAGCGAGTCGGACTGGTAGATCGGCGCGGTGCAGCCCTCGACGTAGTGCACGTAGGAGCCCTCGTCCGCGATGATCAGCGTCCGCTCGAACTGGCCCATGTTCTCCGTGTTGATGCGGAAGTAGGCCTGCAGCGGGATCTCGACGTGCACGCCCGGCGGCACGTAGACGAACGAGCCGCCCGACCACACGGCCGAGTTCAGCGCGGAGAACTTGTTGTCACCGGCGGGGATGACGGTGCCGAAGTACTCCTGGAAGAGCTCCGGGTAGTCGCGCAGGCCCGTGTCGGTGTCGACGAAGATGACGCCCTGCTGCTCCAGGTCCTCGCGGATCTGGTGGTACACGACCTCGGACTCGTACTGGGCGGCGACGCCCGCGACGAGGCGCTGCTTCTCCGCCTCGGGGATGCCGAGCCGGTCGTACGTCTCCTTGATGTCGTCGGGCAGGTCCTCCCACGACGTCGCCTGCTTCTCCGTGGAGCGCACGAAGTACTTGATCTTGTCGAAGTCGATGCCCGACAGGTCCGAGCCCCACGACGGCATCGGCTTCTTGTCGAAGAGGCGCAGCGCCTTCATGCGCTGCTTCAGCATCCACTCCGGCTCGCTCTTCAGCTCCGAGATGTTGCGGACGACATCTTCGTTCAGGCCGCGCCGAGCGGCCTCACCGGCCTCGTCGCTGTCGCGCCAGCCGTACTCGTAGGCACCGATGGAGGAGATGATCTCCTCGTCGGTGCGCTGCTCCTGCGTCGGTGCACTCATCGTGTTCCTTCGGTGGTGGGGGTCGTTCCCAGGGGGATGTTCGTGGTGCAGGCGTGGGCTCCACCCGCGATGGTCGCCAGGCGCTGCACGTGCGTGCCGAGCAACTCGGTGAACGCGCGTGCCTCCGCCTCGCAGAGTTCGGAGTGTTCCTCCGCCAGGTGCTGCACGGGGCAGTGTCCCTGGCAGAGCTGGACGGCGGGGACGACGCCGTGGGCCGCGACCGCGCCGCTGGATACGGACGCGGTGGGGGCGGCCGTGTCGGTGGCGTCCCCGGACAGTGTCCCCGCTGCGGGCACGGGGCGCACGGAGGCGGCGTAACCGTCCTCGGTCAGGAGTGCGGCGAGCCGGGCCGCCCGGGCGACGACGTCGGACACGGCGGCCTGGGACGCGGCGGGACCGAACCCGGTCGCCGCGGCGCCGTCGGGCGCGGCACCCGGCGTGGCGTCGACTCCCGAGGCGCCGCGCGCGGCGGCATCCGAGCCCGCCGGATCGGGCCGCTCCGCCGCGGGCCCGTCCAGCCGCTTGGCGTACCGGCGCACGACGGCGTCGTACCGCTCGCGGGCGAACGCCGCCACGGCCTCGTCGCCGCCGTGGGCGCGCAGGTGGCGCAGCAGGTCGGCCGCGATCTCCTGGTAGCCGCCGGCCAGCTCGGACTGCCCGCCGTGGGTGACGACGTAGTGCCGTGCGGGACGGCCGCGGCGCGCCGGGCCGGGCTGTCCCTCGTGGACCTCGATGCGGCCCTCGTCCTCCAGGAGGGTCAGGTGCCGGCGCACCGCCGGGGCGGTGAGCCCGAGGGTGGAGGCCAGGTGGGCGGCTGTGACGGGGCCGTCGGAGGCGACGAGCTGCAGCACGCGGCGGCGGGTCGTCCCGTCCGTCTCGTGCGGGTGCGCGGGCTGCGGGCGGGCGGCGGGCCGCACGGGCGCGATGCGCTGCCCGACGGCGGTTGCGGGTACCTGCGTGCTCATGTCACCTCCCAGTGTGGTCGGGCCGGCGGTCGTGCCAGGTGGCCGGGCCGGCGGGCGGGCGGCCCCGGGAACGGGACCGCTGCGATGCGAAAGCCGTGGCGACACCACGTTCCGGGCCCCGCCTTGAGCCTCCACAACGCTTTACGGAACATCCTTGTTCCCTAAATGCCGCTTGGCAAGGAAGGCGAGCCTCAGAACGCGCCGGATCGAGGCGAAGATCACACCCCGCCGCTCAGCCGTTGGCATGTCCCGCCACATGGGTGCGCGCCGAGCCTGCGGTTCGGGCAGCACACGGGCGCCGGCGCGTCAGTGCCACTTGAACCAGCGCGCCGCGGCGAGCGCTCCGGCCACGGTCCAGGCGGTCAGCACCAGGAGCGGCCCGCCCGGCAGGGCGCCGTCCAGGAGGGCACCGCGTACCGCTTCGCCCAGCGCGCCGGACGGCAGCACCGCGGCCAGCGGGCCCAGCGGGCCGAGCCGGTCCGGCGGCACCACGAGCCCGCCGCCCACCACGAGCAGGATCCACACCAGGTTGGCGACCGCCAGCACACCCTCCGCGCGCACGGTCCCCGCCAGCAGCATCGCCAGCGCGGTGAAGCACGCGGTCCCGAGCAGCAGGGCAAGCGCGGCCGGGAGCAGCCCCGCGGGTTCGGGTGTCCAGCCGAGCCCCGCGGCGACCACGCTCAGCACGGCGATCTGCACCACCAGCACCGCGAGCACGGCGAGCGCTTTGCCCGCGAGCAGGCCGCCGCGCCCGAGCGGAGTGGTGGCGAGCAGGCGCAGCACGCCGTTGCGCCGGTCGAAGGCGGTGGCGATGGCTTGCGACGTGAACGCGCTCGACACGACCGCGAGCGCCAGCACGCCGGGCGTGGCGAAGTCGATCCGGCTCGTGCCGCCGGTGGTGATCCCGAGGAACGGTGCGGTGGCCATCCCGACCAGGACGAGCACGGGCAGGATCACCGAGACGAGCAGCTGCTCGCCGTTGCGCAGCAGGGTCCTCGCCTCGAACGCGGCCTGCGTCAGGATACGCCGGGCGGGCGGGGCGGCGGCAGGCGCCGAGGCGACAGGTCGCGCGGCGCCGCTCTCCGCGGATGCAGTCTCCGCGCCCGCAGTCTCCGCGCCCGTGGGCCGGGCCGGCGGTCCGGCGTGCGGCGGCCGCGCGGATCGGGCCGGTCCGGTGGCGTCGTTCATCGCAGGTGCCTCCCGGTCAGGTCGAGGAACACGTCCTCCAGCGTGCGTCCGCCCGTCGTGACGGACCGGGCGAGCGTCCCGGCATCAGCCAGCCAGGCCGTGACGGCGGCGAGCGTGGCCGGGTCGACGGGGCCGTCGGCGACGTACACGCCGGGTTCGGTCTCGGCGACGTGCCAGCCAGATCCGGCCGGTGCCGTCACCGCAGCGCTGCCCGGTCCTGCCGCGCCTCCGGCAGCAGCCACGGCGTCGGCCGGTCGCGCCGTCGTCCCACCGCCCGGTCCGGTCGCGCCCGCGGCCCGTTCTGCCGCCGGGCCGGCGGTTCCGGTCCTCTCGTCGAGGGCCTTCGCGAGGCTCTGCGTGTCGAGTCCGGGCCGGGCCTCCACCCGGACGCGGGCGGCCGTCGTCGTCCCGTGCGGGCCGTCGTTCGCGAGCAGTTCCGGGACGGTGCCGGCGGCGATGACGCGGCCGTGGTCGACGACGTGGACGTGGTCGGCGAGGTCGGCCGCCTCGTCCATGAGGTGGGTGGTGAGGACGACGGCGACGCCGTCGGCGCGCAGCTCACGGATCAGGTCCCACACGGCGCGGCGGGACTGCGGGTCCATGCCGGCGCTGGGCTCGTCGAGGAACACCACCTGTCCGCGGCCGGCCAGGGCGCACGCGAGCGCGAGCCGCTGCCGCTGGCCGCCGGACAGCCGGCGCACGCTGGTGCGGGCGAAACTGCCGATGCCGAGGCGTTCGGAGAGCTCGCCGATGTCGCGCGGGGCGGCGTACATGGCGGCGACATGGCGCAGCACCTCCCCGGCGCGCGCTCCGGAGGGCAGGCCGCCGTCCTGCAGCATGACGCCCACGCGGGGGCGCAGGGCGGCGGCGTCGGCGGCGGGGTCGAGCCCGAGGACGCGCACGCTGCCGCCGTCGGGTGTGCGCAGGCCTTCGCAGCACTCGACGGTGGTGGTCTTGCCGGCCCCGTTGGGGCCGAGCACGGCGGTGACGGCGCCCGCACGGGCGGTCAGGTCGAGGTGTTCGACGACGGCCCGGCCCCCGTACCGCTTGACGAGGCCGCGCACCTCGACGGCGGCGGGGCCACCGGGCGCGGGCGGGGAGACGGTCACCGAGCAATCCTAGGCGCCGCGCGACGGGGCCGACGCCGCCCCGCCGGTGAGGCGAGGGCTCGGCGCTCGCCGAACCGCAGATTCACGACGCCGCCGTTCGGGGTGGCACCCCGGAGCCCGGTGCCGGGTCGAGGTCCTGGACCACGTGGGGCGCTGACGCGAGGTCGTACACACGCCGGGAGGACACGGTGCAGCCGAGCGCACCCGTCGGCGGCCGGCCAGAAGCCCGCGCGCACGGACATCCCCGAACCGCAGTCAGGCGCCGCCGAGGGAGGTCGAACCGCAAGCTGGATCGTGCCATCGAGCGATTCGAACGATTCACCGTGCGATTCGACAGGCAGCACCGACATCTCACTGCGGTTGAAGACTGCGGCACCGACATCTCACTGCGGCTCGGCGCCAACATCAGGCCGCGGCTCGGCGCCGAACCGGCATCTCACTGCGGCTCGGCGGCCCGGTTTCGACGGCGGCTGCGGGCACCACCTCGTACGACGCGCCGGGAGAGGAACGGGACGACGAGGCCCGCCCGGGGGAGGACGCCGTCGGTTTTTCACCCCATACGCCGCCGCTATGACCTATTTGTGAACGGGCAATCCGCCCGTAACCCTACGATTTTCCTTGGTGCAAACCTATGCTTCCGTTGACCCTTTACCGATTCCGGAGAACCCGGACACCGGAGGCAGAAAATGAAGCGTGTCACCCCACACAACCCCGGCTCACGCCGGAACCCTCGCGCCAGGCGATGGGCCGCGACCGCGGCCGGACTCGCCGTCATCGCAGCACCCGCACTGGCCGCACCGAGCGTCGCGAACGCCGCGCCGCCGCTGGACGACAAGTCGCTGATCATCGCGGCCGACTCCCCCGACGCCGTCCCCGGCGAGTACATCGTGGTGCTCGACGAGTCCGAGGTCGGCATCCAGCAGGTCCCCGGCAAGGCTCGCGGCCTGGTCAAGAAGTACGGCGGCACGGTCAAGGAGTCGTACAGGAACGCGATCCGCGGCTTCAGCGTGAAGATGTCGCCCGGCCAGGCCAACAAGCTCAGCCGTGACCCGGCCGTCGCCTACGTCGAGCAGAACCAGGTGGTGCACGCCACCGGTACGCAGTCGCCCACACCGTCGTGGGGCCTGGACCGCATCGACCAGCGCGACCTCCCGCTCGACGACTCGTACACGTACCCGAACACCGGATCGGGCGTCACGGCCTACATCATCGACACCGGGATCCTCACCACCCACCAGGACTTCGGTGGCCGCGCCTCCCACGGCATCGACACGGTCGACGGCGACAACGACGCCACCGACTGCAACGGTCACGGCACCCACGTGGCCGGCACGGTCGGCGGATCGGCGTACGGCGTCGCCAAGGACGTCGACCTGGTCGGCGTCCGCGTGCTCGACTGCGCCGGCTCCGGCACGTACGCCGGCGTCATCGACGGCATCGACTGGGTCACCGCCGACCACACGGCCGGCGAGCTCGCGGTGGCGAACATGTCGCTCGGCGGCGGCTACTCCCAGGCCGTGAACGACGCCGTGGCCGACTCCATCGCCGACGGCGTCACCTACGCGCTGGCCGCCGGCAACGAGTACGCCTCCGACGCCTGCGACACGTCCCCGGCCTCGACGCCGGAGGCGATCACCGTCGGCGCCACCCAGAGCAACGACGCCCGCGCGTCGTACTCGAACATCGGGACCTGCCTGGACATCTTCGCGCCCGGGTCGGACATCACGTCGGCCTGGCACACGTCGAACTCAGCGACGAACACCATCTCCGGCACCTCGATGGCCTCCCCGCACGTCGCGGGTGCCGCCGCCCTCATCACGGCGGCCAACCCGGACTACACGCCCCAGCAGGTGCGCGACACGATGGTCGACAACGCCACCACCGGAGCCGTCACCAACCGGGGCTCCGGCTCGCCCGACGCCCTGCTCTACGTCGGCGACGACGGCAACACGCCGCCGGACCCGGACCCCGAGCCCGAGCCGGGCTGCTCGGGCAGCAACGATGACGACGTCGACATCGAGGACCACTCCACCTCCGAGTCGCCGATCACCATCGCGGACTGCGACTCCCCGAGCGGCACGGCCACCGTCGACGTCGACGTCGTCCACACCTGGGTCGGCGACCTCACGGTCTCACTCGTCTCCCCCGACGGCACCGTCTACACGCTGCGTGAGCGCTCCGGCGGCAGCGCGGACGACATCAACGAGACCTACACGGTCGACGTGAGCGGCGAGTCGCCCGACGGCACCTGGATCCTGCGCGTGCACGACGCGGCGACATGGGACACGGGCTACATCGACGCCTGGAGCCTCTCGCTCTGACACCGAGTCCGGGAGCCCCGCGCGCGGGGTTCCCGGACGCCACCCGCACCCGGACGACCGGCACGTCGGTCCGCGGCGCAACCCGCACACCCGGCCCGCCGGAGCACCTCACCCGGCGTGACCAGCACCACGTACGACGGCGGTCGTCCGCAACCCGGGCGGCCGCCGTCGGGCACTACCGTTGAGGGCGTGAGCACGCCCGACACGCAGGCCGCCCCGGACGACGCACCAGCCGCCGCCCCCGGCGCGAGCCTCCCCGCCCGCCTCCTGGCCCGCCTGCGCCGGTGGACCCGCGCGATCCTCGTCGCGAACCTGATCGGGCAGATCGGCATCATCGTCACCGGCGGCGCGGTCCGCCTCACCGAGTCCGGCCTGGGATGCTCCACCTGGCCCGAGTGCGAACCCGGCCGGTTCACCCCGGCGTTCCACGAGGCCACGAGCCTGCACCCGTACATCGAGTTCGGGAACCGCACGCTGACGGGCGTGCTCGGCATCATCGCGCTCGCGGTGTTCCTGGTCATGATCTCGGACACGTCCCGGACGCGGAGCTACCGGATGCTCGGGCTGCTCCCCGGGCTCGGCGTGATCACCCAGGCAGTGATCGGCGGCGTCGTCGTCCTGCTCGACCTGCATCCGGGCTGGGTGTCGCTGCACTTCGGCGTCTCCGGCGCGCTGGTCGCCCTGTCCCTGTACCTGCTGCACCGCAGCGGCGAGGGCGACGTGGCACCGCGCGTCGTCGTCCCGGCGCCCGCGCGGCTGCTCGCCTGGGTGCTGGGCGCGCTGACCGCCGTCGTCGTCGTGCTGGGCGTGCTGACCACGGGCGCGGGCCCGCACTCCGGCGACGCCGAGGTCGGGTACCGCCTGGCGCTGGACCCCGCGACGATGTCGCAGTGGCACGCGGCCACCGTGTGGGCGTTCCTCCTGGCGCTGGTCGCGTACCTGGTGGTGCTGCACCGGGGCGGCGTGACCGGCGGGGTGGCCGGACCCGGCGCGCTGTCGCGTGCCCGGCGGGCGGCCTGGCTGCTGGTCGCGATCACGCTGGCGCAGGGCGCGATCGGCTACGTCCAGTACTTCACCGGGCTGCCCATCCTCCTGGTGGGCCTGCACATGCTGGGCGCGGCCCTCCTCCTCGCGGGCACCACCCGCGTGTTCCTGACGACCCGCACACGCTGACCGGCCCGCTGCTGAGGCTCGTTCAGCAGGGCCGCGCAGCCCTTTCAGAGGGTTTCGAATGGATTCGAAACCCTGATGAACCGGAGTCAGTACTGATGGAGCCGCCCGGTGGCGGGAGGAGATCTCCCGCCACCGGGCGGCTGTCAGGCCCGCAGGCAGTCAGGTTGTCAGTCCGCGGAGCAGGTGACCTCCGTCGACGACGGCGGGCTGCCGTTGCCGATGAGGCCGAACTCCGCGGATCCGCCCGCGGAGAGTGAGCCGTTCCAGCTCACGTTCGACGCCGTCACCTGGGAGCCCGACGGACTGAACTCGGCGTTCCAGCCCTGCGAGAACGTCGCCGGGGAGAGGTCGAACGACGTCGACCAGCCCGAGATCGCCTCGTTGGCCGTCACCTGGACGTTGGCCTGGAAGCCGCTGTCCCAGGAGTTGACCACGGTCAGCGTCGCCTCGCAGGCGCCGTCCGGGTCGTCCGTCGGAGTGGGAGTCGGGGTCGGGGTCGGAGTGGGAGTCGGCGTCGGGGTCGGCGTCGGCGTCGGATCCGGGTCGCGCGGGTCGTCGATCAGGCGGTCGTACTCGGCGTACGCCGTGGCCACGGCCGTCTGCGCCCAGAACCGGTGGTACCGGAACTGCGGCGCCGGGCCGCCGTCCAGGTGCTCCTGGACCTGGTCGAACATCGGGTCGTCCTCGTAGAACGAGCGGATGTCCAGGAAGGACACGCCCGGCTCGATGACGTCGCCGTTCGGGTAGGTGCCGCTCCAGTCGCTCGGCACGTAGACGCCGTCGCCGCTGCCGCCCTCGTAGACGTCGTCGAACCTGCTGTAGTCGTTGCGGGTCTCGACGGAGGACACGCCCAGGTCGTCGGTGTTCTGCTCGTAGATCGCGTCGAGCAGGGCGCCGGCGGTGTCGGCCGCGGCCTGGTCGTCGGCGGCGGCCGCCCAGTAGGTGAGCGTCTTGGCGATCGCACCGGCCACCCCGACGTCCTGGCTGTGGTCGGTCACCTCGACGTGCAGCCCCGAGTTGTCACCCGGGTTGTCCGGGTTCCAGGTGTCGGGCGCGCCCGACCAGCTCAGCGTGGCCGGGATCTCCCAGTCGGTGTCCGTGATCGTGATCTCGGAGATGACCCACGGCACCCACTTCTCGAGGATCTCCTCGGCGCGGGGGTCGCCTGTCTCGTGGTAGATCTGCGCGATGCGCTCCACGCCCCAGCCCTGCATGCCGAACCACTGGTTCGACGGCGGGTCGTGGTAGACCGGGTCCACGTCGTAGGCCATGTCGTAGAAGGTGGGCGCGCCCGCCGGGTGCGCCGAGTAGTCACCGCCCACCGAGTTCGTCGCGCCGCCGGCAATACCGCCCTCGGCCGACTGCAGCCACTGGAGGAACTCGATCTGCCGGTCGTAGCTCTCGGCCCAGTCGGACTCCGCCGTCGCCGACGCCGGGATCAGGTCGGGGTCGTTGGACAACGCCCACGCCGCCATCGGGTTCTGGTAGCCGAAGTGCGCGTGGCTCGAGCCGATGCGCCAGGCCCACGGACCGCTGGTGTCCAGCGCGCCGCCCCAGGCGTAGTACCAGGACAGCAGGTAGTGGGCCGAGCTCTTGCCGGAGCCCGCCGGGCACGACGGCGATTCGCAGCCCGGCTCCTTGTAGTACTTGTCGAAGAACGAGTACCGCAGGTAGTCGCCCATCTTCGACGCCTTGTCCACGGTGCCGGAGATCTGCCCCTCGGCGCCCTGGGCGGCGGCGAACTTCTTGGCCCAGTACACGGCCTCGACCGAGCGTGCGTCCGCGTCCGGGGCGTTGGTGTACTTCCACTGCTGGGCGTACTGCGCGTCGCCCGTGAACAGGTCGAGGTAACCGTTCGGTCCGCCGTAGGAGAAGTCGTCGATCGACGGCTGCGGGATCGTCTCCCACACCGACTCCTGCTCGCCGCGCTGGAAGGTGTTGATGTAGCTCGTGCCCTCGTAGTCCGGGCCCAGCAGCTCCGAGGACCCCGGTGCCGCGCCGAAGCCGTAGATGTTGTCGACGTCCGCGAGCCAGTGCATGCCGTAGATCTCGTCGGTGCCGTACGTGCTGCTCAGTTCGTCGGCGATCGGGTCGGTACCCACCGAGACCCCGGTGTCGAGCTCGGCCGGGTACTCGCTCGGGTGCCCGTGCTCGGGGGCGTAGGTCGCCGGGTCGGCCGGGTTGTACGCCCCGTTCGTCGGCTGGTTCTCCGTGGTGGGGATCATGTACGCCTCGAGCGTGTCCCACGCGTCGTTGAAGGGCGCCCAGTCGCCGGTCAGCTCGCCGTACGAGGCCTCCAGCCACAGCCAGAACGAGTACGCCTCGCTCGTGGTCTCGTGGCCGTAGTCCGGCGCCTCGACCATGAGGGTCTCGACCGCGTGGTACGGGATGCCCTGATCGGAGAAGTAGCCGCTGGCCGGGTCCTTGATCTTGTCGTACATCTCGAGGAAGCGGTCGGCATAGGGGCCCGCCAGTGCGCGGACCTCGTCCTCCGCCGTCGACGTCCCCTGCACGACGTCGGACCGCGCGGTCTCCCCGCTCGCCGCCGTCGCGCCCGCCGTGGCGAACGCCAGCGCGGCGAGGGTGCTGACAGCGACGGCGGACCTCCGCCGTCGTCTCCGGTTCGGTTCTCGGGTCATTGCTGCCCTCCTGGATCCTGCGCCATCGGCGCAGCACCCGCGACGGTGCGGGCGCCTGGACGACGGTCCGGCCCGGCACCCCCCGGCGGCAACGACGTTAACCGTTTCACAACCCCCGCGGCCGAGGGGCCGACCGGGCTCGTTCTCCGTCCGTGATGTCCGGTCCGCTGTAGAGTGAGCCAGACCTCGGTACGCCAGAACCACACGCGGAGCACCATGACGGACGACGCCGGTCCCACCACATCAGAGACGCCCGGCGGAGACCGTGGCGACGAGCGCCTGGCCCGCGACGAGGAACGGACGCAGCTCGGCGTCGAGCCCCCGCCGGCCTCCCCGCCCGACCCGGACGACGGCGGCAGCGGCTGGCCGGCCGTCACGGTCGTGCTCCTGACGGTCGCGGCGTGGGTACCGGTGGTGCTCACGTTCCTGCGGGCGGGGGTCGACCTGGATCCTTTCGCGTTCCGCACCGACAACGTGTTCTGGGTGCTCGCCATCGTCGGCGCGCCGGCCACCATGACCCTCGTCGCCGGCGCCGCCGGCCTGCATCCCCGTGCGACCGGTGCGGGCCCGCTGCGGGTCGCCGCGGCCTCCGTGACCGGTGCGCAGCTGTTCGTGCTCGCCGTGATCGCCGTGCTCCAGATGCTCTGGGACGCCCGCCCGGTGATCATGGCCCAGACGGCCTACACCGTCGTCGCCCTCGTGCTCGCGGCGGGCGCCGTCACGCTCGCGCTGGCCACCGCCCGGGCGCACCGGCGCGGCACGGTGACCGTCTTCGGGCACCGGGCGCCGGTGATCGGGCTGATCGGCGTGCTCCTGGGCCAGGCGGTCCTGGCGGTCGGCCGGACCGCGCAGTTCCCCGGCGAGTTCGACATCTACGTCGTCTCGCTCCTGATCAGCACGTTCACGGCGACCGTCACGCTGACCGGGCTGTGGCTCGTGGGCCGTGGTCGCCCTGCCGCGGGGTGGATCGGCGCCGCGATGCTGTGCCTGATGGCCGTGCTGTGGCTCGGCTCGATGATCAACGTGTCCCTGCTCGTCGACCTGCCTCTGCCGCACCGCGTGACCGAGATCGTGCAGTACCTGCTGTACGCGGCCGGGGCGGTCACCGCGGTCCTGGCGGCACGCGCGAGCGCCCGGGCCGCGAGCGCGGGCACCGAGGCCGCACCTGTGCGTCCGTAGCCCGGCCGCGCGATCTCCGCACAGCGAAGCGGGCCCGGAGGGGGTCGGCCGGCGATGGCCTGTCCCCTCCGGGCCCGCTTCGTCCTTCAGGACCTCCGGACGCGGATCCCTGGGCTCGGATCAGTACCGAGCGGTCAGATCTCCGGCATCGCGGACACCTCGACGGGCGGGGCCACGTCGAGGTCCATCGGCGCGGGCGGGATCGCGGACGCACCGCCCAGGGCGCGGGTGCCGACCACGCCCGTGGCGAAGTTCGCGTGGCACTGCGGGCAGTACCACTCGGGCGTCGGGACCGGCACGTCGAAGCCGCCGTAGACGACATCGTGCGGCATGTGCATCTCGTCGTGGATCGCCTCGTTCCACACGATCCGCTTCGCGGTCCCGCGCGAGTGACACGACGGGCACGCCGGACGCATCCGGGCGCGCTGCGCTCCGATCGCGTGCGGGTGCAGCAGTTCGTGGCACGGGTCGCACACGAGGAACGTGTCGGCGATGAGCCGGTTCAGCTCGCGGGGGGCCGCCGCGCTCTCGTTGCGGACCGCGATGGCGCCGTCGTCGTGCACGCGGAGCTGCGTGACGTCGACGAACTGCTCGCACGAGTAGCAGCGCTCCTCGTGCCGCAGGTCGGCGCCGGTGATCTGGCGGTGCCCCAGCAGGCGCAGCACGTGCAGGTTGGGCGAGATCTGGCCGGTCTCGCAGTCGCCGGGCTCGAGCGTGCCGGAGGCGCCGTTGCGGAACTGCCCCGCGATGCCGTCCAGCACGAGCCGGGCGTGCTCCTGCGGCAGCCAGCCCGACGAGCGCGCGTACGCCGACGCGCCGTTGAACAGGTCGTCCCAGAGCACGGGCTTGTCCGGCCCGAACAGCTCGTCGGCGATCCAGTCCTCGCCCTGGGTGGTGCCCATCAGCTCGACCGACGCCACGATGCCCGGGTCGGACCCCACCACGGTAACCACGACGTCACCGCGCTGTGGGCCGTCGGCGCCGCGCGGCAGCAGGTGCTCGTTGCCGCCGGTGGCGACAGCTACGGCCTCACGCAGCCAGTCCTCCGACCAGTTCAGGTACACGGAAGGGACGAGCCACGCGGGCAAGGACGAAACAGGGGGAAGCATGTCCGGTTCGCTGGTCACCGCGGAAGAGTAGCGCAGCGCGACGCCCGGGATAAACCCGTCCGGATTGATACCGGGCCGCCCCGGGCGACACCGGACGTCGCGCAGGCGTCGACAGACGGCGGCTGGCGGGGGCGGACGGCGGAGGCTGGCGGACGGCGGCGTCGGGGGCGGACGACGTCACGCACCTGCGCAACGCCGTCAGCCCGCGTCGTGGTCCTCGAACTCCACGGTCACCGTCTCGTAGCCGAACGACCCGACCAGCGCCTCCAGGGTCCTGGTGGTGTTCTCGCGGGCCCGTTCGGTCAGCTCGGACTCCTCGGCCGCCGCGGCGATCTTGTCGGACCCCTGCTCGAGGGCCTCCTGGCGTGCGTCCGAGTTGCTCTCGAACAGGTCGCCGATCTTGTCCACCAGTCCCTTGTCCTCGCTCAGCGCGTGGCTGGACTCCAGATCGATGCGCGGCGCCGCCAGCTCCGGCTCCGGCACGGTGACGGTCACGGCCGTGCCGTCGTCGGAGACCTCGATCGCGCCCGGACCCAGGTCCGAGAACTCCACGTACGACTCCACCGACCCGTTCACCACGAGCGCCAGGTGCGACCCCGCGAGCCACCCCGGCAGGTACTTCACATCCTGCTCCAGGTCCACCAGCACCTCGTACTCGGCCTCGGCCGCGACGAAGCGCGCCAGGTCCCTCATCCCCAGCAGGACCGGCTCCGTCGACCGGTCGACCTCCGACGTCGTGAACGGGTTCAGGCTGTCCAGCAGCACCCGTACGAACGCGTCCCGGAAGTCGTCCTTCAGCCCCGCCAGCACCCCTGCCACGATCCCGGTCGCGATCGCGAACCCCACGATCGCACCGATGATGCCGGCCAGCCAGGCGGGCATCCGCCGCCTGCCCCGCGTCTCCGACGACGGCCCATCGCTCTTTGCCCGGGCCTTCATCGACTCTTTGCCCGACGATCCGCCGGACGACTTGCCCGACGACGCCGGCCGCGCGCCGTCGGTCTTCGTCGTGTCCCCGGTCCGTGCGTCCCCGGCCCGCTCCGCAGTGTCGTCCATGCCTGGCCCCCATGCTCGTGAATGGCAAGTCCGACTTGCCTCATTCCGGGGACAAACAGTAGTACGCCCACCCGAGGCGCTCCGCGCTTGGCACACTTTTCCAGGCGGAGTCCCCCTGGGCCCCGCGAGCCAGGAGGTTGATTACGCCAAACCCGTGTTTGGCGCAATCAACCTCCTGGTCCGGCCAGATCCGGAGCTTCCTGGCCAGGCGACTCCCTCAGCCGAGCGTCCCGGCCGGGCCCCGGCCGGAGCCCGCGGTCAGTTGCGACGGTACTCCCACGGGGACGTGACCGGGCGGAGGGTCTTCCACGCGCTCGCCCGGCCGATGGCCGCCGCGAGGATGCCCGACACGGTCGGGCCGTTGTGGAGCCGACCTGCCAGGGCGAGCGCCACGGCCTCCTCCAGCGGGACCGGAACGGCCACCATGTCGGCCTCTTCGGCCTCGCGGATGTGCCGCTCCGGCTCCGGCACGGGAGTGAGACCGCGGGCCAGGTAGACGCGGGCCGCCTCGTTGCTGCCGCCGGGTGTCGGCAGCAGGTCCAGGAGCACGTCCCAGCGGGCCGCGCGGACGTCCGCCTCTTCGGCGAGCTCACGGGCGGCCGCGATGTGCGGGTCCTCGCCGTCGATGTCGAGCAGCCCGGCCGGCAGCTCCCAGAGGAACGCTCCCACGGGGTGCCGGTACTGGCGCAGCAGGAGCACGTTGCCGTCGTCGTCCAGCGCGACGACGATCACCGAGCCGGGATGGTTCGTGTACTCACGCCGTACGACGCCGGCCTCCCCCAGATCCACCTCGTCGACGGCCACGTCGACGATGCGCCCCTGGAAGGGAACGTCGAGCCGGCGCGCCGGGCGGGGCGCGACGACGTCGCCGATACCGTCGGACGCACTCGGCCACGACCCCGCAACGCCGGCCGGCACGTCCGGGCGCGGCACGTCCGGGCCCGTCGTCCCCGGCTCCGGGGCCGACGACGGTCGCGCGCGACGCTCCGATCCCGGCTCCTCCTCGGATCTCGCCGGCTCCGCAGGCACCGCTGTGCCCGCAGGCACCGCCGTGCCCGCAGGCACCGCCGGCTGCCCGGACCACGCCGGCTCAGCCGCCATCACCGCGTCCGCGGGCCGCGTCGGCTCCCCGGGAGCCGCCGTCTCCCCGGACACCGCGGGCCACGCCGGCTCCGCCTGTGTCGCCGGCCATACCGGCCCCGCCGGTGTGATCGGCCCCGTGCGCGGCAACCCTTCGATCGGTTCCAGCGGCTCGAACTGCCCCGTGTGCTCGGTACCCAACAGCTCCACCAGCTCAGGCACCCTGGCACTCGAGCGCGGCGGCGATGAGCCCCGCGAACAGTGGGTGCGAGCGCGTGGGACGGGACTTGAACTCGGGGTGCGCCTGCGTGGCCACGTAGTACGGGTGGACGTCGGCCGGGAGCTCGACGAACTCCACGAGGGTCCCGCCGGGGCTCGTCCCGGAGATCAGCAGGCCGGCCTCCTCCAGTTCCCCGCGGTACGCGTTGTTCACCTCGTACCGGTGGCGGTGGCGCTCGGCGACCCGCTCGGTGCCGTAGGCCTTGGCGGTCACGGACCCGGGCACGAGGTGCGCGTCGTAGGAGCCGAGTCGCATGGTGCCGCCGAGGTCGCCCTCGCCCTCCACGATCGCCTTCTGCTCGATCATGGTCGCGATCACCGGGTGGGTCGAGTCCGGGGTGAACTCGGTCGAGGAGGCGTCGTCGAGCCCAAGCACGTTGCGGGCGTACTCGATGACCATCGACTGCAGGCCCAGGCAGATGCCGAGGGTGGGCACGCGGTTCTCGCGGGCCCAGCGCAGCGCCCCGACCTTGCCGTCGATGCCGCGCACGCCGAAGCCGCCGGGCACCAGCACGGCGTCGACCCCCTCGAGGGACGACTCGGCGCCCTCGGGCGTGCTGCACTCGTCCGCGGCGACCCACCGGATCGTGACCTTGGCGTCGTTCGAGAAGCCGCCCGACCGCAGGGCCTCGGTGACCGACAGGTAGGCGTCCGGCAGGTCGATGTACTTGCCGACGAGCGCCACCTCCACCGTGTGCGCGGGGGTGTGCACGCGCTCCAGGAGCTGCGCCCAGCCGTCCCAGTCGACGTCGTGGAACGGCAGGTCGAGGCGCCGCACGACGTAGGCGTCGAGTCCCTCGGCGTGCAGCACGCGCGGGATGTCGTAGATGCTCGGCGCGTCGACGGCGTTGACGACGGCCTCGTTGTCGACGTCGCACATCAGCGCGATCTTGTTCTTCACCGACTCCGGCACCACGCGGTCGGCGCGCAGCACGATCGCGTCCGGCTGGATACCGATGCTGCGCAGGGCGGCCACCGAGTGCTGGGTGGGCTTCGTCTTCAGCTCGCCGGACGGCCCGATGTACGGGACGAGCGAGACGTGCAGGAAGAACACGTTGTCGCGGCCCAGCTCGTGCCGCACCTGGCGCGCCGCCTCGAGGAACGGCTGCGACTCGATGTCGCCGACCGTGCCGCCGATCTCGGTGATGATCACGTCGACGTCCTCGGACGCCTGGTCGCGCATGCGGCGCTTGATCTCGTCGGTGATGTGCGGGATCACCTGCACGGTGTCGCCGAGGTAGTCGCCGCGCCGCTCCGTCGCGATCACGTGCGAGTACACCTGGCCGGTGGTGACGTTCGAGGAGGCCGGCAGCTCCACGTCGAGGAAGCGCTCGTAGTGCCCGATGTCGAGGTCGGTCTCGGCGCCGTCCTCCGTGACGAACACCTCGCCGTGCTGGAACGGGTTCATCGTCCCCGGGTCCACGTTGAGGTAGGGATCGAGCTTCTGCATCGTGACGCGCAGGCCACGCGATCGCAGGAGCCGTCCGAGCGAGGAGGCCGTGAGCCCCTTGCCAAGAGAAGAGGCGACACCTCCGGACACGAAGATGTGCTTGGTGACGGAGGAGCGGGACCGGAGTCTGTTCAGGGGATCGACCACGGAACTCCAGCCTACCCGCCATCGGCGGGTCCGCTCGGGGAAAATGCGCAAAGGACTCGCGTAGATCACATCACACCGAGCGGCTCAGCGGCGGCGGGCGGCCAGGGCGCGCAGGCGGGCGCGGACGCCCGGGTCCGCCAGTGCCGCCAGCGCCAGCACGACGACGGCCGCCACGACACCCGCGGCCAGGCCGGACCCGAGCGCCGCGAGGAACTCGCTCGCCACGAACGGCCGGTCACCGCCGGGATACGCGACGAACCCCGGGTCGATCCTCGGGCCCGGCGGCCGCAGCAGGTACCCGACGCCGTACCCCGCGCCCGCCCCGAGCGCGACCGCCGCCACGAGCACGAGCCCGGTGCGCCCCGTCCCCGCGAGCGCCCCGCGCCCCAGATGCCGCCGCACGGCCACCAGCAGGCCGGCCCCGGCGACGAGCATGCCCAGGGTCCCGGCGGCGCCGAGGGCGCCGAGCACGATGTCGTGCCCTGGCTCGCCGTCGACCACCGCCAGGCCGTCGAGGAACGTGAGCCCTTTGAGGAACCCGAGCACCGACGGCTCCGGTGATCCGGACGCCCGCGCGGATCCGGCCGCGTCCGCGCCGCCGAGCGCGACCCAGACCGTGAACAGGCCGACGACCATGGCGCCCCAGCCCGTGGCGGTGGCCACGACGGCGGCCCGGCCGCGGTCGACGACGTAGAGGGCGCGCGACAGGTGCAGGACGAGCGCGAAGCCCGCGAGTCCGGGTGCCATCCAGGCGAGAGCGGAGGCCAGGCCTGGAGCGTCGCCGGTGACGAGCAGGTCGAAGACGACCTCGACGGCGGGGGCGGCGGCGACGAGGGCGGCGACGCCGGCCGCGGCGACGACCAGGAGCGTGCGGGTCGTGCTCGCGACGAGAGCGCGCAGCTCGTTGCGGCGGCCGGCGGCAGCGTGTTCCGCAAGGTGAGGAAAGGCGCTGGTCACGATGGGGTACGCGAGGACTGCGTACGGCAGCAGGTACACGTTGTAGGCGTACAGCCAGGTCGTGTATCCGCCGAGGTCCGTGCCGACGAGCATGACGACGACGAGCGCCACCTGCTGTGCCACGAGTGCCCCGATCCCGGCGAAGGCGAGGTGGGCGGCGCGCCGGCCCTCGCCGTCGGGGAACCGGAGGGTGGGCCGCAGCCGCAGGCCGGTGCGCAGCGTGGGCAGCACGAGCGGCAGGGCGAGGGCGACGACGCCGGCGGTGATCCCCCAGGCGAGCCAGTCGAGGGCGCGTGCGGGGATCTCGGCGAGATCCTGGGTGCCCCGCTCGGGCAGTCGTGCCGCGTAGCCCCAGTACACGCCGATCACCACGAGGCTGGAGATCAGCGGGCTGAACGCGGGCCAGAAGAACCGCTTGTGCGCCTGCAGGATCCCGCCGAGGACCACGGCGATGCCGTACATCGGCACCTGGACGGCGAACACGCGCAGGAACGCGGCGGCCACGTCCGTCAGGGCCGGGTCCCGGATGGGCAGGCCGGCGGCGATGGGCCCCGCGAGCAGTGCCATGAGGACCCCCACGGGGACGAGCACCACGAGGGTCCAGCCCAGGAGTGCCGAGGCCGTGCGGGACGCCTGCTCGCGATGGGCCGCCGCGTTCTCGGAGGTGGGCGTCGCGCGGCTGAGCGGACCCGACACGAGGGGGACGACGGCGCCAGCGAGCGCCCCGCCGGCCGCGACCTCGAAGAGGACGTTGGGCAGCAGGTTGGCGGCGTTGAAGGCGTCGGTGAACGTGCCGTTGCCGACCCACTGCCCCTGGGCGAGCCAGCGCCCGAAGCCGACGACGCGGCTCGCCAGGGTGACGAGGGTGACGAGCAGCGCGGCCCGCGCGAGCCCTGACCTCATCAGGGTGCGACGCCGGACTCCGGAACCGGCCGGCGGCCCAGCATGTCGAGGCGGTGCAGCCCGGGCGTGGACCGGATGACGCGGGAGAAGCTCACCTTCTCGGACGCGAGGGTGAGGCCGACGACTCCGGCGAGCGCGGCGAGCCGAACCGTGCGCGGCGCTCCGAAGGCGAGCTGGGAGCCGACGAGCGCGCCGAGCGCGTTCGCGCCGCCGTCGCCGAGCATGTCCCGCTCGCCGAGGTCGGCGGGGGCGGCCACGGCCGCGGCGCCGAGGAGTGCGCCGGTGACCGCGCTCGCTCCCGGTGCGGCTCCGGCGCCCGGTGTCCCGGCGCCCGCCACGGCGCCGGCGGCGAGGCTCGCCACGGTCGCGACCTTGAGGGCGCGGCCGGGCCGCAGGTCGAAGAGGTTCACGAGATTCGCGGTGCCGCCGATGAGCGCGCCGTTGATCCCGACGTCGACCAGGTGCGCGAACGACCCGCCCCGCCGCGGGGTGCCGGATGCCGATGCGACGAGCGCGGAGCCGCAGATGCCCAGCACCTTGAGGCCGCCGGTGGTGACCTGGCCGCGCGTGAGCGCGCCGAGGTGCCCGCGCAGCCCCTTCACGGCGGAGCCCCGCACGTCCTCGGCGACGTCGTCGATCACGCCGAACGCTCCGGCCGCGGCGGTGGCGAACGCCGTCGGGCCCGCTGCCGGGCCGCCCGCGGCGACGGCTCCGGCCACGAGGCCGGCCGCCACGGCGGGGCCCTCCAGCAGGCTGATGGGCTCGCCGCGGTGGTTCGTCCGGGTCCACGCCTCGGGCGTGGCGACCTTCTCGTGCACGCGCTTCAGCTCGCCCGAGCGCACGGCGGCCTCGAGCCGCCGGCGCGCCCAGGCGGTCGTCGCGCCCGCGGCCAGCGCGGCGGCGACGAACCGGAATGCCGTCATGACAGTGCTCCTCGTCGGTGTCAGTGTTCTCGTTGCCGCGTCCTCGGACTCCGCTCCCGGCGCGTGCCTCGTCCCTCGGCCCCCACCGTCCGCCGCATCCTTCGTCCGCGTCAGTCCGCGGGCACGGGCGGGAACACCGCCGTGTCCGTCTCGGGCCCGTAGTGGTCCACGCGGCCGGTCAGGGCCGCGGCGAGCGCCAGCGGCACGGTGATCTCCCCGATGAGTTCCGTCACCCCGCTGACGGTGCTCACCTCGCGGGCCAGGTCGTCGTCGGACCGTACCCGCTGGACGACGTCGTCGCCGTCGGCCGCCGGGCCCGCGAGCACGGCCGTTCCCGCGACCTGCCCGACGCCCCGGGTCACGCCCGTCCACACGTCGCCCACGTACCGGGGGTTCGCGGGCTCGGGGGTGGCCGTCTCCGTGTCGTCGGTCTCGGCGTCCCCCGCCTCGGCCTCGGGCGGCACGACCGAGGCGGACAGGAGGACGACGGCGTTCGCGGGGAGGGTCTGATCGTCGGCGGTCCGCAGCAGTCCGAACGTCTCGAGCTGCTGCTCGAGGTCCAGCGCGGCCACGCTGCGGTCGCTGGCGGACTCGGTGCCGGTGAGCGCGAGCGTCACGGCCGAGGCGAGCGTGGCCACCGGGTCGTCCTCGTCCGTCTCGACGCCGGCTTGGGCGAGGGGGTCGCGCAGCCCGTCGGCGACGGTGGTCCGGGTGGACTCCTCCTCGGCCTGCGTCCAGTTCACGGGGAGTTTCGCGCTGACGACGACCTCGGCACCGGCCGTCTCGAGCTGGTCGATCACGCCCGCCCGCACGCCGGAGGGCACGTCGCCGAGGCCGACGACGGCGACACGGCGGCCGGGCAGCGCCCCGTCTAGGAGCCGTGGTGCGGCGGCGGCCACGAACTCCTCGTCCGCGCCCAGTCTGCGGGTGGTGTCGTCGAGCTGGGCGCGCAGCACGTTGCGCTCCTCGCGCAGGGTGTCGACCTGCCGGGTGAGGGTCTCGCCGAGCGCCCCCTGGAGCGGCCCCGCCCCGAGGATGATCCCCACCGCGAGGGCGAGGAACACCGAGATGAGGGAGACGAGGTGGTAGCGGAAGTCGATCACGAGGGGCGGAGGTCCTTCATTCGGTCCGTGCGCGGGGCGGGGAGCCCGCGGCGCCACGGTGGGGTCGGTCGGGTGAACGGCGGATGGCCGACGTGACGGTCAGCCGCCGAACAGGCTACTCACCCATGACCAGAAGTCGTCGAAGCGCGCGCCCAGGATGCCGAAGAACGTCTGGCCGGCGGACGTCGCGCCGATGGCGGCCAGCACCGCCGACACGCCGGCCAGGGACAGCATGGTGAGCTGGGTGTTGGAGATGCGCGTGCGGTACAGCCGGGAGACGCCCTTCGCGTCGATGAGCTTGCCTCCCACCCGCAGCCGGGTCAGGAACGTCGACGCCATCCCGGCGCGGCCCTTGTCGAGGAACTCCACCAGGGTGGCGTGGGTGCCGACGGCGACGATGAGCTCGGCGCCCTTGTCGTCCGCGAGCAGCATGGTGATGTCCTCGCTGGTGCCGGTCGCGGGGAACACCACGGGTTCGACGCCGAGCTCGCGCACCCGGTCCAGGCCCGGTGCCTTGCCGTCGCGGTAGGCGTGCACGACGATCTCGGCACCGCCGGCGAGCGCGCGGTCGGAGACGGAGTCCATGTCGCCGACGATCAGGTCGGGCTTCCAGCCCTCGTCGATGATCGCGTCCGCGCCGCCGTCGACCCCGATGAGGACCGGGCGGTTCTCCTTGACGTACGAGCGCAGCATCGCGAGGTCCTCGCGGTAGTGGTAGCCGCGCACGACGATGAGGACGTGGCGCCCCGCGATCGGGGTGCGGATCGCCGGCACGCCCACGCCGTCGAGCAGGAGGTCTCGCTCGCGTCGCAGGTACGTCATGGTGTTCTCGGCGAACCGCTCGATCTCCACGGACAGGCCCTCGCGGGCGGCGGTCATCGCCTCGCCGAGCGACGCCTCGGTCTGGCGGTCGCCCTTGGCGATCACCTCGCCGCCGGACATGACCTGGCCGTCGATGATCTCGAGCGGGGCACGCTCGTCGAGCGCCATGACGGCCGGCCCGAGGTCGTCGATCAGCGGGATGCCCGCCTCGATCAGGATGCCGGGACCCGTGTTCGGGTACCGGCCCGTGATGGAGCGGGCCGCGTTCAGCACGGCGACCGGCTGCGCGGCCACGAGCGCGTCGGCGGCCACGCGGTCGATGTCCGCGTGGTCGATGACGGCGACGTCACCCGGGTTCAGGCGGCCGGTGAGTTCCTTCGTCCGCTTGCCGATGCGCGCGAGCCCCGTGACGGGACCACCGGGGTCCGCCCGGTCCGCGTCGTGCTGGCCGGACCGGGCGAGGATGAGCTTCATCGACCTCATCGTCCCACGACCGACGACTCGAGGAGCTCCAGGGCGTGCTGCCGGGCCGTGGCGGAATCCTCCTGGCCCGAGAGCATGCGCGCCAGCTCGACGACCCGGTTCTCGTCGGCGACCTCGCGGACGCCGGTGACGGTGATCATCCCGTCGTCGCTGCCGCCTCCGCCCGGCGCGCCGTCGGTCGACTTCGTCACCACGAGGTGGGCGTCGCCGAACGCGGCCACCTGGGCCAGGTGCGTCACGACGACCACCTGCGTGGTCCGGCCCAGACGCGCCAGGCGCCGGCCCACCTCGACCGCGGCCCGCCCGCCGACACCGGCGTCGACCTCGTCGAACACGAAGGTCCGGCGCATCGCGGCAGCAGCGGCCCCGTCCTCCTGCTTGTGCGGCGACGTGGCGAGCGCCACCTCCAGGGCGAGCATGACGCGGGACAGCTCACCGCCGGAGGCGCCCTTGCCCAGCGGGCTCGGCGGGGCGCCGGGGTGCGGCACGAGCAGCATCGTGACCTGGTCGGCCCCGTACGGCCCGAGGGTGTCCGCCGGCGCGACGGTGACCTCGAGGTGAGCGCCGCCCATCGCGAGGCCGCGCAGCTCGGTGGTGACGGCCTCGGCGAGCTCGACCGCGCCGGTGGTGCGCGCCTCGGTCAGGACGCCCGCGAGGCGGTCGAGCTCGGCGTCGAGCTCGGCGACGCGCCGCTTCATGGACTCCAGCCGGTCCCCGCCGTCGTCCAGGTCGAGGAGCCGCAGGCCGGCATCACTCGCCCACTGCAGCACGTCGTCGATCGTCTCGCCGTAGCTCCGGGTCAGGCCGTTGAGATCTGCCATGCGCGCGTGCGCGGCCTCCAGGCCGCCCGGGTCGGCCTGGAGGTCGTCGAGGTACGCGGCGACGTCGGTGGCGAGGTCGTTGATCAGGTACCCGACCTCGGCGAACCGGGTCGCCAGCTCGCCCAGCGCCGGGTCGGACGGCGCGCCGCCCTCCAGCGCCCGCCGGGCGGCCTCGACCAGGGCGATCGCGTTCCGCTGCGCGCCGGACTCGTCCTCGCCGGCCATCGCCTGGTGTGCCTCGCCGGCCGCGACCCGCAGGCCCTCCGCGTTGGCGAGACGCTCGATCAGCGCCGCCAGCTCCGCGTCCTCGCCGGGCTGCGGGTCGACCCGCTCGATCTCCTCGAGCCCGATGCGCAGCAGCTCGACCTCGCGGGCGCGCTCGGCGGCCCTCGCCTCCGACCCGGCGATCTCCGCCAGCAGCCCGGTGCGCTCGGACCAGGCCGTCCGGTACTCCGCGAGCACACCCTGGTGGACGGGCCCGGCGAAGTCGTCCAGCGCGTCGCGCTGCTTGGCGCTCGTGCGCAGGCGCAGCTGCTCGGCCTGCCCGTGCACGGTGACGAGGTCGTCCGCGATCTCCGCGAGCACCCCCTGCGGCACCGCGCGGCCGCCCAGGTGGGCGCGGGAACGGCCGTCGGCGATCGTGCGCAGCACCACCACGGTGCCGTCGTCCTCGAGCTCGCCGCCCGCCTCGTCCACGCGCGCCGCGGCCGTGGGGTGCCCCGACACGCGGATCCTGCCCTCGACGGCGGCGCGGTCCGCGCCCGGGCGCACCGACCGCGGGTCGGCCTTCCCGCCCATGAGCAGGTTCAGTCCCGTGAGCACCATCGTCTTGCCCGCGCCCGTCTCACCGGTGATGACGGTCAGCCCCTCGGACAGGGGCACGCGAGCGCCGCGGATGACGCCCAGGTTCTCGATAGCGATCTCCTCGAGCACGTCACTCCTCACCACGCTCGAAAATTTGTCCGGACGGATCAGACCGTACCGCCCGCTCGCGCCAGCCCGCGACGGGCAGGTCGAACTTCGACACCAGCCGGTCGGTGAACGGCGCCTGGCTGAGCCGCGCCAGCCGGATCTCGCCCGCGCGCCGCACGAGCACGTTCGACCCCTGCGGCACGTCGATCCGCCGCCGCCCGTCGCAGGTGAGGACCCCCGGCACGGCCGACGCCGGCAGCACCCGCACCCCGATCTCGTTGCGCGGGCCCACCACCAGCGGGCGGGCGAACAGGGCGTGCGCGCTCAGCGGGACGAACAGCACGGCGTCGACGTCCGGCCAGATCACGGGCCCGCCGCCGGAGAACGCGTGTGCCGTCGACCCGGTCGCCGTGGACATCACCACGCCGTCGCAGCCGAAGGACGACAGCGGCCGCCCGTCGACGCTCACCCCGACCTCGAGCA
The DNA here is from genome assembly GCF_054782975.1 of Myceligenerans halotolerans. Lineage (NCBI taxonomy): Bacteria > Bacillati > Actinomycetota > Actinomycetes > Micrococcales > Promicromonosporaceae > Myceligenerans > Myceligenerans halotolerans. The sequence continues at coordinate 128,129 of NZ_BAAGRL010000008.1, forward strand.
TGCGCCCGCCGAGGCCCTTCTCGATGGTCACCTCGTTGAGCGCCCAGCCCGAGAGGACGTCGCCGTCGTCGGGCAGGTGCACGTCGACCTCGACGCACGCTCGCTTCTCGACCGTGTAGTCCCGCGCGGCGAGCCGCTCCACGGCCGCGTGCAGGTCCTCGCGCTCCGACTCCGCGAGGAAGCCGACGTGCCCCAGGTTCACGCCGAGCAGCGGCACCTCGGTGCCGCGCGTGAGCTCGGCGGCGCGCAGGATCGTGCCGTCCCCGCCGAGCACCATGACGAGCTCGGACTCCGTGACGCCCTCGCGCAGCCGGGCGACGTCCATGTGGTCGCCGAAGTCCTCGGTGAGCGCGTCGTCGTGCAGCGTGGGCTCGAAGCCCGCGGCCTTGAGCTCGCGCACCGCCTCGGTCGTCGCCGCGACGGCCGCGGGACGGCCGCCGTGCGTCACGATGAGCACCCGCCGCGTCATGACAGCTCCTGATCGTCGTGGCCGGGATCGTCGTGGCCGGGATCGTCGTGACCCGGGGCGGCCGTGCCAGGGCCGCCGGGGGCGGCGGCTGGGTCGTCCGGGGTCAGACCTTCGGAGGCGACGGCAGCTGGGTCATCCGAGACCGGACCGTCAGGGACGACGGCGGCCGGACTGCCCGGGGCTGAGCCGTCGGGGACCACAGCGTCAGGGACGACGGCGGCCGCCACCGCGTCGGCGAGTTCCCGGTCCTCCGCGACGGGCGCGGCGGCGTCGGCCGCGAGCCAGACGAAGAACTCGCGGTTCCCGCTCGGGCCCGGCAACCGGCTCGGGACGATCGCACGCAGGCGCAGGCCCGCCTGCTCGGCCGCGCGGACGACGCCGGTCAGCGCCTCGGCGTGCAGCGCCGGATCCCGCACGACGCCGCCCCGCCCGAGCCGTCCGCGACCCACCTCGAACTGGGGCTTGACCAGTAGCAGCGCGCTCCCGTGCGGTGGCAGGACGGCGGCGACGGCGGGCAGCACGAGCGTCAGGGAGATGAACGAGAGGTCGCCGGTGACCAGATCGGGCGCCCGCTCCAGGTCCGCCGGGACCAGGTCGCGGACGTTCTTGCCCTCGACGACCGTGACGCGCGGATCCGCACGCAGCCGCTCCACGAGCTGCCCGTGCCCGACGTCGATCGCCACCACGTGCTCGGCCCCGCGGCACAGGAGCACGTCGGTGAACCCGCCGGTGGACGCGCCGAGATCGGCGCACCACGCGCCGTCGACGACGGGCCCGCCATCCACGGGCGGCATGCCGTACGCGGTGGGAGCGCCGTGGAGGGAGTATGTGCCGTCCGCGGTGGGCCCTCCGTGGGCGGGCGTGGCGTCGCGTCCGTCCGGTGTGGGCGGCTCGCCGTGCGCGACGGATGCACGGGACGCGCCGTGGCCGGCAGGCGGGCCGGCCTGCAGGGCGTCGAGCGCGCCCGCGAGCTTGCGCCCGGCGCGTGAGGCGTACTCGGCCTCGCCGGGATCACCGGGCGTCACCACGACGCCGGCCTCGTCCGTGACCGCCGCCGACGGCTTGGCGACCGCCAGGCCGTCGACCGACACCCGGCCCGCCGCCACGAGCTCGGCGGCATGCCGTCGTGACCTGGCCAGGCCGCGCCGGACCAGCTCGGCGTCCACGCGGGCCCGCGCTGTCATCACTGTCACCACGTCTCTCAGGCGTCGCCGCTCAGGTGGGCGCGCAGCGCCCCGTGCACCTGCTCGAACCGCTGCACGTGCTCGGCCGGCGGGAGCTCGTCCAGCCCGTCCAGTGCGGTGAGCACCTGCCCCACGACCGCCTCCGGAGACTGTTCCACCCCCGCGGAGCCGAGATCCGCGCCGGGATGCTCCGCCCGTCCCCCGCCGACGACCAGCGCTCCGGCGAACGCCTGCTCGTCCGCGTGCCAGCCGCCGTCGCCGGACGGGGCCTCGTACGACTCGGTCACTCGGTCACCTTCTCCGCATCGGACTGACATGCTGCGACAACGCTGCGACTACACGGTACCTGCCGTACCTGACACTCCCCGCGAGGCACGCGCAGTCCTCCCGGGACGGCACGCCGCAAGCTCGGTGTGCCGCCGGCTACCGCCCCGGAACGGGGGCGCCCGTCGCGGCGGGCTCCGCGCACAGGCGCCGTCAGGTCAGGTCCGGCACCGTCGTCACCGGGTCCCCGGCGTCCGCCGCGGCCCAGGCCGCCGCGCAGGCGGCCCGCACCAGGTCGATCCCCTCGCCGGAGCCCGGCCGCAGCGCGCCGTCCTCCACCCGCGCCGACGCCGCACCGCACACCCAGGACTCACCGTCCCGCACGGGCGCGGGGTGCGGCTCCAGCAGCGCGCGCAGGTCGGCCCCGAGAAACGACGGCCGCTCACCCGAGTCCGCCAGGACGGCGTCGCGCGCGGTGGACACGCCGGTCAGCACGTGCAGGCCGGGATATCCGGCGGCTCGTGCCCCGGCGAGGTCCGTGTCCAGCCGGTCGCCGATCACGAGCGGGCGCGACGCCCCCGCCCGCTCGACCGCCATCCGGAACATGCCCGGCCCCGGCTTGCCCGCGCTCGACGGCGTCACGCCCGTCGCCGCGGTCACCGCGCCGACGAGTGCCCCGTTGCCCGGCGCGAACCCGCGCGCCGTCGGCAGCGACATGTCGAGGTTGCTCGCCACGTGCCACGCCCCCTGCCCGACGGCGTACGCCGCCTCCGCGAGGTCCTCCCACGCGAGGTTCGGGGCGTAGCCCTGCGCGACGGCGACCGGACCGTCGTCGGCGGACGACACCACCTCGAACCCCTGCGACTGCACCGCCGTGACCAGCCCCTTGCCGCCCACGACCAGCACCTTCGCGCCAGGTTCCAGCCGCGTGCGCAGCAGCGCGGCGCACGCCTGCGCCGCGGTCATCACCTCGTCCGCGTCGGCCGGGATGCCGAGACCCGTGAGCTGCGCGGCGACCTCCTCGGGCTCGCGCGAGGCGTTGTTCGTCACGAACACGAGCGGCATGCCGCCGGTCCGCGCCGTGGTCAGGCTCGGCGCGGCGTGCTCGATCGGCAGATGCCCCCGGTAGGCCACCCCGTCCAGGTCGACGAGCGCGAGATCGTACGCCTCGGCCAGCGGGGCCGAACTGGCGATCAGCCCGCTCATGCCGCCGGCCCCCGCCCCGTACCGGCCTCCTCGGCCGGCGTCTCGCCAGACCCGGCCTGTTCAGGGACGACGACGGTCGCCGCGGCGGCCTCGACCGCTCCGGCGGCCTCCGACCGGGCAGACTCCGACGAGGAGGACTCCGACAAGGGAACCTCGGACCGGTCCGCCGATGCGGACTCGGCGGGAGTGTCCGCCGCACCGGCGTCGACGTCGACCGCATCGTCAGCCGCGTCGCCGGGCGCGTCACCCTCGACCTCGTCACCGTCGGACGCGTCGTCGATGCCAGCTTCGGCGAGGATCTCGGCGACCTCGGCCTCGACCTCCGCGTCGGTCGGCTCGGGCATGTCGGCCAGGTCGTCCCCGGTGTCCGTCAGCTCGGCTTCAGGCTCTGCGCGGTCGGCAGCCGGACCTCGCGCATCGTCGTCGGCCGCCACCTCCGGGCCGCCGGTCCCCACGTGCTCGTCGTCGCCGGTCCCGGTCTCGGTCTCGGTCTCGGTCTCGGTCTCGGTCTCGGTCTCGGTCTCGGTCTCGGTCTCGCGAGCGTCGTCCGACACGTTCTGGCCCGGGGCGACCGCCTCCTCGATGTCAGCCTCCTCGTCGTAGACGTCGTAGACGATGACGTCCTCCTCCGGCGCCTCGGAGCCCGTCGCGCGCGCCAGCGCCGCGGGGTCGACGTCGGCCAGGACCGCCGCGGCCTCGTCCGGCCGGCCCGCGGCCTCCAGCGCGACCGCGCGCGCCTGCAGCACGCGCAGCCCGAGATCACCAGGGGCCTCGTCGGCGGGAATCCTGTCGAGCACGGCGAGGGCCGCATCGTGCTCACCGAGGTCGCTGCGCGCCCCCGAGACCACGATCGCCAGCTCCGTGCGCCCGCTCGCGTCCAGGGTCTCCGCCTCGGGCGTCGCGGCGAGCGCGATCGCGCGCTCGGGCCGCCCGAGCCCGCGTTCGGCGTCGGCCATCAGCGGCAGGTGCTCCGAGCTGCCGTTGAGCCGCCGGACCGTGCGCAGTTCGCGCAGCGCCTCGGCGAACCGCCCGGTGTGATACGCGGTCAGGCCCGCGGCCTCCCGCACGACGTCGATGCGTCCCGCCCGGCGCACCGCCGCCTGGGCGTGCAGGTAGGCGGTCTCCGGGTCGACGTCGAGCAGGCGCCCGGCCATGATCAGGTGCAGGCCGACCCGCTCCGCGTTGTCCTTGCCCAGGCCGCGCATCCGGGCGCGTGCCTCGCGGTCGAGCTGACCGATCTCCACGTCCTCGGCGATCTCCGGGTCCGGGACCCGGTCCGCGCGGTCGTCCCGGTCGTGCCCGCGCCGGTCGCCACGGAATCCCTTGCCGTCGCCGTCCCGGCGGTCGTCGCGGCGTGGACCGCGATCGTCCCGGAAGTCCCGGCGCGGCCCGCGGTCGTCACGAGAGCCCTCGCGCGGCCCGCGCTCGCCACCGGGGCTACGGCGGTCGTCGGCGCGGAAGCCGCGGGCGGCGGGGCGATCGAACCCGCCGCGGCGATCGCCGTCGTCCCCGCGGTCACGGCGCGGTGGGCGCTCGTCGTGCCGGCGATCGTCCCGGCGGAAGCCCTCGCGACGGTCGCCGTCACCGCGGCGGTCGCCGGGGCCGCGCCCGTCACGCTGCGGCCTGGCCCCGGGGCCGCGGTCGTCCCGGCGCGGGCCGCGCTCGTCGTCGTACCGGCGCCGCGGGCGGTCGTCGCCGTGGCCGCGGTCGTCGCGGCGGAATCCGTCGCGGCGGTCTCCCCCGGCGTCACGGCCGCCGCCCTCGCGGCGATCGTCCCGGCGGAAGCCCTCGCGACGCTCGTCGCGACCGCCTCCGTCGCGGCGGTCGTCGCGCGGCGGCCTGCCGCCGAAACCACGGTCGTCGCGCCGCGGGCCGCGCTCGTCACGTCCCGGGCCACGCTCGTCGTCGCGCCTGCCGTACCCGCCCCGGCGGTCGTCGTCCCGCCTGCCGGGTGCGCCGCGGCGGTCGTCGTCGCGGCGCCCGTCGCGGTACGGGTGCCCGCCGCGGTCGTCCCGGGGGCGGGCCCCGCCGAAGTCGCGACGAGGGGCGTGACCGCCGCCCTCGCGGCGGGGTCCACGCTGATCGTCGCGGCGGGGTCCACGCTGGTCATCCCGGCGAGGTCCACGCTCGTCGTCGCGGCGGGGGCCGCGCTCGTCGTCGCGGCGGGGGCCGCGCTCGTCGTCGTACCGGCGCTGCGGCCGGTCGCCGTACCCGCGGTCATCGCGGCGGTCGTCACGCCGGAACCCCTCCCGGCGGGCAGGGCCGTCACGGTCGTCCCGGCGGGGCCCCTGCCCGCGGTCGTCCCGGCGGGGCCGGTCGGCAGAGCCGCGGTCGTCCCGGCGCGGGCCGCGCTCGTCGTCGTACCGGCGCCGCGGGCGGTCGTCGCCGCCGCGGAACCCGCCGTCACCGTCCTGGCGAGCGCCGTCGCGCCGGAATCCGCCGTCACGCCGGTCTCCCGCGGCGTCGCGCCCGCGATCATCGCGACGGAATCCGTCACGCTTGCCGCCGTCGCCGCGCTCGTCGCGACGCCGGTCGCCACCGTGGTCGCGACGAGGCCGGTCACCGAACCCCTTGCCGTCCCGGCCGGGGCCCCGGTGCCCCTGACCATGACGGTCAGATCGGTGGCCCTCGCGGTCGTTCCCCTGCTCACGGGGCGAATCGTTCACTGTGGTCCTCTCAACGGCAGATGCAGGCTCTATTCTCCCACGCGCCTCGGACACCGCCCGGCGCCCCACCCCTCCCGGCGGTGTGATCCGCACCCGGCTCGCAGAGCGGCGGATACGGTCGGTCGAACGTCGGATGGTCGGCTGGATGTCGGATGATCGGTCGCCCGGGGGACCGATCATCCGACATCCAGCCGATCACACACGCGCCCCCGCCCCGGGACCGACCAGCGTCTCCCGGCCCGCCCCACGCAGCGACGCGTCCAGGACCTGGATCATGTGCGCCGTGGCGATCGAGCGACCTTGGCGCCCGAGCGCCGCGGAGATCTGCATGAGGCATCCGGGGTTGGACGTCACCAGCAGTTCCGCCCCTGTGGCGGCCACGTTCGCGGCCTTGCGGTCGCCCAGCTCCCGTGCCGGTTCCGGGTGGGTCAGGTTGTAGATCCCCGCCGACCCGCAGCACAGGTCGCCCTCCGCGATCTCGCGCACCACCAGGCCTGGAACCGCCCCGAGCAGCCGCCGCGGCTGCGACCGCACCCGCTGTGCGTGGGACAGGTGACAGGCGTCGTGGTACGCGACCGTGAGGGGCAGCGGATGCCGCGTCGCGACGGGCCCGAGCTCGTCGAGGATCTCCGCGACGTCCCGGACCCTGGTCGCGAACTCCGCCGCCCGGCCGGCGTAGGCGGGATCGTCCGCGAGCAGGTCCGCGTACTCCTTCATCGTGGAGCCGCAGCCGGCCGAGTTGACCACGACCCGTTCCACGCCCGCGTCCGCGAACGCGTCCACCAGCGCGCGGGCGTAGTCGAGCCCTTCGGCCTCCCGCCCCGAGTGCACGGAGAGCGCCCCGCAGCATCCCTGCGCGGGAGGCGCCACGACGTCGCACCCCTCCGCCGTGAGCACGCGCACCGTGGCGGCGTTGACGCCGGGGAAGAACTCCCGCTGCACGCACCCGAGCAGCAGCCCCACCGTCATCCGCCGGTCTCCGGACGCGCGGGTCAGCGGTGCCACGGGCTCGGCCCGCGCGGGCGGTGGCGCGACCGACTCCATCGCCGCCAGCGACGGCGAGAGCCGTTCCAGCACGGGCCGCACCACCCGTGACAGTCCGCTGCGCTGGTACAGCGACAGGAACGGCCGCACCGCCCGCAGCCGCCGGGGGTGCGGGAAGAGCGCGAAGACGCCCGCCCGCACCAGTCGCTGCCCGCGCGTGCGGTGGCCGGCCCCGCGCCGCTCCACCTGGGCCCGCGTCGCCTCGACGAGCTTGTCGTACTGCACGCCCGACGGGCAGGCGGTCACGCACGCCATGCAGCCCAGGCAGGCGTCGATGTGCCCGACCAGCGACGCCGACATCGGCGCGCCCTCCAGCCCCTGCTGCATCAGGTGGATGCGCCCGCGCGGCGAGTCCATCTCCTCCCCCCACAGCGTGTAGGTCGGGCAGGCGGGGAGGCAGAACCCGCAGTGCACGCAGTCGTCCACGAGCTCGCGCGACGGCGGGTGGTGCGCGTCGAACGCTCCCTCGTGGCCCGGGTCGAACGACCCGAGCAGGTCCGGCTTGGTCTCGCTCATCAGATGCCTCCCACGAACCGCCCGGGCGCGAGGTTCCGCCCCGGATCCAGCCGGTGCTTGATCGCCCGCATCAGCTCCAGCCCGCCCACGGGACCCCACACGTCCACGGCCGCGCGCACGTCCCGTGGCGCCCGCAGCACGGTCACGGTCCCGTCCCGCGGCGACGGCGCGGCCGCCCGCAGCGCGCGGACGACGCCGGCCACCGCGGCGGGATCGCACGTTCCGGTCTCCTCAGGGCCGGGCGAGACGGTCGCACCGCCGGAGATCCCGCCGTCCTGGCGGCCGAGCCCCTCCGCAGCAGCTGGTACGCCGGAGGTCTCACCGTCTCGACGGGTGCCGGCCCCCCGCTCGCCGATCGCGACGTACAGCACCCCGGCCGCCGTCCCCCGCACGGCGACCCCGGCCCCGTGGGCGTCCTCCGCCGCCCGCGCGGCGTCCAGCAGCGCGGCGACGCCGGTCAGCGTCGCGGTCGCCTTGGCGAGCACGCCGGGCCGGAGATCCGAGCCGAACGCGCCCGGCTCGGGCTCACCGCGCCCGCCGTCGCCGGCCGCACCGGACGCGCGATCCGCACCGGACGCGGGGTCCGCGCCCGCTCCGTCGTCGTCGGGCAGCACCCCCCACCAGTCCGGTGGTGTGGTCCGCACATCGCCGCCCGTCAGGGCGGCCGCCTCCCGGGCCCGCTGCACGACGGCGGTCTCCTGACCCTCCAGCAGTACCGCGACGGTGGCCTCGTCGGACCCCGCCGAGCGGTCGATCTCCACGGCGGCGGGTGCGAGCTGGGAGACCACCACTTCCCGGGCGCGCGCGGCGACGTCGGGCAGCGGGCCGGTGGCGACCACCCACCGGCGCGCCGGACGGACCGGATGCAGCCGGAACGCGGCCCGCACGATCACCCCGAGCGTGCCGTAGGAGCCGGTCATGAGCTTGGCCAGGTCGTATCCGGCGACGTTCTTGACGACCTTGCCGCCGCTGGACGCGACCGTCCCGTCGGCCAGCACCACGGTCGCCCCCAGCACGAGGTCCCGCAGCGCGCCCCGCTGCAGCCGCCGGGGCCCGGACGCGCCCGTCGCCAGCGCGCCGCCGACGGTCGATCCCGCGCCGAGTCTCCGCGGCGGCAGGTCCACGACCAGCTCCTGACCGGCGTCGCCCACGGTCTCCAGCAGTGCCGCGACGGGCAGCCCGGCCTCGGCGACCGTCACGAGGTCCCCCGCTCCGTGCTCGACGAGCCGGTCGAGGGCGGTCAGGTCGAGGATCAGGTCGGCGCGCTCGGGCGGGGCGGCCCAGTCCAGGGCGGTCCCGGCGCCGCGCGCCACGGTGGCCAGCCCCTGCGACGTCGCCTCGCGCAGCACGGCCGCCACGCCGTGGGCCGTCGTCGGCCGCGCCACCACCCGGGCCGCGACCCCGTCCACGGAGCCCTCCGGCCCGGCCTCCAGGACGGTCACGCCGGCATCCGCACCCCGCATCGCGTCCGCGAGCCGTCCCGGGTCCGGCGCGGCGCCCGGCACGCGCGCGCCCGCCGGCTCTCGCGCCGCGTCCCGCGCGGGATGCCCGGCGGGCGAGGCTCCCGGCCCCTGCCCGGCAGCGATCCCGGACGCCCTGCCGGGGTCGGCCCCCGTCTCCGGTCGGTCCGCCATCAGAACACCTCCGCCACGCCGGCCTCGGACAGCGGGTGCTCGCCCTGCCGCCGCCCCGGGCGCTCCCCGCACAGCCGCGGGGTCGGGAAGATCTTCCCGGGGTTGGAGAGCGTCTCCGGGTCGAACGCGCAGCGCACCGCCTGCATCACGGCGAGGTCGTCGGCGGTGAACATGCGCGGCATGTGCTTCGCCTTGTCGGCCCCGACACCGTGTTCGCCGGTGATCGAGCCGCCGTGCTCGAGGCACAGGTCGAGGATGCCGCCGGCGACCCCCTCGGCGCGCTCCACGGCGCCGTCCTGCGACCCGTCGAACAGCACGAGCGGGTGCAGGTTGCCGTCCCCCGCGTGGAACACGTTCGCGACCCGCACGCCGGCGGCGTCGCCCAGCTCGGTGATCCGCCGCAGCACCTGCGGCAGCGCGGTCCGCGGGATGACGCCGTCCTGCACGATGTAGTCGGGGCTGATCCGCCCCACCGCCGCGAACGCGGACTTGCGGCCCTTCCAGATGAGCGCGCGCTCGGCGTCGTCGGCCGCGACGCGCACCTCGAACGCGCCGTTGCCCTCGCACAGCCGCACGACGTCGTCGAACTCGCCGGCCACGTCCGCCGCATGCCCGTCGAGCTCGACCACGAGGACCGCGCCCGCACCCTCCGGGTAGCCGCAGTGCACCGCCTCCTCCGCGGCCTCGATGGACAGGGCGTCCATCATCTCGATCGCGGCGGGGATCACGCCGGCCGCGATGATCGCGGAGGTCGCGGCGCCGGCGTCGTCGATCGTGCGGAACGCGGCCAGGATGGTGCGGACCTCCTGCGGCAGCCGCGTCAGGCGGACGGTGGCCGAGGTGACGATCCCGAGCGTGCCCTCGCTTCCCACGAGCGCGCCGAGCAGGTCGTAGCCGGGCGGGTCGGGGGCCTTGCCGCCGATCTCGACCTGCTCGCCCGCCGGGGTGACGAGGTCGAGCCCGGTGACGTGGTTCGTGGTGAACCCGTACTTGAGGCAGTGCGCGCCGCCGGAGTTCTCCGCGACGTTCCCGCCGATCGAGCACACGGACTGGCTGGAGGGGTCGGGCGCGAAGTAGTGGCCGTCGGGGCCGGCCGTGGCGGTGAGCTGGAGGTTGATCACGCCGGGGTCGACGACGGCGCGCTGGGCGCGGGCGTCGATCTCATGGATGTCGCGCATCTGCGACGTCACGACGAGTACTCCCTCGGAGTGCGGCAGCGCGCCGCCGGACAGGCCCGTCCCCGAACCCCGCGCCACGAACGGGACGTGGCGGGTGGCGCAGGCGAGGACGGTGGCGGCGACGTCGTCGGCGTTCCGCGCCAGCACCACCAGCCCCGGGATCACTCGATAGGCCGCGAGCCCGTCGCACTCGTAGGTCCGGCGTCGCGCGTGGTCGGTGATGACCCGCTCACGGCCGAGTGCGGCGGCGAGGTCGGCCGTCACGGCGGCGAGTGCCGCGTCGGGCGGGTGCGCCGTGTCGGGCGCGCGTGCGGCCGTCCCCTGATCGGAAGTCCTGTCGGGCATCGCAACCTCCTCGTCGCACAGGCCCGGCTCCGGCGGGAACCGGCCCCGCCGAGGTAGCGCCCTTCATGGCGAAGGTACTACCCCGGCGGGTGGGTTCGGCGGCGCACCTCGGTGGCCCGGCGGCCGTCGTCGGCCATGGTCGGTCGTCGTAGTCGGTCGTGCGCGCGTGCCGGCCGGCACGCGCGCGCGGACCGCGATCCGTGCTCAGTCCATGCGGCGGTACGCCGGGAGCGTGAGGAAGTCCGCGTACTCGTCGGCGACGGCGACCTCGAGGAACGTCTGCCGCGCCTCCTCGTAGTCGGCCGCGTCGCCGGGGAGCTTCGCGATCTCCTCGGTGACGATCTCGTGCACGAGCTCCTTGGTGACCGTGCGGCCGGTGTCCGCGAGGGTCACGTCGTTGTGCAGCCACTGCCACACCTGGCTGCGGGAGATCTCGGCGGTGGCGGCGTCCTCCATGAGGTTGAAGATCGCCACGGCGCCGAGGCCGCCCAGCCACGCGCGCAGGTACTGGATCCCGACCGAGATGTTGCTCCGCAGGCCCGCCTCGGTGATGTCGCCGGGGGTGGCGGCGACGTCCAGCAGCTGCTCCGCGGTGACCTCGACGTCGTCGCGGGTGCGGTCGATCTGGTTCGGCCGGTCGCCCAGGACGTCGGTGAAGACCTCCTTGCACAGCTCCACCATGCCGGGGTGCGCCACCCAGGAGCCGTCGAAACCGTCGCCGGCCTCACGCGTCTTGTCGTCGCGCACCTTCGCGAAGGCGGTGGCGTTCACCTCCTCGTCCTTGCTCGGGATGAACGCGGCCATGCCGCCGATCGCGTGCGCGCCCCGCTTGTGGCACGTCCGGACCAGCAGCTCGGTGTAGGCGCGCATGAACGGGACCGTCATCGTCACCGCGTTGCGGTCCGGCAGCATGAACTCGGTGCCGCGGGTCCGGAACGACTTGATGACCGAGAACATGAAGTCCCAGCGGCCCGCGTTCAGGCCGGCGGAGTGGTCGCGCAGCTCGTAGAGGATCTCCTCCATCTCGAACGCGGCCGGGTAGGTCTCGATGAGCACCGTCGCGCGGATCGTGCCCTGCGGGATGCCGAGGTACTCCTGCGCCAGGACGAACGCGTCGTTCCAGAGCCGCGCCTCCAGGTAGGACTCCATCTTCGGCAGGTAGAAGTAGGGGCCCAGGCCCTTGGCGAACTGCCGCATGCCCGCCGTGGCGAGATAGAGCGCGAAGTCCACCAGCGAGCCCGACGTCTCGCGCCCGTCCACGAGGATGTGCTTCTCCGGCAGGTGCCAGCCGCGGGGGCGCATGACGATGGTCGCGAGCTCCGCGTCGGGCTTGAGCGCGTACGTCTTGCCGTTCTCGGCCGTGAAGTCGATGGTGCGGTTGATCGCGTCGAGCAGGTTGAGCTGGCCGCCCACCACCGAGCTCCACTGCGGCGTGTTCGCGTCCTCCTGGTCCGCGAGCCACACCTTGGCACCGCTGTTCAGCGCGTTGACCGTCATCTTGCGGTCGGTGGGGCCGGTGATCTCCACGCGGCGGTCCACGATCCCGGGCGCCGGGTCGGCCACGCGCCACGAGTCGTCCTCGCGGATGTGCCGGGTCTCCTCCAGGAAGCCCAGGGTGCCGCCGGCGGCCAGGTCCTCGACGCGGCGCTCGCGCGCCTCCAGCAGCTCCAGGCGCCGGTCCGCCAGTTCGCGGTGCAGCCTGACGATGAGTTCCAGCGCGGCCGGGGTGAGCACCTCCTCGTACCGCTCGCCGATCTCACCGGTGATCTCGATGCCGTCCGGAGTCTCCACGTCGACACTCTCCTTGCTCAGTTTCCACTATGTGGAAGTAGATGTTCTGATCGTGGAAAGTCTAGCGTCCGGCGAGCCGGTCGCCCACCCTCGCCGCCTCCTCGCGCAGGACGGGGACGGCGTCGTCGGCGAACTCCGGGGTCACGCGGGCCTCCGGGCCCGACACCGACAGCGCCGTGGCCAGCGGCGCGCCCGGCACCGCGACCGCGAAGCACCGGACGCCGACCTCCTGCTCGCCGTCGTCCACCGCATAGCCGCGCTCGCGGATCCGCCCCAGCTCCTCGACGAGCTCGCCGACGTCGGTGATGGAGTGCTCGGTGGCGGCGGGCAGGCCGGTACGCTGCGCGATCGCCCGCACCTGGTCCTCGCCGAGTCCGGCGAGCAGCATCTTGCCCACCCCCGTGCAGTGCAGGTGGACCCGCCGCCCCACCTCGGTGAACATCCGCATGGAGTGCGTGGACGACGCCTGCGCCACGTACACGGCCATCTCGTGGTCGAGCATCGCGAGGTTCGCGGTCTCGCCGAGCGCGGCCGCGATGCGCTCGAGGTGCGGCCGGGCCGCGGCGCCGAGCTGCCGGCCTGCCGCGTCCGCGAGACGCAGCACACCCGGCCCGAGCGCGTACCGGCGTGACGGCATCTGCCGCGCGTACCCGCGCTGCACGAGCGTGCGCAGCAGCCGGTGGATGGTCGGCAGGGGGAGCCCGCTGCGGTCGCTGAGCTCGCTCAGGGTCGCGTCTCCCCCGAGATCCGTCATGATCTCCAGCAGGTCGATCGCCCGCTCGACGGTCTGCACACCGCCGGTGGTGCTTGCCACGTGACTCCTTCAGGCCTGGTTCGCCGATCGGTCGCGGGCGCTACCCGTCCGCGGAACAGAACCAGGATTCCACACCCCGGAATGCCCGGCGCCGCCGCACCGTGGCCGGCGCACCGTGGCCGGCGCACCGTGGCCGGCGCGCAAGCACGAGGCTTCCTGCGCCGGACCGAGGTTCGCGCACGACAGCCGAGAGATCGCGGAGGCAAGCTCATGCCATCGCGGCGAACCTCATTCCCGGCCGGCGGCGCGTTCCCGCTCGGCCGCCGTCGCACCGTTGCCGAGGTACCAGCGGATCTTCTCCCGCAGCCGTTCCTGCTGTTCCACCAGCAGGTCGACCTGCTCCTGGACCCGCCTGTCGTGCGCCTGGAGGAGGGCGAGCCGCTCGTCCATCGTGGAAGCGTCCAGGCAGAGCTCCGCGTACTGCTTCAGGTCGGCGATCGGCATGCCGGTGTCCCGCAGGCAGCGCACGAGCCCGAGCCACTCGAGGTCGGTCCCGGAGTAGGTCCGCCGCCCCCCGGCCGTCCGCGCGATCGGCGCGAGGAGGCCCTCACGCTCGTAGTAGCGCAGCGTGTCGATGCTGAATCCCGACTCGGTCGCGGCTTCCGCGGGGGTGTAGGTACGGGCGTTCGCGGTCTCGGTCATGCGTCCATCATGCCGGTCGCCCCGGTCCGCCCGACATACCCGGGCCCGCCCTCTTGACCTGGAGCGCGCTCCAGGTCGCAGGCTACTGGTCATGGACACGATGAATCTGGCCCTCGGGGCCATGAAGTTCGGCACCGCGGTCGGCGAACGGACCGCGTTCGACCTGCTCGACCAGTTCGTGGACGCGGGCGGGACGTGGATCGACACCGCCGACTGCTACGCGTTCTGGGACAGCGAGAGCGGCTACGGCGGGCAGAGCGAGGAGGTACTGGGCCGCTGGCTCGTCGCGCGGCCCGGCACGCGCGACCGCGTGCGGATCTCGACGAAGTTCGGCGCCGAACCCGTGGTCGCCGGCCGCTGGCCCGCCTCGCGGACCGGCCTGGGCAGTGCGGAGGTGCGCGCGCAGGTCGAGAGCAGCCTCCGGCGGCTCGGCACGGACCGCATCGACCTCGCCTGGGCACACATGGAGGACACGACCGTCCCGATCGACGACGTCGCCGATGCCCTGTCGACCCTGTACGACGACGGGCTCGCAGCCCGTCTCGGCATGTCGAACCACGCGGCATGGCGGGTCGCGACCGCCCGCGCCCGGGCGCTCGGCCAGGGGCGCGAGCCCGTGAGCGCGCTGCAGTACAGCTACTCCTACCTGCACCCCCGGCCGGGAACGCCGGGCGCGGGCCACCGGTTCGGCTTCCTCACCAACGACCACCTCGACCTCGCCGCCGCCGACGGCCTCGAGATCTGGGCGTACTCGCCGATGCTCGGCGGCGCCTACGACAACCCCGCCAAGGAGGTCGCCGAGGAGTTCGACCACCCGGGCACGACCCGCCGTCTCGCGGTCCTCGACGAGGTGTCCGCCGGTCTCGGCCTCACCCGTGGCCAGGTGGTCCTGGCATGGCTCGCGGGCCACACCCCGGCGGTCCGCCCGATCCTCGGCGGCAGCAAGCCGGACCAGCTCACGGCGGCGATCGCCGCCGTCACCACCGGCCTGCCCGACGACGCCCGGGCGCGCCTGGACGCCGTCGAGCCCCTGACACCGGCGGTGGACGACGCCCGGGTGCCGGAGACCGACGCCGCATAGCCGACGCGGTCGCCCGCTCGCCGGCGAGCCAGGTCGACGCCGCCCGTGGCACGGGCAGGACCGGCCGGGGCGTGCGCGCGGGCCTCCGCGGACACCGCCGATCTACGAGCCTATCCGTAGATACACTCACAACCTTGACATCACATGTCATATCTCATATCTTTGTGGACTAGCGTCGAGTAGCGGCACTAGGAGACAACGATGTCCAACCCACCTGAGCGGCGCCCGCAGGTAAGCCGCCGAACGGTACTCGCAAGCGGTCTCGCTGCCATTGGGAGCGCTTCCATTCCCGGCGTGGCGGCGTCGGCCGCACCAGCCCAGGAGTCCGCGGCGACCGCGCCCGGCACGGTCGCCGCGGACTGGACCGACCCACCCAACGGCTACCCGGAGTGGAACAACAACATCGGGATATTCGCGGCGGGCGACGAGCCGCCGCACGCGACATACATGCCCTACGCGGACCTCCAGCAGGCGCTGGACACCGACCGCACCACCTCGCCGTGGTGGGGCGCCAACGGCGAGCACGAGAACGCCCAGCCGCCGTTCGCGCCGACGCGGTTCAACCGGGCACAGCGGCCTGGTGCTCCAGGTGGCGAGTCCGAGCACCGGCGCCGGCATCACCCAGCAGCCCGACACGGGCGCGACGAGCCAGCAGTGGGACGTCGTCGACCACGGCGACGGAACGATCAGCCTGGTCAACCGCCACAGCGACCTGGCGATGGACGTCTGGGAGGAGTCCACGGCCGACGGCGCCCGCATCTCCCAGTGGAACACCACCGGCAGCGCCAACCAGCTGTTCAACCTGCAACGCACCTAGGAGCCCATGCCGGGGCACCACAGGCGGCGCCCCGGTCGGACAAGAGGAGAAGGAGTACTCAATGCCCCCGAACCGATTCCTACAGGCAACGCCGCGACCGCGGCGACGCCTGCGATCCCGGATCCTCGCCGCGGTAGCGGTCGCGGCGACGGCGTTCTCCGTCGCCGCAACCGCGAACACCGCGTCGGCGCAAGTGAACGCTGCGCAGGTGAACGCGCTGGCGAGTGCTGGTTGCGGGCAGAGCCCGGGCATGAACAGCGGCAACCACACCATTCAGGTCAACGGCCTCAACCGCAGCTTCATCCTGAAGGTCCCGGACAACTACGACCCGAACTACCAGCACAAGCTGATCTTCGGGCTGCACTGGTGGGGCGGAACCGCCGACCAGGTCGCTGGTGGGGGCTCGGACGGCGCCGTCTACGCCCACTACGGCCTCGAGCAGCAGGCCGGCGGCACCGCGATCTTCGTCGCCCCTCAGGGCATCGACAACGCCTGGCCCGACTCCGGTGGCAGAGACGTGGCCTTCGTCGACGCGATGATCCAGCGCATCGAGTCCGCCCTGTGCGTCGACGAGTCCCAGCGTTTCTCTCTCGGGTTCAGCTACGGCGGCGCCATGAGCTACGCGCTCGCCTGCGCCCGTCCGGACCAGTTCCGTGCGGTCGCGGCCATCGCCGTGCCCGGCCCGGTCTCCGGTTGCTCGGGCGGATCCCAGCCGGTGGCCTACATGGGCATCCAGGGGGTCACCGACAGCATGCCCCAGGCGCGGGGTATGCGCGACCGGTTCGTGAGCAACAACGGCTGCACCCCGCAGAACCCGCCCGAGCCGGCCTCGGGCTCGGGCCAGCACTTCACCACCACCTATTCAGGCTGCCAGGACGGCTACCCCGTGGTCTGGGCCGCCTTCGACGGCGGGCACCAGCAGGGCCCGGTCGACGGGTGCACCGGCTGCGAGAGCGGCGCACAGAGCTGGGTCAAGGGCGAGATCTGGGACTTCTTCTCCCAGTTCGGCGACAGCCCGCCGCCGCAGACCGATGCCGGCGCGCTGACGGGCCAGGCCTCGGGCAAGTGCGTGGATGTGCCGAACCAGTCCACGACCGACGGCACCCAGGTGCAGGTCTGGGACTGCTGGAGCGGGGCGAACCAGCAGTGGACCCACACCGCCAGCGGTGAGCTGTCGGTCTACTCCGGTGGTTCACGCAAGTGCCTGGACGCCTCGGAGGGCGGCACGAGCGACGGGGCGGCCGTGATCATCTGGTCGTGCCACGGTGGTGAGAACCAGCGCTGGAACCTCAACGGCGACGGTTCCATCACCAGCGCCGCATCGGGCCTGTGCCTCGATGTGTCGGGTGCCTCCACCGCCAACGGGGCCTTGGTCCAGCTGTGGTCCTGCCACGGCGGAGGCAACCAGAAGTGGACCCTGAACTGATCGGGTGAACGACAGGCGGGCCGGCCGGCCGGCCGAGCAGCGCTGCTCGGCCGGCCCGTTCGTGTGCTCTTTCGGGCATGGCTCGAGGCCCGCACCGTACGGTGCGGGCCTCGAGGTGAATTGAGGTCCGGCGGCGTCCTACTCTCCCACCCCCTGGC